>CAYUET010000003.1:0-52398 GCA_964443875.1 uncultured bacterium | reverse complement strand
ACGGCAATGATGTAGATCTGGCTTCAGCAAGTCTATTTGGTAACGGGGATGTTTCGAAGAAGATCAGACAAGTATTAGAAGACTATACCAGTATGATCCGTACCCCGAACCATGAAAAAACGCTGATTAATTATTGGAATTTTGAGACAGGATCGTTAACTCAAAATTATGAAGTCGATGCACCCTATGGCGATGGTTTAATGACTGGAGTAAATGATGGAATTCTGGCTTTAGCTGAACATATAACCTTAATGGGACAAATAAGGGATTATGCCAGGACAAATTCAGATTTTAATGAAGCCATCAAAGCTTTATACGGAACAGAGGTTGATCTTTCAATAAATGTTATCTTCGGTAATGGAGATAACTCTACTAAAATTATACAGATTTTAAATGATTTTGCGGATCTGATTGCTACACCTCATCATCAATCTACTAAGGTTTCAATAACGGATATTGATGATCCAGATGCAACTGCAACTATAAAAGAAATCACTGCAGCTGAAATGTATCAAAGTGTCGGCCAGTTAGCCTGGAGAATGCAGACCATGGGGGCTCTGCATAAGAAGAATCTGGCAAATTCGAATATTATCCAGTCTTTTTACGGAATTGCAAATACAGGGTATTTTGATTCCAATAACAGGAAAGATGCCCGCATATATAGACAGATTCTTAATGATATGAGCGGTCTGGTATATAATCAGGATTATAATTCAGGGGAAAAAGAAGTATCGATTTATGATATTGATTATTTAACCTGGAATAAGGTTAAGGTGACTTTAAGCGCAGACAATACTGTCGATAAATTGTTCTGGCAAATTCAAACCAAGGCGGAACTGAAAAGTAAAGTCCAGGACTCTTTAAAAGAACTTTATGGGATTACGGATCTGGATAAAATTACCGGCAACGGAAATAAATCCGCAATTGCCCGTTCGATTTATGATAATCTTGTCACCTTCATTTATAATGAGACCTATAATTCCGGAGAGAAGGAAACATTAAATTATAATATTGATACAGGGACAATGGAAACGACGAAACTGATATTGACCTCTAAAAATACGATTGAACGTCTTGTCTGGGAAATTCAGACAAAAGCGGCTATCAAAACAGGCGGGGCTGCAATCATAAACCGTCTGTTTAATGTGGATCTGAGCAATTTGTCCGGAGCCCAGGAAAAAAGCAAAAAAGCCCGTGGTGTACTGGATATCCTTGTCGGCAGTATTTATAATGAGGATTATAATACAGAAACTTCATGGCTGGATCTTAAGATGGCTTCTGTTTTCGGCATGGATGAGTTTAAGAGAAAAGTTCTTTCCGGTGATTCCAGTGTTTATAAAAAAGCGAAGTTAACTCCTGAAAATACTATTTCTGCCCTTTTGGAAAAACTGAACTTGCAGGAACAGATCATGAATACTTATACAACAGATGGACAGAGAGGTGTTGATCTGATTTCTGACTTTTTTGGACTTACCGAAATCGCAGGAAAAAAAGTAAACTTTGCCGGTGATTCAGCTTTTTCGCCCATGATGCGTTCCATATTGAATACGGTGAGTGACGCGATAGGGTATGGCTTTGATTATCAGTATGCCACACCTAAAGATTATGTGGATGCGGTATACCATGCAGTAGAGATCAGAAAACGTCTTTTTGACATGAGTCAGGGAGCCGGAATAAGATCGCAGTTTGTTCAGGGGGTTGATGACCTTACCTTCCCAACGGCTTTCTGGAAGCTTAAAGGACTTGCCAATCAGGATAAACTGATGAATATGGCTTTATCCATAGGGGAGGGAAAGACCTTCCCGGATATTGAAACCTTCCTGGAAGCTTATAATCACATTTTTTCTCCGATAAGCCGTTTTGGAGACGGAACTTTATCGGGCTATGACTATATTAAAGACCTTGTCACTAAGGCTATGCTGAATGCTCAGGAGCAAATCACCGCTTTTCAGAATGAACTGGAAAGACTTGAGAAAGTAAGTAAGGAGACAAGTGATCCTCAGATTACTCTGAGAATGAATCTGATCAGGGAAGACATGGTTCGTTTGCAGAGAAACATTTCTGTAATGTCCAAATTTCAGTCAGGAATTCCAAACTGGACGGATCTGTCTGGTATCAATATTAAAATTACAGACGGAAAAATGGTTTTGGAATTTTTCAGTACAGACAGTAAACCGGTTTACGTGATGGGTAAAAATCAGGTTTTACCTTTTATGACTGTCTATCTGGATTATGTTGGCCCAAATATTACTCCGCAGACAATCGGCGGAATTAATATGAAGGAAGACATTGCAGGTTTCACCAAGGTCGCTTCCATTGCAATTCTGGATAAAAATAATGGAACCTATATGGATAGCGTTAATTTTGATGTTTCCTATGATGGAGATAATCAAATTTCAAAATATCTTTTCAGTAATGTCCAGGTTGATTTAAAAACCGTACAGAGTCCGGATAAAGGAAAAGTCAGAGTGTTTTATGATCCGGTTACAAAAGAAGCCTGTTACGAGGAGTATGAGGCGAGCGGAGACAGAATGATCGTGGTTAATGAAAGCCGCACCCGTTTTTCAAGAGTGGAATTTGGCATAGTCAATGATCTTAAAACAGGGAAGCCCATCCGGGTCAGAAAAGTTGTTGTGACAACCGATCAATTCGGCAATGTTGTGGAACGTGCTGATTTGGTTGATTTTGACTATGGACTCAGAGATTACAGATATAAGGACCGGAGTGTTGATTCCATTGCCACCTACAGGGTTACCAATGCTTTGAGCGGTGTCGTGGAATTTAAAACGTATAAGGGCAGTCGTCTTATCCGCATTCAAAATTCCATGAGAGAGACAACAATCACCTACGAAGGAAATACGGATGAGGTCAAGGAAACGGTTGAAAAAGATTTGGCTGGCAGAACGCTTTCTGTTTCAAGACCTTTAACCCGTGAAGAACTGGAATTAATGCTGAAATCACAACCCGGTATGAATTTCGAGCTTTTGGAAAACTTTTTAAATGCCTCGGATATTAAGAACTGGAACCTTGTTCAGGATACGGTCAAAGGGGTTTATGAAATCAGGCATTATAAGGACGGTAATGTGGACTTATCTGTTATCTTGGATAAGCCGATACGTGAAGGCGGCACTATCCAACAGGTAAATCAGTCGAATTATGATTCATCCGGGATGCTCAGCTCGGGAAGTATTTCTCTGGGAATTCAGCTTTACAGAGATCAGCAGGGATATGTCCAGATTGCCCCCAAGGGGAAAGTATCAGAATTTAAATCTCTAATGGTTGATTTGTATGATCAACAGACAGGCGAGAAGGTTAAAGTTTCCAAGAGAGAGGTTACTTATGGTGACGGTCATATGGAAACCGAATACTGGAGAGGTTCTTTAAAGCTTAGAACAGATATAACGGATGCCTCCTCCGGTCTTACACGGGTGATTTTAAACAGCTATGACCGTTATTCAGGTTTATGGACAGGAAGCAATGTTTATTCCAAAACTCAGCTTGATCAGAACGGCCTTCCTAGAGTTTCTGAATTACCTGTTTCTACACAAAAAGTAATGGCAGATGCGTCTTTGAAAAACGGATTCACCCGTGTTCATGTTTTGAATCCAAGAACCATGGAGACAAAGATACAGGTGATTGACATTTTTGGAATGACTGTGAGTGAAGAGATTGAAACAGAATTGCCCGGAAAAACCGGAACCAAAATGATTACCACATTGACGGAGAATACTTATGACTGGACGGTTGAACCGGTAACCGGATGGGCGAAAACCAGGCCGTTATCCTCAAAAACTTATGTTAAGACAGCGGGTTATGACTGGACTTATGGTTCTGAAAAGAGGCCTGCTCCGATCCAGGAATGTCTGAAGTTTGAAAAACTGACTACGGGTATGGTTCGGATGACCACTCTCGATCATACTTCCGGTGTTGTGTCGCTTCAAACGGTTAATCTTTTCGGACAGACCGTTTCCATTCAGCAAACCTATGAAAGAATTTATGAAACTTCAACGGGAATGAAAACCGATTCTGAAACAATTCTGACCAGAATTGCTTATAATGAGGTGGGTGAAGTTCTTTCAGGCCGTGAAGAAACTATGGAGGGGCGTCTTATCAGCAGCTTTACCTCTTCCTTTGACTACAATCTGGGAATGACCGTTCGAAAAATAAGAAATGAAAATTCAGGAGTGGAGACAAGGGATTATTACCGCGGTTCCACCAAGTTTTTTACAGAAATAGAAAACCGGTCGGGTGCGACACCTGAAATAAGAGTTTCAAAGTATTTCTATGATTACAAGGGTGAAGGTGATCTGAGCGGTTTTTTAAAGGAATATGAGATTTATGCGGGCATTGATCTTATGGATCTGGCAAACCGTGATTTTAAAACCAAAGCAGATGTAAAACCTGTTGAATCAGGTAAGATCATTGAAAGAAAAAGACAGGTTTTTGACCGTGCTTCCCTGACAGATCAGAGAATTGCTGAGCTGGCTTTAAACAAAAATGTAACCACCACTGTTTCCATCCGGCAGCCTTATGTCAGTGAAACCCATGAATCTTTTACAGTTATGGATTCTTTTGGAAGAACCATAGAAACCCGCGACACCCAGAATATTTTGAGTAACGGAGTTCTTACTCCCATTACAAAGGTCACTCAGAATTTTTATTCCAGTGGAAAGCCGGATCGTTCGATCACTTATGCCCTTGCCGGCACACCGGAAGTGAATAAATATGATATTCAGAAAGGACAGATTGTAGAAATTTCCAATAATTTCTCGTTCAATTCCTCCAAGGGTCTTACCTTTGTTGATGTGATTGATGCAGTGACAGGCTCAACGGTTAGAAAAACATTTAATTCTTTTGGACAAAACGTATTAAGCTCCAGCCAGGTGCCTTTGGAGATTATGCAGGATGCTCTTGAGCCCTCTTTTATTGTTACTGAAACAGTTTATGACATCCATGGCCTTCCGTTATCGATTAGAATGACCCAGAGAAAGTTGGATGGGACCGTTATCAGAGAATTGAAGGAAGGAACAATCACGCTTCAGGAAATTGAGATAAAAGGTCAGAATGTGATCCAGAGCGAAATTCTTACTACAGATCTCAGAACTAAGACCCAGACGCTGGAAATCGCCTACGGCGGTTATCTTATGGAAAGAAGCCTGTGGGATAATGGCAGAAAAAAGAAAAGAACGGTATACAGTTATGATGCTCGTGGAATAGCTGAGTCTGCTCTTGTTTATGCTCAGGACAATAAAACGATCCTCCAGACATTAACTTTTGAGTCTTCTCCTGCTGTACGCAATCAAACGCTTTCAAATCAGTTTAAAACGGATATTTCGATACCGGCTTCTCAGCGGGTGAAGGTGAATAATGAAATAACGCTTAAAAGCGAAACAGAAGTCTATTATCAGGGTTTCCTTGTTGAAACTCACCTGCTTAATACGGTTACTCGCTATAAGTATGATGCAAGCGGCGAAAAAATTACCGGCTCTACGTATCATACCATTGATCAAAGCGTTGTGGATGGAGTAGCCGGGTTAATGGGAAAAACAGATAAAATTGTTCAGCGTGAGGACGGACTTAAGGAAATTCATCTTGAAAAATTCATCAATGGACTATGGAATAAAGAAATTCAAATTGTCGATAATCAGGGCAGAACCCTGGCTTTAATTAGCATGAGTCAAGATGCTGGAAAATTTCAGGAAATGATTACTCTCTATGAGTACGATCAGGGAATACTGGGGGAGGTCGGTATTGCTGTCCGTACTAAAGTTTATGCCTATATTCCGGGTAAGGTACATTTTTCTGATTATATGGGGAGGACGCTTATCTCTGATGCAGAACTGGTGGATGAAAATGGAGATGGTAAATTTGATCAGAGAGACATAAAGCAGGGAACCATGATTTACCGTAACCGCTGGAGTCAGACGGAAAAGAGAGATTTGAATGGGCAAGTCATCGATTCCGCTTTTGCCTGGGAAGAGGTAAAGGATTATATGGGCCGCACCATTGCAAGGCATGAAGGATTTCTGACAATCGACAAGAAAAAATTTGTCAGGCTGATGGCTGAGATTCCCACCTATGACAATCAGACCAAAGACGGATTTTACGGCATGGCCATTGAAAGTGACCGCTATGAAATATACGGAGACAGGGATGAGATTCAATGGAATTATGATAAATCAAAAAAAGTTCATGAATTTATTTTAAGGAATAAGGTGGAGAACCGTGAATGGACAGCAGAGGAACAGTATTATCGCAATATCGCCCATTCAAAGCGGATCACCGGAAGGGATAACGCAGAGGAAGCAAGACAGCTGGAACAGGTGAAGGCATTATTTGGCTCCTCAATTACCCTGACTCAGATAGATAATTATATTGGGGACACCACTTATCAGGAAGTACGTGACATCAATGGTATCCTAGTTGGGAAAATCATGGGCAAAATAGAAAATGGAGTATTCAAGCGAGTTTTAATGGAAATCACCAGATATGATGCAGCAGATTTTGACGCCCGTATCGCGGATTTGACACAACAGATCAAAGAAAGTGTTGTTCCTGAACAGAAGGCTGAAATGGAAGCTCAGATTGAGAGCCTTCGCAAGATCAAGAAGGATTATGCTGTTTATGCCAAGGTCGGATTTGCTTCGAGTTCCATTGTGGTGGCCTGGAATGATAGTAAAAAGTCACTCAGTGATTATACTGAAAAAGACATTTTAAAGAGCGCTACTCTGATTGAGGTTGATAAGAATTTTAATACATCCTATGAGATCAGGCATCATTTGCTTAAAATTTCCTGGCATGAGGTTAAAAATGTTGCCGGCCGTATTCTTGAGAAGTTTGCAGGATATCATGATATGAATACCAAGGAATTTAAGGGGCGGTTTGTGAAATTAACGGATGAAGTCTCTTTTTATTCAAAATTGAATGTGGATTCCGAGGAGGTTAAATCATGGGATGACAATGATTATCAGAGAGCCCTGATTAATGTTCGAGGTATCGCAGATAAAAGTACCAGTTATGATATTTCGACAGGTGAAATTCTCAGAGAAGGACGTTTTGTAAATGAACTTCAGGATCCGCAGGTTCGGGGAACGAATACCCGTGCACGGTTTTTAAATTATCACATTTCCGACGTCCGTTCATGGAATTCCTGGGAGGAAGTAAAAGATGAAGGGTATGGGCGCATGGTTGCCACCTATCAGGGACAGGATGAACTGAATCAATACAGGGAAGAAACCGATGACATCCCGGACAGCAGAACAATGGTTGAAATCAATAGATATGATGATCTGTCTCCGGAAGGCCTTTTGGGCTTTACCCATCAGGCAGCATCTTATGAAGTAAAGAGAGAAGTCGTGCTGGACGAAAGCGGAATGCCTGTAATGAACGCACAGAAGGGCGGCTTCAAATTTAATTATAAGCCTTTAAGCGCCTACCAGGAGCAAGATGCCCGTCTTGTGAAATCAACTGTTTTTGGTGATTCACGTCAGACAAAGTCATCGTCCGGCATGCAGGTGACGGAAGATGGATATATTAAATACCGTATTAAGGATAATTTGACCGGTTTGGTTTGGGATGAGGTAAAAGACGGATATGGACGTTTAAGAGTTAAAATTATGGGAGACATGCTCGGGAATGAATTCCGTCCTCAATGGGTCCGTTTTTCCATGTATACAGTTGCGATGATGACCCAGGATGAAATTGTCGGTATTTATGGTGACAGAGAACTTGCAATGAAGGATATCGACCGACTGATATCTTTAAAAATTATAAAAATTTCTCCTGATGATGATAAAGTTTATTATCTTGAGAATAATCTTCCGGATGACTTTTTGCCTTCTGATCTCAACCATCTTGATAAGTGGAAAGAGTTTTTAAAGAAAATCGGAAAAGGAGAAACTGCTACCAGTATCTTGAATAACGCGGATGCCTCTGAACACTATGCTTATAATTCCGCCTTTGAACAGTATATTTACGGCCTTGATGCATCACAAATCAATATTGAAAAGTTCATTGATCAATATCGCAAGGGTACAGGCGCCAAACCTGAATTCAGCACATCTCAGACCCAATGGCATATCGAAGAATATCCGACCGAAGAGTCTGATCCTTTGGGTGTTTACATTTATGAAAAAAATGGAGAAAGAATGATCTTAAGAGGAGATCATAGGGAGTTTATCTACAGTTACAGATATGAAGGCTCCCAAGTTATTCTCCTGGATGCCTATAAGCAGCCGGTAAAAACAATGAACGCTTCAGACTTTGAAGCACTTAAAATCCAGAAATATAGCATTAAGAAGATCCCTAAATATATCGTCTCAGATATGATGCAGAACAGATGGTGGGAAGTCAGAGATGGAAAAGGTCGTCTTTACATGCATTTGCGTCTAAATACCGCGGGTGAAGCTGAAGACATAGAAATAAATCATTTTGATGAACGCTCAGTATGGGGAGTTTCAGGTCTTATTTCCAATTCTGAAAGCCATAGAATAAAAAATGAAGATTTCAAGCAGGGCAGAGTGAACCGTGATGTGGATTACCAGGATAAGCGCCCTTCCCGAATGACAATTATGAAGCCGAAGTATCTGAGTGAAGCTCAGCTGAAGGAAGTCTTAAAACCTATATTCCTTGATGACTCGGTTGTGGAGCAGGTTATTGCCCGTTTGCTTAAGGAAAATATTCTGATCAAGGATGATTACCGCAAAGGGATGAAGGATCAATTAGAATACCAGTTTAATTATGATCTGAATTTCCGGTCTCTTTCTGCACTTTTATGCAATGAGACTTATAATGTTTTTTCCCTGATTTCTGAAAATCAGTCTCTGCCTTCCCAACAAAGAGCATCGGATGTATTAAACAGAAGGGTTTTATTTGTGCGTTACCTCGAAAAATTCAGAGAATTGGATTATGATGGTTCATACAATCGAGGTTCTCATACCATGGATTATCAGTATGTTAATGTCGAAACAGGAGATGTCCGTCAGAATTCATTCGAATTAATTAAAGAAGAGAATATGGCGCTTCTTGCTGATCGTCCTATTGAAGATGTTTTTGAAAAGAAATTTTTTGGAAAGGATCAGAAGGAGTATTTAAAACAGGGAATTTTCTTTACCAAAGACTGGGTAAGGGAAATGGATTCAGATTTCGTATATGAAATGATCGCAAGAATTGATGTTCAGCTGGAAACTGCGTCCGGAACAGCAAAAGATGAACTTCTTGCTGAAAAGAAAAAACTCATGAATATGAAAGCGCGTATAGAAAATATTTCTGCCGAAACTCCCGGTTCTTTTACTCAGCTCCTGAACGATATCTGGGCGCTAATTGATAATGAGAAAAAAAGAATACAGGACGATAATCAGATGAGCGCACAGGATAAAGCGGATGCCCTGTCCTATATTGAAAGCAAGTATTCTCGTTATCAGGATATTAAGAATATATTTGGCTCTGATCTGGATAAGATTGTTGAGGCTCTGATGTCCCTGGAAAAGAAAAGAGGGGAGCTTGGGATCCCCAGTAATGCGCATTGGCTCACAACCAGTATGGACAAAATTCAGATGCGGACGATTGAAGTTTTTGATCATATTGAAAATGATCATTTTAACCAGAATTATAAGGTATATCGTGTTGTTCCACTTAATCTTACGACTTCATCCAAAGACGAATTCAATCTTGAATATGTTGGAATCGGTGCAAATGGCTGGACATTTACCCAACACCACTATGGCTCACCTCCTCAGATTCTCCGTATTTATTCCCAGGATAATATTCCACGTTTTTCAACTCAGATGAGATCGGATGGCTATGAATGGAATGCTGAAAAACAAGCCATGATACCTTCTTATAAGGAAGAATTGGTCAAAGTCTATCATGTGAAAATGAGGGTTCTGGGTTTTAAGGACAAAGAGAACCCTGACAGGCCTCTCCTGAAGACTGAGCTGAGGAATACGGTTGACTACATTCACCATGGCGGAGATATCGAAATTTATGTGGAAGGCGAGGTGCTTGCACGAACCTGGACTGAAGACAAAGCACAGAAAATGGAAATGATAGAGAAAGAAATCTATATTGTTAATAACGGGAATCTGGTTTTCAGGCAGATTAATGCTTTGGGAAAACAGACAAATAAAGAGCTGACCGATTACAGGATTACGGATGCCCTGCAATCCAATTTAATCTGGCAGGGAACCATCCATTTCTTTAAGAAGATCGCGAATATTGCAGGGTTGTCTAAATCTATTGAAATGAGCTGGCAAGGCGATCAGAAAGATATTATTTCCATTCCTGATATGGTTCCCAATACATTGCTTGAGAAAAGAGAGGAATTAAAGCGGCTTTCAAAGATGGAAGCTTTTGGTGACTGGTGCAAACGGATTATCACCGATCGTCCCATTGAGGTTTTTGGCATAGCCTTAACTTTCCTTATGTTTTTAATTCAAAAATTTTTCTCGAAAAAACTTTTAAAAGTTTTCGGAAAAAAGAAGTTATATTTGCAGGATGCAACAATTGATGATTTTGAAAATATGAAGCTTATGAAGCAGGAATATTCAGTCATTCAGGATCTGCAGAGAAGAGGAGAGCTGATTCCAAGGAAAGCCATGGGAGAGGATATGCCTGCAGTTACTGAAGAGGATATCTTTAACAAGATAAAAAATGCGATATACGCGGAAAATCCTGATGCGAAATACAGGAGTCAGGTGGATAAAAAGATTGAAGCCCTGAAGAAGGTGCTGGTTTTTGATCCCAGGGAAGCAGACATTCATCCGGGGGAACTCATTATTTCCGGAGATTCATTGGCTGCCGGGATAGAGAGCCTTAATGAACTCATTAATAACAGGGAAGAGATTACCGGAGAAGAACTCAGCCGGATGTCTCCTCAACTAAGAAATATTTTAGACAGAAGTGGAGTTACGGAAGACACAAAAATCTTTATCCTGGACATGATGCGCTCCGGGATTTTAAGACCTTCAGAACTTACATCCGTCCTTCGGGAGTTTTCAAACATTGAATCAAATGTTTTAACGCCTGAGAATTTCAACAGTCTTTTAAGAGACAAGCTTTATTATGCTGCTTATGTGGATCCTATGACCGGGATAATGAGGCCTCATGTAAAAAACATTTTGAGAGACAAAGCCGTTAAAATAGCCGAACAGCTGTATAAAGATAAAAACGGTAAGCTGGTTGTCCCCGTTTCAGACGGAAATATGGCTGATTGGGATAACATTCTTGATTACATTGAGATTTCGATTATTGACCAGATCCAGAAACTTGCTATTGAACGTGGCGGGTTGCGCGGTCCTTCCAAAGGAATAAAATCTGAAAGTGGAATTTGGGTTGAAAACTACTATTCTGATTCAGTGACTGAAAAAGGTTTCGGCACAGAGCCTTATGAGGATTATGTTTTAAGAAAACTTCTTCAATTGGAAATGAAGACATTGAATGGAGAAGGCCGCATGGATGAGTACCTTCTGGAAAGAGCAAAAGATCTTATCCGTAAGGGAGATGGAAGTAAGGTAATTCCTATGACTAAAACCTATTATAACTTTTTTATTGTCGCCTTCAGAAGATATGTTGAAGGAAAAGGATCAGGGTCAGTTCTGCAGTCCATGAGAGAAGTGGATGTCCCGTCAACTTTGTGGAGATATTTCTTTCAGTATGAAGATATGAATGACCTGTTCAGATATGGCAAAGGAATGCATGATACGGGGGCTCTTTCAAAAGACACATTGAGAAAAGTCAGAGATATCAAGGCACATGCCTTCAGTATTCTGGAAAGGATCGGAGATCTAGGTAATGGCGACATTAACGCAATCATGTCCGACAAGGATATGGAAAATTTTGTTGAAAATCACTTAGGGGTTTTTGTCAAAGCCGTGCAGAAGGAATTGCCTCAGTTTAACAGGGTGAAATCCAGATCGACTATTCAGCAGATGATTACGGGATCTATTTTTAGCATTCTTTCAGATAAGAGAACCCGTCAGGCTGTGTTCTCCAAAGGCGCTGATGCGGCAACACGGACGGAAACCAAGAAACGTGTCTTCTGGAATATCGTATTCGGTTCACTTTCCTTTTTAATGATGAATGTTCTTTTACCCAACGGAATTATTCAGGCCGCCGTATCCTCGCTGGCTCTGACTTTCACCGCTCCTGTAATTTTATGGGCACTTCCTTTGATAGTGCTTGCGGCTCTGGGAATTTACTATGCCGGAAAACACTGGGTTAAGGCTGAATCAAGAACTAAATTTTTCATTATCGCAGGCAGTTTAGCGGTATTTGTGATTTTAGGATTTTTGTTTACACTTCCCGCTTTAACCGGAGGAGCTATGATTTTTAAATTATCCTTTTTAATTACCAATCTCAGTATTCCTTTGACATCTGTTGTTATTCAAGGGGCTGCGAAAGTCGCAATGTTTCTTCTGCTCTGGATGTCGTTCCGGCTGAGTATACCTGCTATTGATTTCATCGGTAAAGCCTTTGTGGTAAAAAAATACATGAAGGAAAATGATGTAAATCATTTTATTTCCTATGAAGGCATCCGCAGGGAGGGCTTTAATGAAATGTTTTTTGATGATTTTAAAAAGTATGAAACCGGAAAGACTTCAGGTGAAGATCGCCTGAATCAGTTTGAGCTCTTTTTAGATGAGGAGTGGGGAGATTCCGCAAAGTTGGGAGACGGTCTTGAGAGAGATCTTTTTGTATCCATGCTGAGCAGTGAGGAATACTGGCAATTTAAAGCTTATGTGAATAAAGTAAGGGAACTCAAGAAACAGGGCATTACATCCTTAAGCGATCTTGAGAAACCGGGAAATAAAGAATTCAAGGAAGAGTTGACTTCTTTGTTACCTAAAACATTAACGACAAATGTTGCCAAACTGCGTATCCGCAGATGGGCTAATGATTGGTATCGTCATGACAGACCGGCTACACCGGATAGTCCCTCATCATTGGCTTCTGTTACAGCTCAGGCCGTAACGGCAACAGAAGATTTTTCCTTCGATTATGATTCTCTGAATAAGATGACTTTTAATAAAGTGAATAAAGACACCACAACCCGTCTGGGGATGCTTTCTCACGCCTATCGGGATGAATATCTGCTGATGGTTGATGAAATGAAGCAAAAAAACATTATTAATGAAAATGAGAAAAAACAACTGCTCTCAGTTTTTGATGTCAATTACACAAAAATACCTTTAAGCGGAAACGAGAAAGCCCGGGATATTGTTACTCGCTGGGCAAATGAAAGGCTTCAGTCTGTCCGTACCAACCAATTGACTGCGGACAGAATGGTAAAACCTTACCAGTGGATCATTGGTAATTACCTTGAACGGGAATTTGCCAAGGTTGAAAATATCAATAAGATTTTTGAGTATGCTGAAGAATTACTGTTTGAAAAGGCTAAAGCAAAAGCCGAAGAAGAAAATCCTCCCCGGGAAGCTTATTCTATTGAATCCAGGCAGCAGCATGAAGCTGAGATCCTTGAGATTGCCAGAAAACTGCTTGAGGATCCGGAATCTCCTTTTGCAGTAAAAATAGGGCAGGAGGAGAAGAAGATCAGACTCAATGAGGCTCGCGTCCGTCTTGAAACTTTAAAACTTCAGGAACCGCACAATCTTGAAAAAATAAGCCAACAGGAAGAGGAATTTAAAAAAATAAATGATGAAGAATTACCCGTTTTGACATGGGCTCAGATTCAGACATTGAAACAACAAGATCCGTCCAAGAAAAATATTTTTGAAGATTCTTATTTTCAGAAATTACGATCCTGGACGATTCGTGAAAAATCGATCCCGGCGGCTGAAGCGAAATTTCAGCATATTATTAAGAAAGAAAGAATTTTTGCTTTTGGCCAAGCGGGTAAATCTTTTCTTTTAAGAAGTCAGGAGATGGGGAAAAAGATTTACGCCATAGCAAAGGACAATCAAGAGGAATGGCTGAACCTTATCAAAGATCTGAAAGATAAAGGACAAATCAGTGATGATGAAGCCAAACTGATGAGTTTTGAGAAAATGGAAGAAAAGGGCAAGGGCCTTGTAGATAATAAAACAGATGAGAAGGATGAACCAAGGTTATCCATGCGCATCAACACTGAAGCCAGAAAATTAATCATGGATTGGTGTATTCAGAGAAATCAGATCAGGTTGGCTTCTTTAACTCCCGATTCTAAAGATTATGATTATGAAGTGCTTCAGAAGAAACTTTTGACGGAAATTGAGAAATTTCATTTTATGGCCAAGATTCCGAATATGAGACATTATGTCAATGAACTCCGCCGGGAAAGGGAGCGTCTTGGAAGACCTATTACCCTGGATGATATTAAGGCTTATCATAAACGTGAAAAAATGTACTATCCCAATGCTAAAGGTGAATTTTGGGGGCAGGAAGATGGTGATGATAAGGAAGTGATACAATTAGTGCTGATGGCGGTGAATATGAAAGCCTTTTTACTTTGGCTTCAAGCTCATGTGGGAGTTGGCGGTGCTGCCCGTAATAAAGATGATTATTTTGTCGATGTGTTCAGAGTATTTAAATATTCTGCTGTTGCGGCAGGTATGCCCTGGGTAACGGGGGAGTCCTTTTATAACTGGGATGCGGACATGCATTTAAGACTTGAAGATGGTTGGGCAATGCCTTCCATGGCCCGGGAATATATTGATGATCCGAGACTGGGTGTTCAGGTTCCTTATATTGAGCATTATGTGACAAGGAATTTGAGTATTACCGGAAAAAGTACTTCTGACGGTGAAAATGCGTTTACCTATCATTCTCAATTATCCAAAGAGCTTACAGATTCCCTTCTGGCTTATGGTAAATTGACTCAGAGAACTGCAGCCGTTATGCAGTACGAAGGTCTGGCCGGAGACAGTTACGTCGCCGAAGATGCTGCGGGCGCCATGATGTATCGCGTATTCGGATTTAAAGTTCGTAAAGCCAATTATTTCAGACATGGGAAAGGATTGAGTTCCAATCTGGGTGAGGCAAAAGCCCCCATGGATAAATGGTCAGGAGATTCCGGTGAACTGGCTTTCAGCGGTATGTCGCAGAAAATGATGTACTCAAAGGACGTATCCGCTGCGGAGCGCTTCGGTACTTATGGCCCCGGTGGTTCAGGGTTGTTTTTCTACCTGAAGAAACCTTACATCATTCAGTATCTTGCCCTGTTATGGATTGCGGGTTTTGTCTTTATGCTGAATCCTTTTCTGGGCTTAACCCTGGGAATGTGGGCAGGAGGACTTCTTCTTTCTCAGACCATCAGTTTTGGTTTGCTGTTTAATAATGTCATTAACAGGGACTGGAGTTTTACCGATAAAGTTTTCGGGAGAATTAGCTCAGGTTTTTCCAGGCTTATGATGTGGTTTGGCGCTGTTGGTATTACCATATGGGAAGTGGTGATACGCATGTATCCTTTCTTTATTATGAAGCTTATTGAATATGATTTATCCGTAGGTAAAAAGGGTGCAAAAAGAGTGACTGCTTTTGTAAAAACCGGTGGAAAAGGGGCGCCTCAGAAGATTTCAAGGGATTGGAGAATGATCTATTTAAGACATTTTTACAATATCCGTTACGGTGCCCTCTGGACGGTCATTATGCTTGGGGTTGCACCGTTTCATCCCTATTTATTCGCCTTATGGGCTCCGATCTGGCTTGTTCCTATTATGTGGACCTTTGCTCATTATATGTTTGAATCAACAACCTGGGGCCGCGGTGGATGGGATCAGTTTTGGAAGAAGCTTATACAGAAGATTCCCGGGCTTGAAGGCTTCCAGAAAGCAGATGCAAAAACAGCCTTTTTTATGCTGGGAGTGCTGGGCTCAACAGTACTGGTTATGGTGGCCTTGTTTTTGGGACTTTCTCTTCCTCCTGTTTTGATCCCGGTTATTATAATTGGTGTCCTGGTCGTTTTGCTTATAAGCTTGTTCGGGCCTAAGGTAATAGCACAAACGTTCTTAAAGGGGTTGAAAGATGCCTTTTATTCAGGAGTTTTTGGATTGGCTAAAAATGCTGGAGTTTTTGCCTTCGGCAGTTTTATACTTGCTTCTCTGATTTTTCCAAACACCCTGATCGGGTTGGGTGTAGGTCTTTTTATAGGTGCAGGTGTGTATGCCTTGAAAGGACCTCTTCAAAAATTCAAGGAAGAAAAAAAGCAACGGCACCTGGTGAATTTTGACAAACTTTTAAGGATGGAAAAAATTTATAAAGGTAAAAAGAATCCCTTTGCGGAATATTTTAATGATCCGCTGGTTGCTTCAGCGACAAATAACGGGGCTCAGTACAAAGAGTTTCTGTTTGGAAAAATGGGGGATCTGGATACCCATCCAACAGCCATGTATATTGAATTTTTTAATATTATCGATCAGAACATTGATATTTTTGAGATTACAGGGGGGATGCCTGATAATGAAGGAATAACCAGTGCTGAATGGGCATCTGAGCAGATTGTTCAGGATATGGAGAGTATTTTGGGACGCAAGGATATTCCTGAAGCTTCAAGAACGGTGTTAGAGGCTAAGGTTAAAGAAATAACGAAAGCAAGAAAGGATCTTGTCAAATCCATACAGAAGGAAGCTGAAAAGGCTTTATGGAAGCTAAAAAAAGAACTTGATGAACAGAATTTTCTTTTAAAGCTTGCTGCTCAGAATAATAAACCTCAGGAGTTAATACTGAAAAATATTGCTCGGTTGCAAAAGGAAATCGATCTTGAGAAATTTGATTTAAAGGTCAGGTTTGCGCCGGAAGTTAAAAACCTGATGAGCCGGATTAATCTGCTGAAAAAATATAAAAATTATGCCGTTGATAAGATGGATACCCTTAATGGAAAAATTAGGAGTTTGAAAGAGGGAGAAGCGCTCTCTAAAGAAGATACTGAGTTTTCCGATGCCTTGAACGCAGGATCTGAGGAATCTATTAACTCTAAAATATCTGCTGATTTAAATGAGGAATGGAATACCCTTCTGAATAATTTTATTGCTGTTATGAAGAATCAGGCAGGAAGCGGGGATGTTTTAAAAGTGTTTGATATTTCATTTGATCTGAAAGAGGCGGATATTGAAGCCTTCAGAAAAAAATTGATGGAATATTTTGACACTTCAAAGGATCTTAATTCCAAGGTCAATATAATGGCTGCTATTAACGGCGTTATGGAACAGATGACCTTAAAGACAGAAATTTTGAAACAGGAAACTTCTTATGAGAGAACCTTAGCGATTGCAGAGGATTTTACCGCTTTAATGAATGAAGGACTTGGAAATATTTTGATTAATCCTGATTTAAAATTGCCTGTTACATTGATTGTTTCTCAGCTGGGGCGTGAAAAGTATTTTAATGAAAAGTACTTTAAAGAATTTACTTTGAAAACAGAGGAGTTTAATAAGGCTTTTTCTGAGCGGTCAACGAAAGATTTTACCGTGGAGAATGTAAACTATACCTTTGCTCCCTTGACTCTTGATCAGATGATTGAGATGTCTGAAACAGATGTAGAAGAAGAACTCACTCTTCTTAAGAAATATATTGAATTGCTGTCCGTGGAAAACGTTTTCAATGAAGTTTTGAAAAATGAAGTTTTGAAAAAAATCAATGAAAACGACAAAGGCAAACTGAAAAAAACTTTTTCCCTTGAGCCATATACTGATCAGATTGTGAAATCCGAGTATATAAACGCTGTGAATGAAATGATTATGGCAATAAAAGATGCCAAAACCAGTGTGGATGTTATGGTTAACACTATCATGGGTCAGACTGAAAGATTCAAGAAAACTCAGGAAGCTTTTAAAAAAATCGGACAGAATTTAGCAGGGCAGGGTATTTCCTATATTCCTTCTTTTGAAGAGCTTGCTTTTATAGATTTTTCATTACCTGCTGATGATATTGATAAAAAAATTCTTCCTTCTCTTAATCAGGCAGCACAGGAGATTGAAAATCTTAAGCTGATGAGAGATAAAGGCCTTATTACAAAAGCTCTTTTTTCCCGCTATGTGAATGAGCTTTTACTCCGTCTTAAAACTTTAAAAACCATGAAGGATTGGGAGCGTTTGGAATATTATTTAAGGGAACTGGGATATATGCCGACTCGGGTTGATCCCGAGGCTTTCTCTTTAAGCTGGTGGCTTCATGATTACTGGCCTTTCTCCATTATACTGCGCGATGAAAATGTGAAAGCAAAATGGTTAAAACCTACCCCGTCCATTGATATCAATGGGAAAAAAGTAAGTCAGCAGGGGCGTGGTGAGAAGTTGATACGCCTTTATGATTTTCTGGATAATACGCTCGGGGTATTAATGCGTTCTATTATGAGCAAGCCGGGTGGGGAAGAACTGATTTACCTGCGGCACTGGTTCTGGGGTATTGCGGCTTTACCTATTGCTGTTATGTTTGCGGTTTATCATCTGGTGCCTTATATAACGTTATTTGCCGGAATGACTGTACCCTGGCTCAGTCTGGCTATTATTGCCGCTGTTGCCTTCGGTTCCGGCCTTTTTGCGCTTCGGTCTTTCGGGTTGAGCTGGCCGAAAACTATTGCAGTTTCCGGAATCCTGTCTGTAGGGCTGGCCGTGTTTTCATTTTTTGGTTTGCCGCCCCTGTTTTTTAACGGCTATCTGGTACCCCTTTTAACCTCTGTTTCAGGTTTTGCAACAATCGGGATTATCTGGAAGAGTTTGATGAGGTGGGATAAGATCACGGATAGAAAAGAATATAAGGAAAAGACGCAGAAAAGAGGTCGTGAAGTGATAATGCTGAATGCTATGGATGAACAGGATAGCTTTCTGGATATCGTTTCTACAAGTTATGGGGCATTTTTATCTGAGCTCCGTCAGGCTTCTTTTATTGAGCGGATTTTTGATTTAGTTCCTGATCAAGATGAAAATATCAGTCTTAAACTGGCAAAAATGGGAATGCTTTCCCAGTATCTGAACAGGAGAAATTATCCTGAGATTAAAGATTCTTCAATTACAGCCATTGAAAATATTGAATTGAAGGAGATTTTGACTCCTTATTATTCTGAAGATTTTATCCTTGATGTACTGAAAATGAGGGAAACAGATCCGCGAACATTTAAGGATTTTGTTGTGATTGAGGCATTAAGAGGGAACAGGCTTCTTTGGGATTTTATGAAGGAAAAAATCGAAAAAGAAGAAGATAAAGCGCTTCTGGATAAATCTCTTGCTAAATATAGAGAAACCCTTGAAAAACGAAGGCAGGAGCTTGATAAGGGCGTGAAAGGGATTTCTCCGGCTGTTAACGATCAATTTATGGAAAATATGGAAACAATGATTTTTGATAACAATTTACGGCCAACAGATGCACCTGCTTTCTTATCCCTCTTGTTTAAAACTTTTGAGTTAAATAAAGATTTTGCTAAAAAGTATGAGAATGCACTGAATCCCATTCAGGATCTTATGAAATTACAGGGTGTGGATTTAACCAGTGAAAATTATGCCACGAGTGCAGATCTCTATAAAGCGGCTGTTGAAAAGGGATTGAAATCAGATAATTTTGATGAAGTGGATAAGACTATGAAACACCTGGAAGAAATGGATGGTCTGATTAAAGTTTTATTGCAGCAGTCCGAAAAAGGGGATTTACTGAATGCGATTATGATCCGTATTTTTGGAACACCACGTTTTAGAGATTATAATGCTGCGCTTTCTTTTTCTTTAGAAAAAATAAGACCTTCCGAAGAAAAGCCTGAAGTGAAAGAAGAAAAAAAACTTCCTGAAATAAAGGTAGATACAGAGACAGATGCTGAAGTCACGGCTTCTGAATCTGTGGATGTTGTATCCAGGATTCTCAAAAGAATATGGGCTGGAGATCCTAAGGCCATAACCCTTTTAAAATTGAAAAGAGTGCTTTCTCCGGATGTGGTGGCCAAGTTCAAATGGAAGGACTTTTATCAGGTGGTTTCCAAAGAAGGAACCTTGGTTTCAGATACAGATTTAAGGGGTTCGATAGATACTCTCTTTTCTTCAACTCAAAATATTGATCCTTTGTTTGAAAAAACAATGAATGATCTCATGCCCAGAGATTTGAAGGGAAAGAAACTCACAGAAGCTAAAACAGCCCTTTTTATCAGAATGGCTGTGACTCATCCTGATATTATTTTAACAACACTCGATAATCCTGAGATTGAGTTGTCCCAAGGAGTTAAAGATGAAATTTCCAAACTGATCCGCGATTATAGCAGCGTTCTCGATGCAACCTTTGAAAAAATGATCCTTACTGTTCTGAGTGATGGTAACGCAGCGAAAAAACTCGCTCTTGCAAGATTGCTGGAAAAGTCAGGAAAGAAGAATACGGAAGTCGTTAATATACTGATGTCGGCTTTGGAAAGTCCCGAGGCAATGACAGGATTAGATAAACTCGGCAGGGAAGGGAAAATATCTCTGGATTCATTTATGACAGCACTGAAGAACTTTAAGGCTCCGAAGACTCTCCTTATGGCTGCTTTAATTGAAGAAACAATACCTCAGACAACTTCTTTGGAAGTCGTGCATATCTTTAAGTCTCTTCTGGACGCAGTACCTTCCAGAAAACGGCTGGTTGAAACAAAGGTTTAAACATTTTTAAATAATCACTGTAGAGTTCCAAAATCGGGACTCTATGGTGTTATTTGAAGGGTTTCCCAAGCGAATGTGTGAATCTATCATTAAGCCGGTGAATCTGATTTAAACTTTATTTTTTAAATTTATCAGTGATTTTTTTGCATCCAAAGAAACATAATTGTTTAATAAACAGATAATATTCAGCAAAATTCAGTTTGCTTACATTGAGCTCTCTGTTACGAAAAGTAAAAGGGATTTCAGTGAATTTTGAATAGTTTCCCTTTACAAGAATTTCCAGAAGAATTTTGTAACCTTGGGATGTGAGAGTCATGTTGTTGATTACATTTCGATTTAGAAAAAAATAACCAGATAGAGGATCTTTTACGCGCGTAAGCTTTCTGGCGAGAAAAATGCCGGTTTTTGAAATAAGTTTTCGATACCAGGGCCAGTTTTCGGTATGGCTTCCTGTATTATAACGGCTTCCTATGGCAATATCATTGTTTTTTAAGGCATAGATCAAGGAAGGAAGAATTGATGGATCATGGCTTAAATCAGCATCAATGACTCCGAGAAAAGGGCGGTCGGAACTTTCAAATCCTTCCCATACAGCGCTTCCCAGACCTGATTTCCGGGAGCGGTGTATTACTTTGACCGGAAATCTTCCTTTGAGTGTTTCAGCTGTTTTCCCTGTTCCATCCGGTGAATTATCATCCACGACAATTAATTCCAGATCAATATCGCTGTGATTTTTAAGTGAAGAAAAAATTTTTTCAGTTAAAGAACGTATATTTTCGTTTTCATTATAGGTCGGGGTAATCAGAGATATACGGATGCTGTTTTCAGACATGACTCAGTCTCTTTTTAAATTGTTTGAACAGAGAATATTAAAACTACTATAAAGAGTTTAATCCTGTTTTTCAATTGTATTTTGGTTTATCAGGCTGAAACACAAATGATTAATGGTTTTATTTTTTATTGGCTCATCGGATCTAATTTGGTTGTTTGTTCAGGGGAGAACATGATAACCTCTAGATAAATCGATAGGATGTTTCTGGCTGGAAAAGTATTCTACTCTTTAAGAGGATTTTTACCTGATATGACAGATTTCAGAGATAAAAATGCAAATCCTCAAATGGATTCTGAGAAGGCTCTTTCAGAAAATCTTTTTTTAAATCAGTTTATTTATCATTTCCCGGATTCTTTATTGCTCCTTTCAGCTGATTCAGAAAAAATAATCCAAGTGAGCCATATATTCTTGGAATTAACAGGATACAGCCGATTTGACCTTTTGAATAATGATTTTTCTTTTTTGAATTTATGGAAAGATCCCGTATTGTACAGGGAAATTTTAGATAAGACCAAAACTTATAAAAAAGTATCCAAGGCCCCATTGGTTCTCCTGAAAAAAAATGGGGAAGAAGAATTTTTTATATATAGCGACAGGATTGAAATAGAAAAACAGTGTTATTTTTTGCTGCGTCTCATCAGCCGGGGAAATATCGGAGAGAGTGCCGGGGACCTGGAAAAAGAATATTACGCTCTGCTGAATCTGGTTCATGAACGCACCCAGGATCTTGATCAGCTCCGGCAGGAATCTCTTCTTCAGATAGATAAGATCAGACAGGAACGCCAGCGTGCTGAAAATGCTCTGATTGAAACCAAATTGATGACTTCTGCTTTAAAGCGCTCAGAATCAGATTTAAAGATGATTTTTGAAACCACTCCTGAAGCCCTGATTATCCATGATCCCAATGGACGCATTCTTGATGTTAATCCCGCCATGCTTCGTCTCTACGCATTAAACCGGGAACAGGCCACGAATATGAATATGTCAGAGCTTTCCGGGAGGGAAATGGATCCAAAGCAGCGGAGGGACTATTTAAAAAGTGTCATGTCAGGGAAGGAAGTTTCTTATGAAACCAACGGATACCGGCCTTATGATTCTTCCTTTTTTGATACCGAGGTCATTCTGAAGAGAATGAAATGGCACGGCTGGAATGTTATTCTTGCCAATGTCCGCGATATTACTGAAAGAAAACGAATTGAAAATGAACTCCGCAAAGCAAAGGAAACAGCGGAAAATGCCAATAAAGCCAAGAGTCTCTTTCTGGCTAATATGAGTCATGAGATCCGGACCCCCATGAATGCCATTCTGGGTTATTCCCAGCTTATGCAGCATGATAAGCAGTTAACACCTCAAATGACGGAATATCTTAACATTATCAACCGGAGCGGTGAGCATTTGCTGGCCCTGATCAACGATATTCTTGAAATGAGTAAAATTGAATCCGGCCGGACCGTTCTTAACTCAGAAACTTTTGATTTCCATTGCCTGATTGAGGATCTTGAGAAAATGTTCAGAGTCAGGACTGTTGCCAAGCATTTGACTTTTCAAATTGAATACATAAATGAAATTCCGCGTTTCCTTGTTGCGGATGAGGGAAAAATCCGTCAGGTGCTTATCAATATTCTCGGCAATGCCGTAAAATTCACTGAAGAAGGCGGAATTGCTGTACGTATCCGTTTAATAAAGGATACTTCAGATGGCCTTGAAAAAGATGGGGATTTGACTCTTGAGATCGAGGTTGAAGATACCGGATACGGAATTGCAGAAGAGGAACAGGAAAAGGTTTTTAATCATTTTGAGCAGACTAAAAGCGGAAGGCAGATGGGCATGGGAACCGGACTGGGTATGTCGATCAGCCGTCAATATGCCCGGATGATGTCCGGAGATATAACGATCCAGAGTCAGATTAGCAGGGGAAGTGTTTTTAAATTTGTCTTTAATGCCCTGAAGGGAAAAAAAGACGAGGTATCTGTTAATTATTTATCAATGCCCAGAGTGGAACGTTTATCCCCGGCGCAAAAAGAATGCCGGGTCCTTGTGGTTGAAGATAATGAAACGAGCAGAAATGTTATGGTGCTTCTCCTGTCCCGTATTGGATTTAAAGTTCGGGAGGCCACCAATGGATCGGAAGCGGTTGCCCTTTTCAGAGAATGGAAGCCCTCCATTATTTTAATGGATGTCCGCATGCCTAAATTGAACGGTTATGAAGCGACACAGATTATCCGCAGCTCTGAAGAAGGTATGTCCGTGCCAATTATTATCATTTCTGCAAGCGCCATGGAAGATAATCGCAAGGAAGCTTTGAATAACGGCGCTTCAGGTTTTTTGAGAAAACCTTTTAGGGAAAATGAAATTCTGGAGGAAATCCGGCGTTTCACGGGAGTGAACTATGAATATGAGAAGACATTGTCTTCGAAGGAAAAGGAAAACTTCAGTGGTATGATGACTTCGGATGATCTGAAAAGTGTTCCTGATGAAAAACTGAAATTTTTAAGGGAAAAGGTTCTCATGGGTGATGTAAAAGAGTTTGTAAGTACTCTTGAAGAAATCCGGGAAGTAGCCTCACCGGTCATGACACAAATGCGAAAACTCATGGAACATTATGAGTATGATGCTTTGTTAACGCTCCTTAAGGAAAGGAAGTGAGAAATGCCTGATGAACCGCTTCATTATAAGATTATGATTGTTGATGACACTCCGGCTAATCTAAAACTGCTCAATGAGATGCTTCAGGAAAATCATTATTCTGTCTATGCCTTTCCAAAGGGGGATCTGGCCTTGCAGGCGGCGCCCAAACTTCTTCCGGATCTGATTCTTCTGGATATCAATATGCCCGGGATGAATGGATATGAGGTCTGTGAGCATTTAAAAAAGAATAAACTGCTTGCTGATATTCCTGTGATTTTCATCAGTGCTTTAAATGAGACAAATGACAAGGTCAGGGGGTTCAGTGCCGGAGGAGTGGATTATATTACAAAGCCTTTTCAGCTTCCCGAAGTTTTGATGCGTGTCAATACCCATCTTGAATTATGCAGACAGAAAATAGAATTAAAGCAGAATTTTGAGAAGCTCCGGGAACTTGAACAAAGCCGGGATGACATGGTTCATATGATTGCCCATGATATGCGTTCCCCCCTTACAGGAGTCATTGGCTCTCTTGAATTGTTAAGAATGAAGCTGGTTAAATCTTTATCCCCTCAGGATCTTATCTTGATGGATAAGGGCATTACTTTTTCCCGTATGCTTAATGAGATGGTTTCTTCTTTTCTGGATGTGAGCCGCCTTGAAAATGGAAATTTTCCTCTCAACAGAAAGGTCTCTGATCTTGGAAAAATTTTGGAGAAATCCGTAGATTCCATTTATGGCCTGCTTATTAACCGGAAATTTGTCTGTCCGATTCCTTCAGAGCCTCTTTATGTCTATTGTGATGAAGAAATCACAAGAAGAATCATTGTAAATTTTCTTGGAAATGCCCTTAAATATACCCCTCCTGAAAAAGAGGTCCGGGTTGAATGGGAATCTGGTCCAGAATGTGTAAGGATTTCCGTTATTGACAGCGGGCCCGGAATTCCAGCTGAGTATCATGACAAGATTTTTGATAAATTCTTTCAGGTGGAAAAAGAAGGCCTCAAAAAACATTATTCCACAGGTCTTGGCCTTACCTTCTGCAAAAAGGCGGTCAATCTTCAGGATGGGGAAGTTTCTGTCAGAAGTAAAGAGGGGATTGGCTCGGTGTTTACCTTTTCACTTCCATTGAAACCGGTTGTATAACGGAAGGAGTGCTTGTCCTTAAGCCTGAGGATGAATCTGCGGTTAAAAATTAATCGTCTGAAGGGGGGAAAAGAATTTCCTCATGACGTTTAAAAATTTCAAGGATTTCCTCGGTGGAGGAAGACTTACGCAGGTCATCGCAAAAAGAAGTTTTTTTTATCAGTGCAGAAAGTCTCCCCAGAATGAAAATATGTTCTTCATCATTCAAGGAGCAGGGCATAAAGAAAAGATCTGTCATTTTTCCATCGATGGAACCAAAGGGAATACCCCTGTTTGTTTTTAAAAAAATGAGAAAGGATTGATTGAAGAGTTGATGGGTGTGCACATGCGGGTGAGGAAGAGCGACTCCATTGACCAGTCCCGTAGATTGTTCTTCCTCGCGGCTGAGCAGTAAAATAAGCAGTTTTTCAGGATCTGAAACAGAGTGGGTTTTATTTGCAAGAAGGGTTAATTCTCTGAGAACGCTCGGTTTTGTTTTGGCAGAAGAGGAGGCTTCGATACCTAAGGGAAGAAGGTAGTTCAGAAGTTTCAGGCGGGGATCTGTTTTTGTCCAGATGCCTTTTGCCGAATAATGCATTTTTCCGATTTTTTTTTCTTTCTGATGAAAGACGGCTTTGGTTGCCCATTCTTTAAGGATGCTTTTTCTGAAAAGAATTCTTCCGGCCTCATGGAGAAAAGGAACTTCGTTTTTTTTGACAAGATGTTCCAGATCTTCAGAAGGAATATGAAGAAAAAGTGCGGCTTCTTTAAGATTTAGCTTGGAATGTGGCATTTTGGCCGGTCCTTGTAGTTTGTCACTGCCCCCTTAAAAAGGGGCTTTTAAAAAATTCAGAAAAAAATTTACATTAAAAAGGCTTCCAAGTAAACTATCTTTATTAAAGAGATGTGTTTTTTATAAGTATCTGCCAAAGGAAATGGGTGGACTATTCTATCTTCTTCAGAGTTGTTTTCAGAGGTTAAAAATTCTTATAAGGAATCAGGGACAGAAAAATATGTTTAAATTTATCAGCAATCTGTTTTCCAAAAAGGTTTCTAAACCCCTCTCTGACTCCATTACCTATTTTAATAAAAACATGTCCCTTTCAGATAAGGCGGAACTTTTAAAAGTATCCGCCTGTGCTCATCGCAAAAAAAATGACCTTCAGGGTGCGTTAAAAAAACTGTCAGATGCTTTGGAAATATGTCCTGCCAGCACCCATATCTGGATTGAACGGGCTGATTTGTTTTATTCCATGGGAGATCTTGAGGAAGCTCTGGAAGACATTGAAAAGGCCCTTCAGAATAATCCCGATTACCTTGAGGCTCTTGAGCTTCGTGTTAAGATCTTCAGGGAAATGAAAGAACTGCAGAAAATGGAGGAAGATAAAGATCGGATTCGACGCCTGAAAGCTCATCAACAGGAGATTATGGAAGCTCCTCTTTGCTCTTCCAGGGAATATATGGAACGGGGGAATCGAAAAATGGATGAGGGGAATCTTAACGGCGCACTATCAGATTTTGACAAGGCCATTGCGTTGGATGAAAATTGTAAAGAAGCTTATTTAAGCAAAGCGGCTATTTTAAATGTTCAGGGGGACGCGGTCGGGGCTGCAAAATGTTTTTCCAAAGCCAGGGAATCAGGAGCGCAGGGAAGCTAATTCTTTGATGTGATAGATTCTGGATATTTCACGGTTGGTTTTTTCGAGTTCTTTGAAGGGAATAATGACATCGGTATGAATACCTTCAAAAGTTAAAACATAATAATCCCCTTTGGCCGGGGGATTTGAAAAGAGGGATTGCATATGCCTGAGATTCTTGATTTTTACGCCGTTGACCTCTGAAAGAATCCGGGTTTCTATGTTGTGATATCCCTGATTGGAGGGATGTCTTAATACCTGATTCAGGATAACAAGTCTTTCTTTATCTTTAAAAGGGTGATAGTAATTTTTTTGCAGATAATCCCTCATCAGGGGATCAATCAGGGCTTCCCAGTTTTCACCGAACTCTTTCAGATAATTCAGATTCATTTCCTGAAATACAAAACCTGCAGCGATGAAGTATTCAGGGTCATGGTTAAAGTCAAAAAAGGGAATGGGAAGGTCGAGCGGGCTGAAAGAAGAGAATTCCAAATTAAGATTAACCAGGGCTCCGGCTCTCCATACTTCCAGAGGAACGGATTCGCCTGTCTGATGTTCACTGAAGAGATGATGGAAAGATAAATTTCCGAGAAGGGGATTTCTGTAGTATCCAAGGGGGTCAAGAGCCTTTCCGTCAAAGGAAAGAAGGACATCCCCCTGTTTTAAAGTTTTTTTACCAGATCCGAAATCATAAACATCGGAAATATATACTCCCCGCATGTCAGAGGGAGGAAGTTTTAAAAAATGCCGGGTGCTTTTATCCTTGAGAAATGTGAAGGAAAAGCCGATTCGGGGTATACTTTCATAATTCTTTTTCTCCGCGCGTTCTAAAAACCGTGTAATGAGGGAAGCGGGAAGCATGGAGCTTGTTTGTTTCTCGCTGAGGTAGGCTTCAATAAGACCCAAAACCTTTTTTCCTTTAAATACAGGCTCGGTATATCCTCCCGGCGGCGTGTCACTTGAAATCAGGTAATATAAATATCCGGTGGAATTTTTTCCGTTAAAATAAACATCAGGGCTTTCAACACGACCCTGCGTGGAAAGGATTCTCCGGTCTTTTGTAAGCCATTGGAGCGTTATCCGGTCTTCCAGTTTAACTTTGGAATCAAAGGATACAGGAAC
Organism: uncultured bacterium; assembly: GCA_964443875.1. Lineage (GTDB taxonomy): Bacteria > Auribacterota > JAFGBW01 > JAFGBW01 > JAFGBW01 > CAYUET01. The sequence continues at coordinate 24,511 of CAYUET010000003.1, read as the reverse complement.
AAAAGGGGTGGAAAGTTCTTCAGGATTGACCTCCAGCAGACACAGGTTAACATCATAATCAATGACTTTTATCATGGCTTTGACAGGCTGGGTCTGAAAATGGGGGTAAACCTGTATCATCTGGCAATGCTTAAAGGAGGAGGCGATGGCCAGAAGCTTATTGGGGGCTACGGCAATTGCCTGGGTTTGAGAAGAAGCGGGAGCCGATTTCTGCCATGGCTTAAGATAAGAAGGAATTGAAGAGGTGATTTCAATGGTGCAAAGGGATTTTGAAAAGGTGCTGGATTTCGGCTCTGAATAACCCGAAAAACAGAAGAGGATGAAAACTGGAATAAAATAAAGTTTCATTGGAGATCCTGAGTTGAAGAATGGAAGGCTTTGGAAACCCTGTATTGATTAAGAATGTCTTGTGATGCCGGGTAAATAAGACCTGTTTCCAGAATCAACGGGACAGGATTGCTTATAAAACGCAGTTCAAGAAAAAGAGAAGGAGTCTCAAAAGCCTTGATCAGATCATTAAAATCCAGGATGGATTTCCCATTGATCGATTCAAGAACCTGATCTTTATAGGGCTTTGCCTGAAGATTCTGGGGATGTTCAAGAATTTCCGATAAAACAAGATAGCAGTCCCGGTTGGGTTCCTTGTTGACTACGGCATCATAATGATAAAGGAGTCGGTAAAGGGGGGGGATTTCTTTGTACCATTCTTTTCCAAAGTTCCGCATATAGTCCCCGGTAAGTTTGACAAAGGTGAGCCCGCCATAGATGTAATAGTCCGGCATCATGGGATAGCTGCAGCCGGAATCCAGAGCCCTTTTAAAAGGGACAAGCTTTAAATGCGTTTCCATGAGTTTTTTATTGCGATACCATTTTAAATGGACAGAATTTCCGTATTGCATGCGTTCCAGAACTTCATAGAAAGGGACTCTTAATCCATCCATGGAAATAGTGGCATCATCATCAATAGGCCTTTCATTAATTTCAGTAATGACATCATTTTTTTTCAGAATTTTATTTGCAGGGCTTAAAGGATGGGTTCCTGTAATCAGCACTCCGTTCGTTTCCGGAGATAAATCTAAAAAGGGCTTCATATTGGGAGGCAATAAGTTGAAAAAAGCCCCCATTTCGGGAATTCCATCTACTTTGCCGTCTTTTGTATCTTCAATGAAACTTTTAATGAGGGAGGTGGGAATCAGAAATCCGAGACCTTCCCCGCTGGGAATTCCCTGAAAAGCCATACCAATAACCACGCCACCCTGAAGGGCAGGGCCTCCGCTATTTCCCGGGTTGATTGCGGAATCCGTTTGAATGGCCAGGTGTTCGTCGATGGAGGAATGGGTATAGAGAATTTTTTCAATTCTGGAGACTATGCCGGTTGTAATCGAGATTTTTTCCCCTCCCATGGGGAAGCCTATGGTTTTTACTTCCGTGTTTAATTCAGGTAAATTCCCCAGTTTCAAGGGAGTTATATGATCATAAAAACTTTTATCATCGACTTCAAGAACCGCAAGATCACAGGCATGGGAAATATATTTGACTTTGGCCAGATAAGATTTTGGATTGTCAGGTTTTTTAACTTCGAGGTATTTGGCATTAGCTACAACATGAGCATTCGTAAGAAGAACATTATCCTCAATAACAAACCCGCTGCCGCTGCCATCGCTGAAAAATTGCATATTCCAAGGGGTTCGGGGATTGAAGACCTGGGTGTAGGAAAAAACCTTTACAATGGACTGTGGAATTTCTTCGCTTTGAGCGGAAAGAAATGAAAAGAAATAAAGGAATGAAGAAAGAAGAATGAAGCGTATAAAACGTATAAAATTTTTCATTGGTTTTTTATTAACATAATCTCTTTTTATGTCCAGTCTTTTTATTAGGGGTGTTAATCCTTAATCCGTTCAGATCCATCAGGATTTTCAAAAAATCCCAGAGAAGCTTCCCAGGCTTCTTCAGGGGAGCCTAAGGAACTGAGAATTTCAGGAGTACGGAATATCCAGGGCATGATTCCTTTGTAGCCCATTTGTTTGGCTTTTTCGCAAAGGCCAGAATAAGAGGGTGGGTTTTTAAGGGGCTTTTCAGAGAGTGGTTTTGAGAGCCAGTATTCCTGAAGAATAACAGGCTTATCCTGATATGGAAGTCTGGATATTTTATAGTCATGAAGGGAGTAATAATCCAGTTCTTTAATTTCGAATCCCGGATAACGGAAACCCACAGTGACAGGAATATCTTGCCTGAAGGCTTTGATTATTCCTGTCTTTTCTTTTACCCAGCGAATAAAAGTCTCTTTTTCTGATTCAGGTATTTCCGGTTCATTAATCAGATCAATGTGAAGGTTATTGAAAATAGCGGTTTCCTTAAGAAAGCGGATTAAAAAGATATTCTGCTGAATAATTTTTCCCTGGTCGGAAAAGCGCGATAAGTCTCCTGCCCAGCCTTCGGGATTTCCCATTTTGGAACCGACAAGGCTGAAAAGGTCAAGGCTGAGAGTTAGATGATGAAGGGAGGCAAGATATAAAATGGCATGCAGAGACTGCGAGGGCGCATAATCTTCTCTTATTTTTAAGCTGTTGTTAAAAAGTTTTTGATTGATGTCTTTATACCAGTCATTATGAATATAATGAATGCGGACAAGGCTGAGATCATGTTTTGTCATTTTTTTAAAATCTTCATCTATTTCGGATAGATTCGGTGAAAGCCAGAAACGATCATAATCTTTTGAAGGATAATAATTGACACCTTTGATGAAGGACTGTTTCATTCCGGAGATGTAATCAGAAACAGGTGAAGAGGAGGAGGGGAGGGCGGAAGCGTTTAAAACTGAGGTTTTAAGGCTCAGGAGAGATGTCTGTGTCTGCGCAGAGAAATGAATCAGAGGAGTTTCTGGCAAAGGACCGGGTACAGTTATGCGAAAAGTTTCCCTGGATAATCCTTTAAGGGTAAGAGGAATGCTCCATTGAAAATCAGGGTGATCATTGTCCGTTTTTTTGAAAAGGATTAGCTCCGTGATTGTTTCGTTGCTTGAATTGACAAGAGTAAGCAGAAGGCTTGCTTTTTCATTTGAAGACAGGATCAGGGATTCAGGTTTTAAGTTTTCAAAGTGTATGGGATTCAGAAAATTATTAACTATTTTTTGGCTGAAAAAATCTTTCTCTTTTTCATTTTTAAAGCTTTCTGCCCAGTCGGGACGATTCCATAAAAGAATTTTAGGAAGGAAGAACTCATTAAATGGATTTTTATAGAATTGATAGAATAAGCCCAGAGTTGAACCTGTGTCGGATTTAAGGTGTGTCCAGTGCGCACAAGGCCAGCGGTAGGGGAAAATATTCCCTTGAACAGGCTTATAAAAAATTGTTTTTGACCCGTGAAATAAAAAAGAAAGGCTTTTATCTTCAGAATGAAGTGATTTAGAAGATGAGAGGGAATCTGATGTGGCAGTGGGTTGGGAGTGATGCAAACCTGTTTTTTGACACAGATATTGGGATAAAAAAGGGTCAGGTTGAGGAGTCAGTTTTGAAAAAGGCAGGCCTCCTGTAAACCAGATATTCCCGCCTTTTTCAACAAAATAGATCATTGAGGAGGCGCAGGATTTTGGGAAATAGGGCCCATAGGGAAGGATCAGTGTTGAAGTTTTTTGAGAACTTAAAAGAACATTCATTTCATTTTCATTACAGACAACAAAAGGGACTTTTTCCTTTTCAAGCAGGGTCTTAAAAAATGAGAATTGTTTGGCATGAGAGGGCATTTTGTCTGAATAATACAGAGACCATAAGGGGGGAATGTTTGATTGGGTGGAAGGAGGCGGTGGAAGATTCCGGCCATAGGAATGGATATTTTTATAAAGTTCCAGGGAGGGCGATAATCGGTCAATGAGAATGAATTGACTGTGAATTCTTTGAAATTCGGCAAGGTATTGCTCATGAATGTATTGGAGTTCAGGTTCAATATGTCTGGAAGAGCGGTCAATGAGCAGATAATCCGTCTCTGATAAAAAAATGAAATCAGGTTTTAAAGGCTGGTAAGAGGGCAGTATTTCTTTGAAAAAGTAAAGTTTTTCCCTTAGCTCATCAGAAAGAACCGGATTTTTATAATCCCCCATAATATTCCAGTCTGTTTTGTTTTCAAGGCTTTTTTTTACAAAGAAAAAATAAAGAGCAGGATCCGGGACAATAAACTGAATCCATCGTTCTTTTTTTGAAAGAGGGGACAGTTTTTTGTAAAGAGTATCCGCTAACAGGGTTTGAGAGGAAGGCTTCAGGGAAGTCCGGCTTAAGGCTCCTCCGGAAACGATATTATCAGCACCGTTAAAGAGAATAAGGTTTCCATCCCATTGAACTTGATTTTTTATGATGTTGGAAACTGGGATTTGTATTTTAAGGGTGAGTTCTTTTAAAAAAGGAACATTACGGAGAGATCCTTCAAAAAAAAGCAGAGGGATGAGAACGATAAGAAATGTTTTTTTAATAAAGGAGAGAGGGAAAATATACCCTTTGGCAGCGGCAATCGATAAAAAAATCAGAAGAGGAAACTGATACCTGTATCCGGTTGAAATGAAATCATGACCGATAAGAGGTTTAATCCAGGCGAGACCGGATAGAAAAAAAAGAATAAAGATTCCCCCGGCCAGGTTTTGGGCAAGATATTGTTTTTTGAAAAAGCTCCACAATCCGGTAAATATCAGGAAAAACCAGATTAATCCTCCACAGGTGTTAAAAAAGCCAAAGATTTGCCAGAAGAGCGCTGCAGAAAATGTTGCGGCCGTATGCCAGCTTCCTGAAAGATCGGGGCTGGTAAGGGAAGTCCAGAGAACGGATTTTAAAGGCGTAATGGCGAAGAAAAGCAGACCAACGGCGAAAAGAAAAATGGGCAGGATTTTTAGCATTTTTTTTGGGTAAAGAATAAGAAACAAAAAATAGAAAGCAGCAAGATAATAGAGGTTTGAAAAATTGGATAGGCCGGAACAAAGCGCGGAAAGAATGGAAATGAACAGCCAGGAGCTGCCATTACTGTTTTGATAATGAAGAAGACAAAGAACAAAGCTCATTAAAAAGACAAGAGAAAAAATTTCAGGCATGAGGACTTTCCCCATGTCCATTAGTGGAAAGGCCGATAAAATCAGGGCAAATGCGATAAATTTATTTATTTTACTGAATTTGAAGTAGTTGAGAAGGAAATTGAATGCGTAGAAAAACAACGTAAATGAAATAAGATTATTAATGCAGAGAAGGATGAGCAGAGAGGGCATTTTGACCCAAAGAGTTGAGAGGGTTAAAACAAAAATCCATAAAGGTTCCTTATGAAACAGGTTAAAAAATGAAAAAGGAAAGGGGGATCGAAGGGAAAAAGAGTGAATTTGGGCGATGATTTGGAAGTAACGTATGGAATCAAAGGATAAGGAATTGGTGTTGTATAAATGCCAGAAGAAGCAGGCCAAGGTGACCAGGAATCCCAATAATAGAGGGTAAAGAGAGGGAATAGAGGGTTTGCAGGTAATTAGAAATTTGTCCTTTTATAAAATGGCTTAATGTCTTCATAACATTATATGACAAATATAAAATAATTTTCTATGAAATTTTTGTTGTCGGGAAAATTCAGCTGTGATAAGTGAGACCGAGTTTTTGAGCTTAAGTTGAATCAAAAGGGGGATAACCTATGTTTTGTCCTAAATGCGGCGATGTAGAATTACAAACAGTGACAAATGATAAAATGGAGTATTTGGCATGTGTGGAAGGTTGTGAGGGAGTATGGGTTCAAAAGAATACCCTGGAAAAATATTGGGGTAAAAAGCATTTAAAACAAATGGAATCTGAACTGGAAGAGGCAAAACAGCCTGATTTTGAAAAGGATGTTGTTGCTATTGAAAAAAATGTAGATCTGGACGAAAATCCTGAAGAAAAAGAATCTGATGAAGAATCTTTTGAAGAAATCGATGAGGACGTAGAAGAGTATGAGGATTTTGATGAGGAAGAGGAGGATGATGAGGATTATAAGTATGATGACAAGGATTTTGATGAAGAATTTGATGATATAGATGAGAAAGATGATGATACAGAGGAAGATATTGAAGAAATCAACTTTGATGATCAGCGCAATCGTTCCCGCACCTTTATAGAAGATCCAGAATATGATGGGGAAGTCGCAGAAAGCGGCGAAACATTTACCAATGATACTGCTGAATTAATCGAAGAAGATGATGATGACGCTATGGAGATTGAAGAAGAGGAAACAATGTTTTTATCTTCCCCGATAAGCGGAAATCCCATGAAACGTTATACGTTTAAAGTAAAGGATAAAATCCGCTGTCTTGTTGCAAAATGTACGGAAAGCGACAGCTTTTGGGTAGACTGCTCTGATGAGGTGTTGACTCTTGTTACGGATAACAAGAAAGTCAATCCAAAGACTTTTGCTGATCTTTTGGGATATGAGCGTCCTGAGGAAGAAGTTTTCGAGGAAGATGAAGAAGAGGATGATGAAGATATTTAATTGTTGTCGGACGTTCACAAATAGATTATAATACAACTCCATTTTTTTGAAATGGTGGCTGTGACGAAATTGGTAGACGTAACCGACTGTGACTCGGTTTTCTGCGGGTTCAAGTCCCGTCAGCCACCTTTATGATGCGCCATTAGCTCAGTTGGTAGAGCAACTGACTCTTAATCAGTGGGTCGAAGGTTCAAGTCCTTCATGGCGCATTTCTTTTAAATCTCCTAAATTCAATAACTTAAGCAAAGAAAATCACCTGAATTTAGAGCATTTTAAAAACCCTGTTTTACCCGAAAATATAGGGTTTTTATCCTAAAATGCGCGCAAAATGCGCGCAAATATTTACTCCAATAAGGGCCTTTTTTCTAAAGGAATTCTCTGAAATGGAAAAAGAAGATTTATTTGAAGTCAAAGAGGTATTAACAGCTAAGCAAGTTGCTGAGCGATTAAAAATTAAAAAAAGTTATGTCGATCAACACGCCACATTATTTGTGGGTTATTTTAAAATTGGTGGTACCCCTCGTTTTGATTGGAATGAAATTCAGCACGCCATTAAAATGAAAAAGAATCTTGTTCAAAAAATGAAGCGATGAATTATTGATTTTTTATAGAGTTTATGTAACAATATTTTCTATTGAGTGAGTTTTTATTTGGGTTTGGAGCCAATATTATATTTACTCAAAGTTTTTGGAGAAGGGGAGAGGTTTTAATCTTCCCCCTTTTTTATTGATCTAAATCCTGACTTTTTAGAGTCCATAAAAAGGCGCTGTAATTTTTTATTAATGTTACTTTTTTGTAAAATTATTGAATGCGTAAAAATAATAGAAATAAAAATTTCTTCCCTAGGCATGCAATTAACCTTTTGTTTTTTTCACAGAAGCGGGTGATTAAGAAGTGGTTTTTGCAGTCCATAAAAAAGGCGGGAAATAAAGGGTAAGATCGGCGTATACTTTCACAAAAGGTCAGTTGGAGAAAAAAGAGAGGATTTAAAGCGTGAGGCGTGGTCGCAGTTGCTGCAAGTCCTGAAATACTCCTCTTTCTGTTAATTGAAATAGATGGGTATAATCGATGTAGGCCATATCAAATACCGCAATTTCCCCAGCCTCAATTCCTGAACAAAGCTCATAAGCCTTTCGATTATCATACCCCTTTGTTGAATCAACAATAACAAATGAAGGAAGAAAGGATTCCAGATTTAATCGAAGATGAAGCTTGGCTGCCGCTTTTCTCCGGCGGTGTTTTGCCCAGTCCATGCAATTGCTGAAAAGTTTTATCGTACTTGAATCGATTGCATAAACAGTTCTTTTAAATCTTCTCGGAAGTTTCCGGAACGTATCCCCTCCAAATCCTGAATCTAAAGCTTGAAAATGCGTTAATACTGACCAGAATAAATCCTCAGCCATCTCCGCATTATGAGTCCTATTTGCATTGGATAAACCATTGCGACTTGGAGCAGCAGCTCCTCTTATAGATTCTAAAAGTGATGGATTGGCTTGCAATCCGTCACTGACATCATTCAACCCAATGGCATGAGTGAACTGTGCATATAATAATGAAACAACATGACTCCACGGGGTTATTGCTCTCGTTCGTATCCCATACTTCCTCGCATGTTTTGGAATTAAATGCGAAGGAATTAATTCACAAACCTGTCGAAATATGGCATGTTCTCTTAAGGCTGATTTACCGTTCATTTTATATCTCCTGTTTTTTGTGATTACTAAATTGGAAATATAAAAAAGGTAATCAGCCTTTTAAATTAAAATTTTTTAAAATCCTATGGGATGGTAGTGGAAATGTTTTAATCTTCTTTATATACAAAAACACGGTGTGGATAATTTTTGTGAAAATGCGGAAAGAATTCAGAAAATGTATTTCAATAATACATTGAAAGTTGTGGGAGAAAGTCCTGAGTAATAATTTTATAAGTGATCTGTAAAATGAAACCCGTACTCTATATTTTTTCAGGTTTGCCCGGCACAGGGAAAACAACAATCGCAAAAGAAGTTGTAAAAAAAGTGAAAGCGGCTTATTTCAGGCTTGATACAATTGAGCATGGAATAAAAGAACTCTGCTCTTTCAATGTTCAGGGGGAGGGCTACCGGTTAACCTACAGGATTGTGTCCGATAATTTAAAGGCCGGTAATGATGTTGTTGTTGATTGCTGTAATCCTCTGGATTTAACAAGAAAAGAATGGGAGGAGGTTGCCATCCGCAACAGAGGTCTTCCTGTGAATATTGAAATAATATGTTCTGATAAAGAGGAGCATAAAAAAAGAGTTGAGGCAAGGGCGAGTGATATTGAAGGTTTTGTTTTTCCATCATGGGAAGAAGTGTCCAGGAGAAAATATGAGGAATGGAAAAAAGAAAGAATAATTGTGGATACGGCAAATAAGACAGTGAAAGAATGTATCAGGGAATTAATGGGAAAATTGGATTCAAAGGATTTCAATGACAGGGATGGTATCACGGATATAAACTGTTTTCAGCCAAGGGGTGTTAATTGAATAAGGATATTCTTTGTCCATGCGGCGATAACAGGAAAATGTCTCAATGCTGCGGACGTTTTTTAAACGGTGCAGAACACGCCAAAACACCGGAGCAGTTGATGCGTTCGCGTTTTACGGCCTATTTTTTGGGAGGTTACGGGGAGTATTTGTTAAAGACCTGGTTTAAGGCAGCTGAACTGGGGCTGGCGGCAGAGGAACTTTCCCGCCATTCGGTGAATTGGCAGAAACTTGAGGTGCTTAATACATCAGATCAGGGGGACCGGGGTGAGGTGGAATTTAACGCTTATTATTCAGGCCATGGAAAATTGCTGCTGATGCATGAGCGGTCTTTATTCAAACGTATAAAAGGCATCTGGTACTATGTTAAACCGGCATAAGAAGATTAAAGAAGATGAAACTATTTTGCTTTAAAAAGGAAAGAATATGAAAGGAATCAATATTGATACCTGGAATAGAAAAGAACATTTTAATTTTTTCAGGAATATTCCTTATCCTCTTTACAACATATGCTTTGACATCAGCGTAACCCGGCTCAGGGAGTACGCGAAGGATAAAAAACTGTCCTTTAATCTTTCAATGATCCATGTGACAACAGAAGCATTAAATGAAATCGAGAATTTTAAATACCGACTCAGGGGGGATGCCATTATTCTGCATGATTCACTGGCGCCATCTTATACGGATCTTGAAAAAGGTTCGGAATTGTTCAAGATGGTAACCGTGGATATGGAAAAAGATAGGGAAGCCTTTGTAAGAAATGCAGAAGAAAAGGCAAAGAGTCAAACCTGCTATTTTAATATCAGTGATTTCATCAACCGGGATGATCTGGTTTTCTATTCCATTATTCCCTGGATCAGTTTTACCGGTATTGACCACACTATAAATATGAAGCAGGGCGATGCCATCCCCCGGGTCTCTTTCGGGAAGTATTATTCCAAAGAAAAAGAACTCTGTCTTCCCTTCAATATTCAGGTGAACCATCTCTTTGTAGATGGAATTCATCTGGGGATGCTGAAGGATAAAATGGATGAAAAAATAATGAAGCTGAGCTAGTCTCTGACTTTGACGGGATTAATCTTTCTTGTCGAAGAAGCGGTCATTTGTTAAACTGAAATCGGGAATCGACTGAGAGTAATCCCATGATAAAACGAAAGCGAATTGTAAGAGGTCATAAATATGGATACCCCGCCCCCTCAGACTCCATTCTATTTGAAAAATATCAACTGCCCATGCTGTAAAAAGGCTCAAAAGGTTTTTTTTCTTCCGGATATAACAAGCCGGCTTTATTTCGTTAAAGAAAAGGAAGAGGATCAGCATGTGACTTCCTGGGAATGGAAAAATCCGGCATTCAGTCATTATAATCCCTATTATTATGATATCCTCATTTGTCCTGAATGTTCATTTTGCGATTTACGCGAGGAATTCATAAGTCCTGAGGCGAATCCCTCGAATAGAACCCATTCCCTGAGAGATCTTTTTCTTAAAGAAAAATCAAAAAAAGAAAGTCTGATTTCGATTTTTGCATCAAAGATAAATCCCGAGAAAATGGATTTTAAAATGGCGGTCTATCTGCACCTTCTTGCCATTTATATTCAATATCTTCTTCCCGGGCCCGAGGTTCAGGATAATCCTTCCATGAACCGCGACTGGTTAAAGATCGGAAAGCTCTATCTCAGGCTTTCATGGATCTTCCGTGAGGAATCCGGAAAGTCCCCGAAGTCAAAATCCGTACAGGGTTTTTTAAGTGAAAGTGCGGCAGCATCCGATCAATTGCTCCGGACGATTTCCTCGGGCAAAATGGTACTCGATAATATTTTTGCCTCCATCATGAAGCAGAAACAGCTGGACCTGGAGCAGAAGACGTTCAATGAGGATGTCTACAGGAAATATCATTCCTGTTTTGAATACCTTCATAATAATACCGGGAACATGATGCTTGTTGTGAAGTCTCTTAAAGAACTCATTGTTTCCCATTTTTCCTCGCAGGGAGGGGAGGGGTTAAAGAATGATCTCTCCACCCTGGCCAATGAAGTGATGGACTATAGCGTTCTCTGGCCGGAAGTGCCAAACGATGAAAATACGGCTTTGAAAAAAAGTATGGATTATTATTGTCTTGCTGCAGAAAATGATTCTTCCATGTCTGCCATGGCAGGGCTGCAGCTTCTTGAATTCTGCATGAAGGTTTTAAAAGTGAGCGGCAGAAAAGACGAACTTGATGAAATGATAAAACTTTTCGGCAGGAGATCTTCAAATGTCAGATCCATGCTGATGAAAAAAAAATCCGCCGCTCCTGAAAATGGTCAAATTGATCTGGACCTGAAAAAACTCAGTACGCTGATGTCGGATGTTTCCTTCCTGTATAAATAAAGATCAGTTATCCACCGTCATCTGACGCAGATTCATGATATCCCGCAGGGGCGAATCGCCGAACAGGCGATTGTATTCACGGCTGAACTGGGAAGGACTTTCGTAGCCGACATGGAATGCCGCGGTTGCCGCATCCTGGCGCTCAGTGAGCATCAGCCTCCGTGCTTCATTCAGCCTCAGCCATTTCTGGTACTGCAGCGGGCTCATGGCGGTCAGGGATCTGAAATGATGGTGGAAGGTCGATGTGCTCATGTGGACCTGCGTCGCGAGATCATCGATACGCAGCGGCTGTGTGTAATTATTCCTCAGCCAGTCGATTGCCCGCGCGATCAGATGACTCTGACTTCCCACGGCCGTCCTCTGCCGCAGACGGGCGCCCTGATCGCCCACCAGTAAACGGTAAAAAATTTCACGCTGGATGATCGGCGACAGGATCGGGATATTCAGGGGTTCATCCATCAGATCGATCAGGCGCTGAAAAGCCGAGATCAGGGGCAGGGTGACCTCGCTGGTCGCCATTCCCCGGCTTGATTGCTGCGGAGGGGGCGGGGGGAGGTTGCTGTCCACCATCAGCTGGGACATCTCGCGCTGATCAAGGTTCAACACGAGCCCCAGATAAGGCTTTGCCCGGCTCGCCCGGATGATCTGCACAAACGTCGGTAAATCCACAGACGTGATCAAAAAACGGTGTTCGTCATAAACGTAGGTTTCCTCTCCAAGCATCACCCGTTTAGCGCCCTGCGCAATCAGGCAAATGCGGGGTTCATACATGATGCCCTGAGGCTGGGTCGGCTCCGTACACTGAAAAAGCGACAGGCCCGGGATGGGGGTTGGCTGACGGCCGCTGTTATCGGTCCATCGGGCAATCTGTTTCGCCAGGGCATTAAGAGCCGCTTCCAGGCTTTTATTCCCGGAGGTCTGTGTAATGGAAGACTTTTTCATGGGAATCTCCTTCGGGAATTAACGTACCAGACTCTGTTTTTTACCGCAACTTTTTATCGTGGATCCCGGAGAATCAGGCAATAAATTGACAGAATTGTTCTACCGTTTTTTTAAAAATCAGGATAGGATAGTCAAAATCCGGCAGTTTTCTGCCTGGAATGAATATCCCCACCGGGGAGGATACCGGTCAGTATTTTATTCAAAGTGAAAAAATGGAACAGATGTGTCAGGAGGCAGTTCATGGACGATAATCCGAACGGAAATGTAGACCGCAGAAAATTTCTTAAAATGCTCGGTGCCGGAGCGATTACCTCTCTTGCCGCTTTGAATGGCTGTAATCTCAAAAAACAGGGTTCAGCAGGCTCAGGACAAAAAGGTGACGATGTTCCGACAGATCAGATGACCTATCGGACAAACCCCAAAACAGGCGATAAGGTTTCTCTGCTCGGATACGGCTGCATGAGGCTGCCGAGAGTTCCTAAAGCCGAATCCCTGGAAAATGACAATGATCTTGATCAGGAGGCGGTCAATGCCTCCATTGATTATGCCCTGGCCCATGGCGTCAATTACTTTGATACATCACCAAGGTACTGCAAGGGTTTCTCTGAACATGCCACGGGCATAGCCTTGAGCCGGCATCCGCGTAATAAATATTTCATAGCGACCAAATTATCCAACTTTAGTGAGTTTACACGGGAAGCGACCCTTGGGATCTATCACAATTCATTTAAAGAATTACAGGTGGATCATATTGATTATTACTTACTTCATGGGGTTGGCCTTGCCAGGGGGGGGCCCTCCATGGAAGTTCTTCATAAAAGGTATATCGATAATGGTATCCTGGATTTCCTTATAAAAGAAAGAGAAGCCGGACGCATTCGGCATTTGGGCTGGTCCTTTCACGGGGATGTGGAAGTTTTTGATTACCTGCTTAAGATGGATATCAAGTGGGATTTCGTGCAGATTCAGGTTAATTACATCGACTGGGAATATCCGCAGGGAATGAATAATAGTGTGAAAGCAAAATATCTTTACGATGAATTAGCAAAACGGAATATCCCTGCCATTATCATGGAACCTCTTTTAGGCGGCCGTCTGGCTAAACCGCATTATAAAGCACAGAAAATATTAAAACAGGCTGATCCCGAAGCAAGCATTGCATCCTGGGCTTTTCGATACGCAGGTTCTTTCTCCAATGTGTTGACAGTCTTGAGCGGGATGACTTATTTGGAACATATGCAGGACAATATTCGCGTTTATTCACCGTTAATTCCATTGACAGAAAAAGACACGCGAATGCTGGAACAGGCCGCCAAGCTTATGCTGGAGTATCAGAATATTATTTGTACCAGCTGTGAATATTGCATGCCCTGTCCTTATGGTATCGATATTCCCGGAGTTTTTGCTCATTACAATCGTTGTCTGAATGAAGGGAATTTTCCGGATAATAAACTGGACCCAAATTACAGAAAAGCCCGTCGCGCCTTCCTGGTGGGTCTTGACCGCAATGTGGCCAAACTCCGTCAGGCAAATCATTGTACGGGTTGTGGAAAATGCACCCAGAAATGCCCCCAGCATATTGCCATTCCAAAGGAAATGGCAAAAATTGATCGTTTTGCGGAACAACTTAAATTGAATGCTTAAAGGAGAACTGATCATGCTGCGAAAAATACGAATCACTTCAGCGATCCTTTGTTTTATTCTGATTACACTTTTATTTCTGGATTTTACAGGATCCCTGCATTTATGGTTTGGCGGCCTTGCGAAAATCCAGTTCATTCCGGCCATACTGGCTTCGCAGGCTGTTATTGCGGGAACGTTGGCGCTTTTGACCCTTTTGTTCGGCCGTCTCTATTGTTCGGTGCTGTGCCCCCTGGGTGTCTTTCAGGATGCTGTTTCCCGGACCGCCGCTCAAAAAAACAAAAACCGGTTTTCCTTCAGCCCGGCGCTTACTCCGCTGCGCTATGTGATACTGGCCGTTTTCATACTCTGTGCCGCAGGCGGTATGGGTTCGGTCGTGGCCCTGTTTGAACCCTACAGCGCCTATGGACGCATGGCCTCGAATTTTTTGGCTCCTGTTTATGGCTGGGGCAATAATTTATTGGCTTATTTTGCAGAACGGATGGACAGTTATGCCTTTTACGAAACGGAAGTATGGGTGAAAAGCGCCGGCACTTTAATGGTTTCCCTTTTGACTCTGGGAATCGTGGCCGGACTTGCCTGGAAAAAGGGCCGCCTTTACTGCAATACCCTTTGCCCTGTGGGGACTTTTCTGGGCATCCTGTCGCGATTCTCCTTATTCAAGCCCCGGATTGATGCGGAAAAATGCACTCACTGCGGTTTATGCGCAAAAAATTGCAAGGCTTCCTGTATTGAGAGTCAATCCGGAAAAATTGATTCCTCCCGCTGTGTCATGTGCTTTAACTGCACGGAAACCTGCCCTCAGGGAGCTCTCAACTATTCCCTTCCGGGACAATCCGCAAGCCTTCCGGACAGTGAAAGAGTAAATTCAGATGAGCGCGGGCTTTCCCGCCGGAAGTTTCTTTCTATTTCCGCCCTGTTTGCGATGTTTGTTGTAAAAAAGGCCCATGCCAAAACTTTTGACGGCGGGCTGGCCCTGCTCAGGGAGAAAAAAACACCGAAACGTTCTGCCTCCCTTGTCCCTCCGGGTTCCTCCGGTATTCAGAATTTTAAACAACACTGCACGGCCTGTCAGCTGTGTGTGTCGGTCTGCCCCAACCAGGTCTTGCGTCCCTCCGGAGAAATGGCAACTTTGATGCAGCCTGAAATGGGTTATGAACGGGGTTACTGCCGGCCGGAATGTGTGAAATGCTCAGAAGTCTGTCCTGCAGGAGCGATTCACCCTGTTACGGCTGTGGAAAAATCGTCGATTCAGATCGGCCACGCGGTGTGGATTCAGAAAAATTGTATTGTCAATTCCGACAAAGTCAGCTGTAATAACTGCGCAAGGCACTGCCCGACAGGGGCTATTCTGATGGTTTCTCAGGACCCGGATAATCCGTCCTCCCTGGCGATTCCCATCATTGATACAAACCTGTGCATCGGCTGTGGGGCCTGCGAACATTTATGCCCGGCAAGACCCGAGAGTGCCATTTATGTTGAAGGACATGAAAGACATCAGATCATTTAAAAACTTTAAGACTAAAAAAAGGGGGATGAAAAATGCATATTCCATCTGAAATGTTACAAGGAGCTGTCTGTCCGGTAAGCGCCGTCCTGGCATCCACAGGAATTCTGGGATCCTTCTATGCCCTTTACCGGAATAAAGAACGGGCCCCGGAACCCGGAAAGTTTGCCCTGGTGAGCGCCTCGCTGTTTTGCGTTCAGATGCTGAATTACCCGATCTGGGACGGCATTTCGGGACATTTGATCGGCGGTGTTTTGGCGGCGTCGCTTCTCGGCGTTCCTGCTGCGGTTCTTTCCATGGCCCTGGTCCTGCTGCTGCAGACTCTTTTTTTCGCTGACGGCGGCCTTCTGATGCTCGGGGCCAATGTTTTGAATATGGCTGTTCTGGGTGCCGGAGCAGGGGGGCTTTTGCAGGTTTATCTGCACAGAAAAAATGCTGACCGTATGACGGCGGTCGTTTTGGCCTCAGCCGCATCTGTGGTGCTGGCGGTGCTGGCTTTGTCCGCAGAACTGATTGCTTCCGGAAAAGGATCCCTTTCCGTCATTTCAAGCCTTATAAGTATTCACCTCGTTCTTGCTGTCCTGGAAGGGGCTGCGGCGGGAGTGCTTCTGAAGTTCATTCCGGCCTCCGGAAATTCATCAGAGCCCCGTAAGCTGTACTTTGCCCTTTCGGTTTTGATCGGGGCAGGGCTTTTGGTCTCGCCCCTGGCTTCGGGATTTCCGGATGCCTTTGAGTGGACCATGCTGAGATCCCATCTCCTGCCGGATGCTCCGAATTTTGTGAACGCCCCGTTTATGGATTATATGGCTTTTGGTTCCCAGTCCCTGGCAGGCCTGATCGGAGTATTGCTGACAGCCGGTAGCGCCTTTGTCCTTGCACACTTTTTCCCTAAAAAGGCCTTTGCTGAATGAATGAAGAGGCTGATGAAAAAGGTTTCATGGATATTGGATTTGCAAAACCCGATCTGCAGAGACAAAAGCGGCGCGGATTCGGAGAGGTTTTCTTTGGACCCGGAAAGACAAAAGAACAGCTTTTTGATTTATTTACCGTTTTTCAGCAGGAGGGGCAGCCGGCTCTGGCAACCC
The DNA here is from genome assembly GCA_964443875.1 of uncultured bacterium. Taxonomy (GTDB): domain Bacteria; phylum Auribacterota; class JAFGBW01; order JAFGBW01; family JAFGBW01; genus CAYUET01. The sequence continues at coordinate 7,979 of CAYUET010000003.1, read as the reverse complement.
GCTGCACGGAAGAGCAGGCGCTTTTTTTAAAAGACAAAGGAATGGATATCGCCTGGGATCCGGTATCCCGAACCATTGCCTGCAACAGTCCTTCTGAAAATGAACGGATCGGTAATGTGATGATCTGCACGGGCGGAACCGCCGACATCCCGGTTGCGGAAGAAGCGGCAAAAACGGCAGAATTTTTCGGGGCCAGGGTGCATCGCTGTTTTGACGTGGGGGTGGCCGGAATTCACCGGCTTTTTGCCTATCTTGAAGATATTCGAAAAGCTAATGCCGTTGTGGCGGTGGCAGGAATGGAAGGGGCCCTTGCCGGGATTATTGCCGGTCAGATAGACAGCCCGGTCATTGCCGTTCCAACCTCCGTAGGTTACGGGGCTTCCTTCAACGGTCTGGCTCCGCTTTTAACCATGCTGAATTCCTGTGCGGAAGGGATTGCTGTTGTCAATATCGACAACGGATTCGGAGCCGGCTATATGGCCGCACAGATCAACCGCAAGATTGAACATAAAATCAAAGGGGCAAAATGAAAAAAAAATCCCTGTATCTGGAATGCGCTTCAGGAATCAGCGGAGACATGACTGTGGCCTCCCTTATAAGTCTCGGTGCGAGCCGTCAGAAACTGGATGCGGTGCTTAAAAGCCTTTGTCTGGAAGGATTTGATTACAGGATATCTGAAAAAAAAACCTATGGACTGACCGGCCTTGATTTTGATGTAAAACTCGTGCATGAACATGATGCCGGCCATGATCATCATCACCCTCATGAACACCGGAATCTTGCCGATGTCTATGCGGTCATAGACCGCGGGGTCATGTCAGACAGAGCCCGTGCATTTGCAAAAAAAATTTTCCGGATCGTGGCTGAGGCGGAAAGCAGGGCTCACGGCTGCTCCCTGCAGGAGGTCCATTTTCATGAAGTCGGTGCTATCGACTCGATCGTGGATATTGTGGCTGCTGCCGTTTGTTTTGATGATCTCGAGATAACGGACTGTATTGTGACAGGCCTTTCGGAAGGATTCGGATATGTCCGCTGTCAGCATGGTGAACTTCCGGTTCCTGTCCCTGCTGTTTTGAATATCGCCCATGCGTACAAACTTCCCTTACGCTCCATAAACGTTGCAGGCGAACTGGTGACGCCTACGGGCATCGCCATTGCGGCAGCCCTGCGGACAGCGGAAAAACTGCCCGCCGGGTATCAGATTGAACAGGTGGGAATCGGCCTTGGCAAAAAAGACACGGGACACCCCAACATGCTCCGGGCTATGATTGTGTCTGATGCTTTGGCCAACGGACAGACTTTCGTCATTGAGACGAACATCGATGATTCTACGGGCGAAGAGCTGGGACTTGCCATGGAAAAGCTTTTGCAGGCGGGGGCTTTTGATGTTCACTTCATGCCCTGTTTCATGAAAAAGAATCGTCCGGGCTGGCTTTTACGGGTGATCACGGACGGGGTGCATCTTTCGGAAATGGAAAAAATCATCTTCCTGAATACCACCACGATCGGCATGAGAAAAAGCCCTGTGGACCGGACGTGCATGAAACGGGAAGTAATGAGTGTGCCGGTTTCCTCCGGCAGTGTGCAGATCAAGAAGTGCTCATTTGGGGATATTGTCCGCTATTATCCGGAATACGAAAGTATTAAAAAGGCGGCGGAAGAATCGGGGCTGGCTTTCCGGACTGTTTTCAACCGGGCCATTGCCGCGGCTGAAGCTCATGAACAGTAAACTTGAAAGATTAAAGACCTTTCTCCGGGAAAGAAGTGCCGGCGGTATTGCCCTGGCCTTTTCGGGAGGAGTGGACAGCTCTCTGCTTCTGGCGGTTCTTTGTCTGATCCGCAGGGAAAAACCTTATTCTTTACAGGCCTTGACGATTCACACTCTTCTTCATCAGACGGAAGAGAAGGAAACAGCTGAAAAAATGACAAAAGAAATGCAGATCCCTCATCATTTCTTTTTTCTGGATCCTCTTTCCTTTCCTGAAATCAGGGAGAATCCCCTGGATCGCTGTTACCGCTGCAAAAAGATTCTTTTTTCTGAAATCAGGGCCCATGCGGATAAAAATCAGCTCGCTGTGGTCATGGATGGCACCCATGCGGATGACCTCAAGGATTACCGTCCCGGCCGCAGGGCATTGAAGGAACTGGGGATTCTTTCCCCTTTGGCTGAACTTGGTTTTTCAAAAACGGATATCAGGGGAATGGCCGCTGAACTGGGGCTTGAATGCGCTTCCAGACCTGCCGCGCCCTGCCTTGCGACCCGGTTTGAATATGGAACTCACCTGAACCCCGACGCTATCCGGAAAGTGGCTGCCGGTGAGAATTTTTTGAAGGAGCTTTTCCCAGGGCCTGAAAATATCCGCCTTCGCATGCATGGGCACATTGCCCGCATCGAGGTTCCCCTGACACTTTTCCCGGAAGTGATCCCCCGGCGACTTGAAGTGGTGGAGGGACTTAAACGGCTGGATTTTCAGTACGTTACACTCGATCTGGAAGGCTTCCGTTCCGGAAGCATGGATTTGAATTTATAAACGGACTGGGGATAACCGCCGTTCAACAGAAAATAAAAGGATTAAATAAATGAGTAAACACGTGTTGATTTTTTCATCAAGTCCGAGAAGAGGGGGAAATTCTGATTTGCTGTGTGATCAGTTTGCAAAGGGAGCACAGGAGGCAGGACATCAGGCAGAAAAGATTTTTCTGAAAGATAAAAAAATTAATTACTGCACAGGCTGCGGCAACTGTTTAAATGGAGCCAAACCCTGCCCCCAGAAAGATGACATGCCTGAAATTCTGGAAAAAATGATTTCAGCCGATGTGATTGTGATGGCCACTCCTGTCTATTTCTATACCATGTGCGGACAGATGAAAACCCTGATTGACAGAATCTGCGCCCGCTATACGGAAATCACGGGTAAGGAATTTTATTTCATTGTTACGGCTGCGGATAAGAGTAAACCGGCCATGAAAAGAACTCTGGAAGAATTCCGAGGTTTTACCTCCTGCCTGAGCGGGCCAAAAGAAAAGGGGGTTATCTATGGGACCGAGGCCTGGAACATCGGGGATATCAAAGGAACTCCCTCAATGAATGAAGCCTATGAAACGGGAAAGGCTGTTTAGCCCGAATATTTGTCGCTAACGCGCAAAATTCGGGTTAGGATTAGGTCTGAGGCAATGAAAATTCAAATTTTTCGACTTCGTATTTCTTGTTCATTTTTATATTAATCTTATACAGTTCCTCCGCCTTTAAAATACGCAAAGTATCTTTAAACTTATCAGGGAGGGTCATCGGAAATGTGCAGTCAGAAAATGCCGGCTGAAAAATAATGACATTTTTGTCCCTGGAGATGGATAATTGGGTAATCCAGCAATACCAGTCCACAAAATCATAAAGTTCAAGTTTTTCATCGGTGATTCTGGTGTCGTTATTTTTATTATCCTTAATGCTTTTTAAGAGGTTCCCGAATTTCTGCTGAAGGAGGCATAGTTTTTCATAACCCAGGGGAATTATTTTTCTTTGGGATTTGACCCGGATATTCCGGATCAAAAGAAGAGAAAAAATAGAGGCCGCAGAAAAAATCAGGATTTTAAAATTCACGTCGTACACAAAACCAAGGATGTTCGGAAGGATGAAAAAGACTGAAAAAATAAATCCGGTTTTTATAAGGAAGAGTTTTTTGTTCCATTTAACGCCCAGCGCTTTGGCAAGTTTGAATTCTTTTTTTTCCTTATGACTCAGATGTTCAATAATCATTATGGTTACCCTTTCACGTCTTATCCGTTGAAGTTACATTCCCTTATACAAAGGATTGACAGGAATTGTAAATGAATTACGGGGGAAGGCGTTTAATCAACGAAGTTATTTTTTATAGGTTTTTGTAACGGATAAGAAATCCGTGAGATTTTTGAGAAAACGGATCCAGCTGTCAGGGGAGATGAACTGCATTTTAACGAATCGGAACAGTACTTTTACCCGCTCATAATATTTTCTGTAGAATTCATGAAATCTCTGTTCCAGGCGTTCCTTGGTAAAGCCGTTTGCAATAAAGACAAAATTAACGCAGTTCATAAGCTTCCAGTTTTCATCAAAAGTTCCGTATTCCCGGATTTTTTCATAAAGCGGGGAGCCTAGAAAGGGCGTGAATTTTGTGAGATTGAAATCATCAAGATCAGATTTAAGAACAAAATCAAGGGTTTTATCAATGCTCGCTTCGGTTTCGAAGGGGAGTCCCATCATAAAAAGTCCCTTCACTCTCATTTTGTGCTTTTTGATGCTCTGAATTGCCGCGTTTATTGTTTCAAGTTTACTGTTGGAACGGTGCCGGTTTAGCAGTTCCATGTCGCCGGAGGCAATCCCCAGGCTTATCATCCAGCATCCCGCGCGTTTCAGATTTGAAAGGATCTCCTCATCCAGATGCTCGGACCGTGCGGCACAGTTAAAGGTCATTTTAAGGTTGGACGCGAGAATTTTTTCACAGACTTCAATAATTCTTTTTTTGTTGAAGGTGAACAGATCGTCATAAAAATTGACATGCCTTATCCCGAATTTTGCATTCAGTAATTTCATAAGATCAACGATATAGTCCGGGGAATGAAACCTGAAGGACCTTTCAAATACAGACCGGTCACAGTAGGCGCATTGATAGGGGCATCCCCGGCTTGAGATGATGACCGTGCCCGGAGCCCGGGGATAGCTGAAAATGGGGAGCTTGTATTTTTCCGGAAAACCTTCCAGCTTTTCATAGGCAGGAAAGGGGAGAGAATCCAGATTTTCAATATTTTTGCGTCTGCCGGTGAATCGGACTTCACTGCCTTCACGGTAGAGCAGGCCTTTGATATCGGCCGGGGCTGAATCCCCTGAATGGATTATTTCAAGAAGCGTTTCCTCGCCTTCGCCGGTTACACCGAAATCAATTTCCCTGAACTGCTCAAGCAGTTTTTCCTTTAAGGCGGAGATATGGCCCCCTTCAAAAACTGTTTTTACAAGGGGGAACTGTTTTTTGATTTCGCCGGCGATATGGATTGCATCCATAAAACCCGAGGTTGTGACTGTAAAACTGGCATAAAGAATCTGTTCTTTTTTTATGAGGTCAAAAATTTTTTTGTTGCTGCCGGGATTGGCATTGCAATCATGGATAAAGGCGGTGACCTGATACTTTTCAAGATAAGCGGCAAGAGAACAGAGTCCGATCGGAGGTATGATATTGGCCGATCGAGAAATATCTTTTTCCCCGAGAGTCCAGTTCATGCCTGCCGGATGGATCAGAATGATCTTTTTATTATTCATATTTTAAAGAGAAATATTCTTTAAGGATGTAATTAAAAAACACCCCTTTTGATAAGAAAATTTTAAAAATTGTATATTGGATGAAGAAAAATGGCGAGTTTTCGAAAAAATTATGTCACGCTCTTTTACCAAGAAAAAAAGGAAAGAATATGAATACAGAATATAATAAAAAATTAAATCGGTAACCCATCGGTTTTACAAAGGGATTTGATTTTGTGGGGATTATTTTTAAAAATGGGTGATATATTTTTTTATTTTTTGTAGGGGGAGGTAGGAATAAATAAAGAATCGTCTAAACTTTTTTTCACAATATTTTTATAGACAATGATTTCGCTGGTATCATTTGGTCCCAAACTTACTTTTTTATAGATAAGGCCATCATAAATCCATATCAGCGATTGATATCCTGTCTGTTTGTCAAAGGTTTCAAACTTAGTACATTCTTTGCCGTCAACTGTTTCTGTCCCGACTTTAGAAAAGACGGGGGCATCACTGCTCATGAGGTCTTTGATTTTTATTTTATTCCATTCATTAACTTCGCTGTTGTAGGTGTACATGTCGCCTTCAATTTTGATAATGGTAATTAGTTTTACTTTATTTTGTTCGCCTTCAATTCTTATGTTTCCATTTTTATACGACACTTGAAATACCATTCCTGAGTCATTGCCCTCAACATTTAAAATATGCATTTCAGCAGTGTAAGCTTGATTTATAGCTATTCCAAGTTGTTTATAGATTTCATTCAGATCGTACTGGGCATATATTTTACAAGTTGAAATAAAGGTTAAAGAAATTAGTATGAAAAATTTTCTTAATGATCCCATAAGTTATCCTTATTTTAATTTTATCATAATAAAGTTTATTTTTGAGAAATAAGCAACGAATTTTTATTAAATTGAAGATGATTTGTAATTTTTTATATTTTATAGTGTGAGAGCATTGAAATTATTTATTGGATTCAGTAGGATAGAGGATAAATGCAGGTATTCATTTTCCTTTCCAAAATGGGCAGTGGGGGCAAGTTTGTTGTCTATGATGCAAAAACCCTTCTGGATCTGTATCAGAAAACGATTTCTTTTCAGGCTGTTTTTTTGAAATCCTCAGAGGGGCAGTCTCAGGTTTCGGCTTAAATAAGCGTTTATTCTACCACTTCCAGTTCGTCGTCCCCTCCCTTGTTTTCTGAGGACTGTGAAGGCGCACCCTGCGGTTTCGGGGCGGCTTCTCCCCAGGTGACTTCTTTGGCTTGGGCGTTTTTGGCAAAATTTATGAAATATACGGATTTAAAAATTCCGGGGAAGAAGCTATAAAATCACTCCTGATTTTTTTAATTCCTCGGCGATATTCCGTGCTTCGGATTGAAGCAGAGAGCGGGTTTCCCCGATCAGGAGCAGATCTTTTATACGCTGATTGATCTGGAGAGCGGGGGAGTTTGGAAAGGGTTCTGTATACTGATGGATCTTGTAGTGTTCAAGGATCTGGGCTTCATACTGTTCATATTGTTTTTTGTAAATCAGTCCGAGTTCAAAGAGGCGGGTTACAAAAGCCTCAGTGGAAACCCCGAAGCGGGATTTCAGACTCAGGAGAATCTCGAAAGACCAATTGTTGAGGGTGATCCCAAGATTGGAGATGGTGTTTTTAACGGCCTTTTCAGGCATCAGCACGCAGGAGGCAAAATAATTGGCGGCTGTCTCAACTTCAGATTCTGAAAGGAAAGGCAGGTAGGAATTGTATTTAGTTCCTCCCTGATGAAAAATGACATGTCCCAATTCATGAATAAGGGTGAAGAGTTTACGCTCAAAGGTTTCTTCATGATTGATAAAAAAGGTGATCGTTCTGTCGCCCGGGTTTGCAAAGGAGAAACCGCAGGTTTCCCTGGGAAGGCTGGCAACGATGATTCGGACACCATTCGATTCCAGAAGGTGAAACCAGTCATAAACGATGGCATTGTGTATTCCCAGGACTTCACGGGTAAGAAAGGCGGCTTCTTCTATGTTTTCTTTTGAAAAAGTAAACAGTGGAATATCAAGGGGAAAGGAATGATATTTTTTTGCCTGACAGACATCTTCCAGATGTCCATAAAGATGAAGGATTTTTTCTATTGATTTTTTGAATTCCAGGGTAATGGGGGTTTCTCCCCGGAAATGAAAGGAAGGGTGCAGGGTTTCTTTTTCATTAAAAAGTGTGCTGATGGAAACTTTGAGTGTTTCAGCAAGCTTCGCGATCCAGTGAACCGAGGCGGAGTTGTCGCCGCGTTCTATTCTTCCAATGGTTTGTGCCGGAACATGAGATAAGTCCGCAAGTTCTGAAATAGTAAGCTGTTTGCATTCTCTTGCTTTGCGTATATTTTTTCCTAATATTTTAATATTCATAAAATTCCTTTCTTATTAAATAAATAATATTATAAATATGTATAATAAATGCAATTTTTTTTCAATAAAATTTAATATTTTTAATAACCATAAATAAAGTGTGTTTTTTACTTTTTGGTAAATAAAAATGGGGTGATTCGGTTATTTTTTAAAAGAAAGGGAAAATAGCTTGTTTTGTAGCTGGTTTGTAAGTGTTTTTTTTTTATAAGGTTATGGTTAAATGGTTTGAAAATTGAATAATTATTATTATAGGTATGTTTTATGCAAATATACAGAACGTCTTTTTCTATCTTTAAACGTTATTATAAAAAAGGGGTTAAGTA
>CAYUET010000002.1:0-222319 GCA_964443875.1 uncultured bacterium | reverse complement strand
AAATCATTTTAAATTTTAAAACTGTAAAAAATTTGTATAAACGGGACAGGCTCTAAATAATAAAAAGGGATTTCAATACTCATTGAAATCCCCTTTTAAAAAACGAGGTGAAAAATTTCAGCTGATTTTATTCACCTGAATCTTTTCAGCAATAGCCTTCTTAGAATTTATACCTTAAAGAAACCGTATAGAACGTTGCTTTGGTGTTTGAAAAGGTCCCGTTGATTCCTCCTGTCTGGGCAACCGTCCGGTCTTCCTTTTCATTGTATAAAAAAGCGCCCAAAAAGGTAAGGGCTTCGCTCTGCTGATATTCCGCTCCCAGAGTGTAGGACTTTGCATCGGAATCCGGAAGTTCAAAACCAAGAGTACTGTCCGGAACTGGAGTTTCATCTATGGAAAATCCGATCATGCCTTTTAATTTATCTGTTAAAATCTGAGTCAGCCCGATTCTGTAGGTATTGGAATCATCCCAATTTTTTTCCAGCGGCGCATCAAACGCATTCATGGTGCGGTCGTATTCAAAATCCAGCTCTTCATAGGAGGACCAGTAACTTCTTTCATAGACAAATTCAATCGTTGTCTTTTCATAGGTATAGGCTGCCGCAAGGGCTAATGTAGCCGGGACAACCACATCCACCGACGCATCACCGTCATAACCGCCCGGGATCAGAGGGTGAATCAGCTTTCCATCGCCTTCAAGGCTGAGTTCAACCTTTGAACGATAGGTCACTGAAAGATTCAGGTCCTGGACAGGCTTGTAACTTAAAGCCAGATTGTAGCCATAGTCCAGAGAATCGCCCTCCACCCTTCTTACGGCATTCAGCCCGATTCCTGATGCATTGCTTTTCACTTCCCCTTTTGAATAAATGGCCCGAAGCCCGAAGCCCAGAGAAAACTGGTCGTTAAACTTATAGCTTCCCGCAGGATTCATTTCATAGGTTTTCAAGGTGAATTCCTGACAAAAGGCTTTCCCGTAGCCTTCATACCATCTCTTGGAAAGGCCGGCCGGAACGATAAAGGAAAAGCCGCCTCGCCAGTTCCCGCAGGAGGGGCTTAAATAATGAACCGTGGGCAGGAAAAAGTTTTCTTCCTCAGATTTACAGTTAAAGACTGCCCTGCTGGAATCAACATAGTCGACCTCTGTCAGGTTAAGATAGGTAAAGGAGGTTTCCAGTTCAGAGGACTCTGTCTGCCAGGACAGATTGGCCGGATTGTAATAAACCGCATCCGCCCCGTTTGCGCCCGCCACATAAGCGGCCCCCAGAGCTACGGAATGAGCGGTTTGCTCGGGGATCTTAAAACCCGCAGCCCATAGAGACACGGACCCTATCCCTGTTAAAAAGGCTAAAAACAACAGCAACTTTTTCATACAATGACTTCTCCCCTTTTTACTGAGGAATGCGGATTGTGAGGCATCCCTCTCTTTTAGATTTACTTGTTTACCTGTTTTACGATGATTTAAAACTGATCAGCGATTTTCCAGAAACTCCTGGATTTTAAATACGGAAGCCATGGGAATCCCCAGCTTTTTAAAGGCTTCCTCCCCGCCTTCCATACGGTCTACAAGACAGATGGCTAAAATGACATTCAGTCCGTTTTCAAGGGCCGCTTCCGCCGCTTTAAGCGCAGAACCGCCCGTTGTAATCACATCGTCCACAATGACCACTTTGCTTCCTTTGGGAGGACAGTTTTCAATCTGATTCTGTGTGCCGTGGTCTTTTTTTTCCTTGCGGACGATGAAACCCCGGAGGGGACGCTTTTCAATATGGGAAAGCACTGTCACGCTGCTGATCAAGGGGTCTGCCCCCAGAGTAAGTCCGCCTACGGCTTCCGCCTCAGAGGGAATGAGCGCCAGTAAATTCAAACCGGCATAATAGGAGCCGCGGGCATCCAGGGCTACCGTTTTGCAGTTGATATAATATTTGCTTTTTTTCCCGCTCGCCAGTGTGAAATCACCAAATTTCAGCGCCTTATCTAAAATTTCAGCTTTTAACGATTCTCTGATTTCCGGATTCATGGGGTCTCCTTTGAGGTATTCTTAAGATATTGATTGTAATAACTGAGGACGGCATAAAGCTCTTCAGTATAGGGGAGTTTCAAACCTTTGGCAAGTCCCATACGCAAAGGTTCCCCCACAATGGTTTCTGCTTCCAGGGCATTCCCATGCTTCCGGTCAAGCGCCATGGAGGTATAGTAAGGCCCCATGGGCAGGGTTTTCCCGATATTCTGGGCAACCAGGGAATCTGAAAGCGGAATCCCCTGGGCATGGGCATTGACAATAACTTCCTTCATGAGCGCTTCCACCAGCGCATACGTGGGCTTATGGTTTAACAGGCTTTGGGTGTCCACCCCGCCTAAGGCCCCTGAAAGGCCATTGAAAGGAAGGTTCCAGACTAATTTTTCCCATTTGATGGTTTTCAGGGAATCCGTGATGATGAACTCAATCCCGGCAGAAATAAAGAGCTCCTGTATTTTTAAAAGAAAGGAAGGATCGCTTTCCGGACTCATTTCCTGAGCCTTGAGCATACCAAAAGCGGTATGAGACACGCACCCCGGGGAAAGCCGGTTGAGGCAGACAAAGGCCACTCCGCCGATGATCCTTTCCACAGGCACAAAACGGGAGATAAATTCCTCGTTGCCAAGGCCGTTCTGAACCGTAAAAATATAGGACGAAGGGCCGGCAATTTGGGACAAGAGATCCGCAAGATATTCGCGGGCCGTTGTTTTGAGGCTTACAAAAATAAGATCCGAATTCCGGCATTCGGAGGGATCTTTACAGGCCTGGACCGGAATATGAAAATCCCCCCGGATGGAATGGATTTCAATGCCGTTCTGACGGACATACTCATAGTCCGAACGCAGAAGAAAACGGACCTGAAGCCCGCTTCTGGCCAGCATGGCCCCATAGTACTGGCCTACAGCCCCGCACCCGACAATGGTGATGGTGGGAGTCTTCATGACTAGAACTCTTCCGCTTTGAGTGTCTTGCCTTCCTGCTCAAGCTCGGTAGCCGTGACAACATATTCCACATTCACGGCAAGAAATTTTTTCCGCTCGATAAGCTGCCGGGAATGCCCGTCAATAACCTCGACATCGGAAAGCACGACAAAGCTCTGTTTGGTTTTGTCCCGGTTGAAATAATCCGTAAACCGGATGCCTTTATCCTTGGTGAATTTACCCTTCAGAATCAGATGAGAGGTGGATACCTCAATACGGATCATTTCTTTATCTACTTTAAGATAGTCTGCCATAATTCCCCCTGATCGTTATGATGATTGACTGGCTTCCCGCGTCCAGTCTGAAAAAAGATTCTGCCGGAATTCTTCAAATCTGTCCCCCTCAATCGCTTTCCGGATTTTCTCCATGAGCCTTAAATAATAATGGACATTGTGGTAGGACATAAAATGAACAGAAAGAAATTCTTTCACCGAAAAAAGATGACGGATATAGGCACGGGTATAATTTTTACAGACAAAGCAGTCGCATTCCGGATCCAGAGGCGACATATCGGTTCTGTGCGAGGCATTGCGCATGTGGACAAGGCCGCGGCTCGTATAGGCGGTGGCATTCCGCCCGTTGCGGGTCGGAATCACGCAGTCAAACATGTCGATCCCGAAGGCCACCTGGTTGACCAGGTCCTCGGGGGTGCCCACGCCCATCATATACCGGGGCTTGTCGGCAGGAAGGTTTTCCCCCATGAGCTTGCCGATCTTAAGCATCTCTTCCTTGGGCTCGCCCACACTGACGCCTCCGATGGCAAAACCGTCAAAATCTCCGCCCTTAAGGTCATTCAAATGCCTGAGCCTGAATTCCGGATTGATGCCGCCCTGCACAATGCAAAATAAGGCGGACTCCTGTTGAGGCATGTATTCACGGCAGCGAAAAGCCCATTGGGTGCTCCTGTCCATGGATTTAAGAAGGACTTTATCCTCACAGGGCCAGGGAGGGCATTCATCCAGAACCATGCGGATATCGGACCCTATGGCTTTCTGCATGTCCATGCATTCTTTGGGGCCCATGAAATATTTGAGACCGTCGATGTGGGAGGCAAAAAGCACCCCGTCATCGCTCATTTTGCGGAGGGAATGAAGACTGAAAACCTGAAACCCGCCGGAATCGGTAAGAATGGGACGGTTCCAGTTCATGAAACGGTGAAGCCCGCCGACCTCCTCCAGAACCTCTTTGCCCGGACGCAGCATGAGATGATAGGTGTTGGCCAGAATGATTTCACTGTCTAATTCGAGCATATCGTGTGAAGAAAGAGTCTTAACCGCAGCCCTTGTGCCCACCGGCATGAATACAGGTGTCTGAACAACCCCGTGAGGAAGATGAAATTCCCCCCGCCGGGCTTTATTCTGCGTTGAAGTCTTGTGAAGTATAAATTTCATGGATTCTCTTTACCTGACTGTGAAAAAATGTTTAAAGACAGACTTCTAATGTAAAAAAGGTCAATTTAAAAGGAAAAAATCATGAATCAGACGCTTTTGGAAACATTTGTGAATCCCTATTCGCAAAGGGATTATACCATCACGATTACCGTTCCTGAATTTACATCACTTTGCCCTAAAACCGGGCAGCCGGATTTCGGAACCATCCTTATTGAATACGTTCCGGACAAGGTCTGTCTTGAACTCAAGGCTCTCAAATTCTACATACAGAGCTACAGAACCAAAGGCATTTTTTACGAAGCCCTGACCAACACCATCCTGGATGATCTGGTCAAAGCCTGTGCCCCCCGCAGCATGAAAGTGACTTCGGATTTCACCCCCCGTGGCGGCATCACCACCATGGTGGAAGCTGTTTTCACTAAAACCAAGGCTTAACCCGAATTTTATGCATAAACACTAAATATTCAGATGCTGGATTGTATATAATTTTTTCCGGAATGATTAGTTTATCAGAGCTATGAAAAATCTGAGCTAATTTTTATACAATATCCGGGATTGGATCCACTCTGTTTAGTTTTTGTCATTCTGATCTCACTTGCATTATCCTGTAAAAATCTTTATGATAATGTTTCTCTTCCAAAAGAAAGGAGTATAATGTCTGCCCGAATAATCGCCATCGATGATGAAAGCAGCATGCTGGCTGTTATTGAAGCTATGCTTAGCCGTGATTACGAAGTGTCAACATTTGAAAATCCAACCCTTGCCCTGACAGAACTCCGTGAAAAAGGGGCAGACCTCATTATTTCAGATATCCGGATGGATTCCATGGATGGAATCACCCTTCTTAAACAGGCCAAGGAAATCCGTCAGGAAATCCCTGTTATTCTGATTACAGCTTACGCCAACGCCGAAGATGCACTCATGGCACTGAAAGTGGGTGCCTACGATTACATTCAGAAGCCTTTTAAAATGGAAAAGCTCAGAGCCTTGGTTAACCGGGCTCTTGCGGTCAATAAAATCCTGAAAGAAACCCCCGCACAGAACACTCCTGAGGCAGAAACAGAAGAATCCAACTTTCATGGCATCTACACCAAAAACCGTGTGATGAAAAAACTCTTTGAATATGTGTTAAAAGCCTCCCCTTCGAAAACAACGATTCTTCTGCAGGGGGAATCCGGAACAGGAAAAGAATTATTTGCAAGAGCCATTCACGCCTCTTCAGGCCGGTCTAATGCCCCTTTTATCCCTATTAACTGTGGGGCCTTACCCGAACAGCTTCTCGAAACCGAACTTTTCGGCCATGTCAAAGGTTCATTTACCGGAGCTATCAAGGATAAAGAAGGTCTTTTTACCGCTGCCGGAGAAGGAACCTTATTTCTCGATGAGATTGCCTCTCTTTCTATGAACCTGCAGTCCAAACTCCTCAGGGTCATCGAAGAAAAAGAAATCCGTCCGGTCGGAGGCATCAAAACCGAAAAAATCGAATGCCGTGTGGTCGCGGCCACGAATGTTCCCTTAGAAGATCTGATTTCTAAAAAACTATTCAGGGAAGATCTTTACTACCGCCTGAATGTTATTCCGATTGAAATCCCCCCCTTAAGGGAAAGACCTGAAGATCTTCTTATTTTGATCAAATACTTTTTAAAAAAATTCGCTCCGGATAAAAACATTTCCTTCTCCCATGCGGCCATGAATATGCTCATGGAGTATCACTGGCCTGGAAATGTCCGCGAACTGGAAAACAGTATTGAACGGATCACCACACTTTCGGCGGATAAAATCATCACCCCTGAGGACCTTCCACCCTTTATCCGACGGGGATCGTCTTTTACTGAAATCAGTTCCAATGAAAAAATTTTACCCCTTAAACAATTCTCCGTCATGGCTGAAGGGCAATATATTCTTTCTGTTTTGAAAAAAATGGATCAGGACAAATCAAAAGTTGCCCAAAAGCTTGAGGTAGATATTACCACTCTTAACAGAAAGCTGGAAAAATTTGAGCGAATCCAAAATTCATAACTTTGAATATGATGATTTTCAACGTGAAGCCATTGAAGCCGTCAAACGCGGAAACCATGTGATGGTCTCCGCCCCTACGGGTGCCGGGAAAACCGTTATTGCAGAATATCTCTGTCATCAGGCGGTCAACCGCGGGGAAGGGATAATCTACACGGCTCCTGTCAAAGCCTTAAGCAACCAGAAGTACCGTGATTTTTCGTCCGTATATGGCAGGGAGAACGTAGGCATCCTTACAGGCGATGTTGTCATCAATCCAGAAGCCCCTATTTTAATCATGACGACTGAAATTTTTAGAAACAGGCTTTTTGAACCTGAAACCCTTTTTTCCAAACGCCGCTGGGTGGTCTTTGACGAAATTCACTATCTGGACGACCTTGAACGCGGAACCGTCTGGGAAGAGTCGTTGATTTTTTTTCCGAGAGAACTCCGGATTCTCGCACTTTCCGCCACAATCCCTAACATCTATGAACTCTCGCAATGGATCGAATCTATTCATAAAATCCCTGTTGAAGTGATTATCGGTGAAACACGGCCTGTCCCTCTCTCCTTTTATTTCATGCTTCACAATAAATTTTATGAGGGTTTCAGTCAGAAATTCAAAGGAGCTTTCGGTAAAAATGCTTCACAGGCAACCAACCATATAGAAGCCCTTGTTGAACACCTGAAGGAATTCGGCGGTTTTCCGGCGATTTATTTCAGCTTCAGCCGCAAACGCTGCGAAATACTTGCCCGGGAATCAAAACGATTTGATCTGGTCAATTCAGAAGAGCGTAAAGCCCTGCTTGCTCATTATGAAGAACAGCTCCGGCTTTTCCACATGACGGACGACGTTCATGCCAATGAAATGAGGCCTTTTGTTCAGTACGGCATCGCCTTTCACCATGCAGGAATGCTTCCGGCACTAAAAGAAATCATTGAGCGTCTTTTCACATCAAAACTCATCAAACTCATCTTTACCACAGAAACTTTTGCTTTGGGAATCAACATGCCGGCTAAAGTAGTAATCTTTGATGATGTCCGTAAATTTTACGGATACGCTTTTGACACCCTCAAAACCCGTGACTTCTATCAGATGGCCGGTCGTGCAGGACGACGCGGATACGACGATTTCGGATATGTCTACACCCTGGTCAACCCTCGCACCATTAATTTCAACCGTCTCAGGGAAATGATCACCAATCCTCCTGAACCCGTTTTTTCACAGTTCAATTCAACCTATGGAACTGTATTGAATCTCTACCAGATGCTGGGCGAAAAAATGCTCAATATCTATCCCCAGTCCTTTCACAGTTATCAATCCGGAAAAAAACAAAAAAAACACGGAATCGCCCTTTTAAGAAATAAACTCTCGCTTTTAAAATTCATGGGCTATATCGATGAAAAAGGACTCACAAGCCGAGGGATCTTCGGGGCCAAAATCTTCGGCTATGAACTCCAATGCGCAGAACTTTTCATGGAAGGCTTTTTTGAGAAATCCACAACGGTTGAAATTGCGATTACCCTCACAGCCATGATTTTTGAGCCCCGAAAAGGACAAGTCTATCCAAGACTTTCCAGAGATGTTCTGGCATTAAAAAATAAAACCGATAAAATCTCATGGGATATCGAAAAAGTTGAAAAAATGTTTTATATCGAACCCGGCACAAAAAAATTCTTCTTTAATCTTTCGGAATGTGTACGTACCTGGATGTCCGGCGCCACTTTCGAAGAACTCCATGCAGTCACCGACGTTGATGAAGGAGAAATCATACGTTATCTTCGCATGACTCTCCAGATCCTTCGCGAAATGAAACATATCCCCGGCTGCTCCGAGGACTTCTACAATAAGATAAAAGATACCATGACCATGATCAAGAGAGACGTGGTCGATCCTGAAGCCCAGTTCTCCATGGGCTAAAAATTCTCTTAAGAGAGTCATTTTTTTGTAATAAATTCAATCTGAATCACATTAAATCGAAAAAGACTTTTCGTCAATAACTTATTCGATCCTCCCAAGGATCGGACATCACTCCTTATCCTTTGCTAAATATTTTGATTGATATGGGGCTCGATCCTAGAGCTCTTTTTTTATCCGCCAAGTGTAGAAATAATGATTTGTCCATATCGCCCGGATATTATATCCCGAATAGCAGGCGTTTATGAGCAAAATTCGGATTATGAATATTTCATTGGGCAAAAAAAAAGCCATAGATTTCTCCATGATTTTTTCAAAATAAAACCGATAATTATTTATTTGCCATCAGGAAGAGCAATCCCCTGTTCGGCCATAATTTTATTTAATTTCCCACGGGATGCCACAGCAGGTTTCCAGAACCAGCCGCGAGGATCCCAGCACTGACTGTAGAAATATTCATTGATTACTTTCTGATAGGCTTCCACGGATTTTTCCCATTCCTTGTTTTTGGCATATATTTCACCTAAAACAAAATAACATGTTCCCACGTCATTTAATGCCCAATAATCAAAGGCTTTTTCTTTAGGAGCATAATTTGAAAGAGCTTCCTGCTGTTTTTTTGCATCCTTTTCATATAAAGCAATCCCCTTTTGCGCATAGATGACTGTGTTGGGGAAATTATTTGCCGCAAGAGATTCCCACGCCTTTCGTGTCAGGGTCTCAGAGGTATAGTCTTCAAAATCAATGTTGGTGCCCAGCATCATGACCAGATCTTTACACGCATTGGCAATGCTCCAAAACCATCCCTGGGGATCCCAGCATTGAGCATATGAATATTCATTGAGCACCAGTTCGCAGATCTTTTTGGCCTGATCCATCTGTCCCTGTTCTTTTAATGCTTTGGCTTTGACATAGTAACAGGTCCCCACGTCATTTAAAGCCCAGCAATTGTTAGCAAGGGTTGCGGGAGGCAGACTGGTTAATTCGGATTGCTGCTGAAGTGCCTGTTTTGTATAAAGGCTGAAACATTTCTCTGTGTAGGCTTCAACACCTTTCCAATCGTTGACTTCTAGAGATGCCCAGGCTTTTGAAGAAAGGGTTGATGATTTATTGTCTCCAAAATCATACTGCTTGGAGTTTTCTGAATAAATATAACCATTCAGCAAAAAAAATATTGTAATGAATAATTTTATAAATTTATCCATCTGATCTTCCTTTTTTTATTAAACCTTTTATTGATTAAATAAAATTTATAACACTTTGCCGCGCTTGCTTTCAAGAGCTAAACGAATTTCTCGTGCTTTTCCTTCTGTGATGTTATAAAAAACAATAGCCACTATGGCCAATAAAGAAGTGAAAATCGGGATTCCGATTTCAAAAGCCCTCATGTAATAAAGTGCGCTGGCTGACTGAACAGCTCCAAGATTAACATCAAATCCTGAAAAATTCAGCAAATGCCCGGAAAGAGCAAAAGCTACAGCCATTCCTAATTTTACAATCCACCAGTTTACAGCACCAAACATTCCTTCCCTGCGGTGGCCGGTTTTTAGTTCATCCTGATCGCACACATCTGCCAGCATTGCACCAACCAGGGTGAAAAGGCCTCCAAGTCCAAAACCAATAAAGGGCGATGACAAAAACAATAACCAGGGGTGCGCCGGATTATAACAGAACCATTTTAATATATATCCGAATATGCATATGGATGTTGAAATGTAAAAAGCATTCCTTTTGCCTAATCTCGTTGAAATCCATGAAATTAAAGGAATTACCAGGCTGGTCATTAATGAATTGACTGTAAAAAACCAGCACATAAAACCGGAGGCTTTGGTCTGATCCCCGCCAAAAACATAATAAATAATATTGTAAGGAGCCAAACCGCCAATCAGCTGAAATCCATTAAAAACTAAAAACATGGCCGCACATAATTTTAAAAACTCGCGATTTTTCAGAGTGATGAAAAATACTTTAAAAAAATCTACAAATTTTGCAATAATCTGCGTTTTTACAGCAGGTTTTACAACTTCCGATTTTTTTTCATCAATAATCGGTTCCGCTTTATCAAACTCTTTATCCTCTTCTTTTTTTGCAATAGAATAAAATCTCTCACGGATGAAAATTGCCGGCAGAATACCAATGATTGCACAAAAAATTCCTACCCAAATAGAGATCCCTTTGGCTCCTTCTACCAGATTAGAATAAATATTTGGATTCCATATAATCACATAAAACCACGGAGTAATAGTCCAGGCAAACTGACCGACTGAATTACTCATGCTCATCAGTCGTGTTCTTTCATGATAATCAGGGGTCATTTCATACCCCAGAGCGGTGAAAGGTGCGGCAAAAATCGTATAAGCAAAATAAAAAAGAATAAAACCTACTGTAAAAAAACCAAAGTAAAAAACCTGACTCTTTCCTTCCGGAATCTGCCACATTAAAATAAAAATAAGACCGGAAAGCAATGCTCCAATAAAAATATAAGGCTTACGGCGTCCCCACTTCGACTTTGTCTTGTCTGTGATATAACCCATTATAGGATCAATAATTGCGTCAAAAAATCTCGGGATGGCCATGATATAGCCCACCCAGGCGGGATTCATCCCAAGCCCAAGGTTCAAAACAATGGCCAGAACAGACATGGCCGCTGTTAAAAGCTGATTACAAAGAGAACCTAAACCATAATAAAAACGCTGAATATACGGAATCCGATCTTCAGGTGCTGTTACATAATGTTGATTATCACTCATGAATGATTCTTTCTTTTTATATATGAAATTACAAAATTTTTAACCATTAGGTGTTATAAATAAACTGGTCCACCTGTCAACTTTATTTTACTTTCACATCAGAATTTATAACCATGTTCTCAGGTTGACCATAGACCTGAAATTCCCACAATGAATACCCCCAATTCCCCGCTCTTTTTGTTCCATAAAGCCTTACATATCTGGCAATAACATCATTAAAAATAAATTCACTCACCATATTTCGGTTATTTTTCACTTCCTCGATTGTTTTCCACCGCTGATTATCCTGTGAAACTTGAAGACTAAAGGCATTCCCATAGGCAGATTCCCATAAAAGCCTTATAAAATGAATATGATAAGTATCTTCTAAATCAATGGTAATCCACTGGGGATCAAAAAATTTTGACGACCAGCGGGTCTTTATATCCCCATCTACAGCTTTTGTTGCAACAAAATAAGTATTCTGATTCGATGAGGCTGTTATGGGTTTTCCTTCTGATATCCTCGGTGGAAACAAGGGATCCTCTTCAAAAACAGCCTGAATATTGTAATTTTTATTCATGACAAGGGGTAACGGATTATCTAAGCTTTCAATGTCGCCTTTCCATTTGCTGAACTTGAATCCTGTTATGGGCTTTGCAGTCAGGGTCACCCCGGAATTCGTGTTAAAACGGGTTCCTTCAGGATCTGTTGTGACAATCCCGTTTTCTGTCTGGGTTGTTAAATATTGAACACCTTTTTTATCGGCCTGATAAATGCGCACATAATCAATGAGATGATATTGAGGGAACCGGGTTGTTTTGTCCGGGTATCCCGGCCAGATACCCCCTACCGCAGTATTCATAATGAGATAAAAAGGTTCATGAGGAATATTGTCTTTTGCTGAACGGTATAATTTGCCATCCACATACCAGCGAATGGAATCGGGCTCCCATTCAACAACAAAAACATGAAAATCATCCGTTAACCCCGGAATTTCAACATCACTTCCATCCAAAAGATGAGGCTGATTCCCCCTGGAATAATGGACTGTCATATAAAGCTGTTTTCCTCCCATTGTTTCCGCTATATCGATTTCAGGAGGCCAGAGGCCTGAAGTGCTCAGCATCCAGAGCGCCGGCCATATCCCCGGGCCATAAGGAAATCTCGCCCTGATCTCAAAACGTCCATACATCTGCGAATATTTTCCCTTGGTTTCAACAAGACCTGACGTATAGCGTCTGGCGCCTTTTGATCTTTTTTGACTTCTTAAAACCAGACATCCCTTTTCCAGATAAACATCCTCAGCCGTGTAGTACTGCTGTTCGTTGTTCTTCTCTAGGGCCGCTTCCTCTATTTTCCATTTTGAAGTATCTATGGAATTCCCGTCGAACTCATCATTCCACACAAGCTTCCAGCCGGGAATATCAGAAGGTTTATCTGACGCATTTGAATAGTTTACGAGGAAAAACAGAAAAAAACATATCTCTGAAGTAATGACAAAAAATTTTCTTCCCGTCATGAAAACGAACTTTTTTCTCATTTTAATCTGGCTTCCTTTTTAAAATGCATAACAGATTGAAAATCAGCCCTTGATGGCCCCTGAAGCAATCCCCTTGATGATGAACCTGTGCATAAAAAGATACAATAAGATAATGGGAATGATCGTAATCGTCATTCCTGCCATCAACTGAGGATATTCAGAAACACGCTCTCCCTGAAAGGTCATCAGACCTATCTGCAACGGCATGAGACTGGAATCAGATAAGATAATTTTAGCCAGCAAAAATTCATTCCATACAGATAATGCATTGAAAATGACAATGACAGCAATCGCTGATTTTGCAAGGGGTAGGGCAATATGCCAGTAAACCTGAAATTTATTGCATCCGTCTATCCTCGCTGAATTTTCAAGCTCTGCAGGCATTTTATCAAAAAATGTTTTAAGCATGTAAATTGCAAACGGCAAGCCGCTGTTGATCTGAGGTAAAATATACCCCAACTGGGTGTCTACCAGGTTCATCTTTTTCAAGATGACAAAAATAGCCACAAACGCTCCGGGAATGGGAATCATCATAACACCGATAAATAGATAAAATAAAATATTTTTTCCGGGAAAATCAAGACAGGAAAAAGAAAAAGCGGCCATGGAGGCAAAAAGGACAAGGAAAAAATTGACGATAATCGTGTATTTGATGGAGTTTAAAAAATAAATACTGAAGTTTCCGCTGTTCCAGGCATCAACATAGTTTTGAAAACAAAAAAAGGAAGGCCAAAAACTCATATCTGTAAAAATGGTATCCTGCGTTTTAAAAGAGGATGAAACCATCCACAATAAGGGAAAAAGACAGGTCAAGGCCACCACAATCATCACCGCATGAATGCCTATGCGGGTCAAAATAATTTCAAAATTATTACTTTTTACCATACTTTCTACTCGGACCTGTATCGGCTTGATAGTTTTATTTGAGCGATGGATACAATCAGCAGAATAATGCCGAATACCATTCCCTGGGCGCTTGCATAGCCATACTTTTGTGAATCCATGCTGTGCATGATTCTTGTGATGGGAACCTCGGTATGGTATCCCGGTCCGCCGCGGGTGGTTGAATAGATAATATCATAGATCTGCATTGTGCCTAATATTGTTAATATGATAACAAGGACAAATATCGGTATCATCAAAGGGGTTGTAATGCTTTTGAATTTTTCCCACCAGGTGGCCCCGTCCACTTCAGCAGCCTCGTAAAGCTCTCCATCTATGCTTTGAAGACCCGCTAGAATAATAACAAAACCCCAGCCAAAGCCCTTCCACATATGAATAAAGGCAACGGCATACAAGGCCGTATCCGGATCAGCAAGCCAGGCCCGTGAAAAATGCCCAAGGTGAACCATGTTCAACCAATAATTCAAAAGGCCAAAATCCCCGTTGTAAATCCACTCCCAGATCAACCCGATGACAATTCCTGAGAGTATGGGAGGTAAAAAAAAGATGACCTTATAGGCGGATTCTCCGCGGATTCCGCGATTTACAAATAAAGCGAGAGCCAGAGCGACAAAATTCTGAATGGTCAGGGCAAGAAAGGTAATAAATCCTGCACGCCCTACGGAATCCCACCAATGCCTGTCTTTAAAAATATCATAATAATTCTGCAGTCCTACAAAAACCTCCGGACTCCCCGGAAGTCCGTTGGTATCCATCAGACTCAGACGGAACAGATTCACAAAAGTATAAACATTAAAAATGGAAAACAAAATCAAAGCCGGAATGACAAATGAAAAATTTGTAAATTTTTCCAAAAACTTCTGACGGCGCTCAAAATTCATCATTTTTTATCCATCATTTTCTTTTTTAATACAGCCAGATCTTCACCCAGTTTTTCCGGAGTTGTTTCCCCTATGATAATAGACTGAATTCCACGTGCGATCGCTTCCTCAATATCAGGATCTTCAGCAACAGGCAGCAAAGAAGGATGAACGGTATGATCCATATCCCTTGCATATTCATTCAGGATCGGAAGCATTTCTCCTACGGCATTCTTATTAGCCGGAAGATTATTCGTTTCATTAGAAAGAAGGATCTGCCTCTCTTTCCCGGTAAGCCATTTTAAAAAACCAACCGCTTCCGTCTTTTTGGAAGTTTTTTCCGAAACAACAAAAGAAGAACCGGCTCCCCCATGAATGACAACAGGAAAATTATCGCTGATGCGTGGAAAAAACATGATCCCATAATTCAAACGCGGGTTCATTCCCTTAAATACATTCACCGACCATGATCCGTTATAGGTAATGGTTGCCCGTTCCGTAGCAAATAAACGTTCTGCGCTTTTATTGATCATGGTCACAACCCCGGATGCTAAAAGTTTCCTGTCGCCCAATTCTTTGAATTTCCTAAAAATCTCGATCCATTCCTGGGAAGAATAAGGGTAAGTACCCTTGATGGTTTCGACGAATTTTTCCTCCCCCATCAGATTATAGGCAAAATTTCTCATCATGCTTATGATAATCCATGGCTCTCCAAAACCAATCACTAAAAACTGTTTTTCTGTCTTGGATATCACCGCTTCGCCGGCAGCAATAAATTCCTCCCATGTTTCAGGGATTTTCTTAATTCCGGCTTTTTCAAAGATGTCCTTGTTATAGAGAATCTGCATGTTGGTCACATCAATCGGAATACCATAAATGCCTTCAGGAACATTCCACTGATTGCCATTCATAAAAGCAGTCATTCCCAAGGCTTTTGAAAAAAAATCTTTCTGCCAGGCTCCGTTATTCTCTTCAAGATAAGGGGATAACCGGTGCACAAGTCTTGCATTGATAAAGCTGGCAAGATCGGGCGATCCGCCTAAAACCCCGAAAATATCAGGCAGTGTATTGGTCTGAGCGGCAGCCCTCACCTTGGTTGCGAAGACATCCGAAGGAGCATATAACTCGAAGGATACGGTTTTCCCTGTTTCCATCCGGTACTGCTCGGCAAGCTTTAAAAAAGACTGATGTCTGTCAGTCATCCAATGCCAGATCAGCAGGGATAAAGGGCTTTTCTTGTTTACTTTCGTCTCAAAAATACTGAAATAAACCAGTATTCCTGCAAGCAGAATCCCCGCGATGATAACGATTTTTCTCATAATCGTTTTACCTTTCTCAGTCCCTGATATTAAACATTAAAAAAACTGGGCAATATTTTTTTCACAAGAGGGTCAAACAAATCCTTGATTTCATCAGCTGTTGAAAAGTTCATGGCTTTTTCCGCAATTTCCCTGCATTCAGAATAATTCACTGATCTGACAATGCTCTTAATCTTGGGGATGACGATAGGGGACAGGCTCATTTTTTGAATCCCCAAACCGATAAGCAAAAGGGCCGAAGACAAATCGCCCGCCATTTCACCGCAAATTGAAACATCAATTTTCTTATTCTGACCCACCTGAACTACGTTCTTAATCAGACGCAATACACTGGGATGCATAGGTTGATATAAATAGGCGATCTTTTCATTAACTCTATCTACCGCCAGTGTATATTGAATCAGATCATTGGTTCCAATACTGAAAAAATCCACATGCGGCGCAAAAATGTCTGCAGATATTGCAGTACTGGGAATTTCAACCATGATTCCGGATTGAATATGACTGTCAAAAGCTTTTCCCTCATTTTTTAATTCTTTCATGCATTTTTTCAGGATATGATTGGTCTGAATCACTTCCGTAATATTTGAAACCATAGGATACATGATTTTTGTCTTTCCAAAAGCAGAGGCACGTAAAATAGCACGAATCTGTGTTTTGAAAATATCTACTCTTTCAAGACAAAACCGAATCGCTCTCCAACCTAAAAAGGGATTTATCTCTTCAGGAAGCTTCATATGACATAAAAATTTATCCCCGCCTATATCCAGCGTTCTGATAGTAACGGGTTTTCCGGACATTTTTTGAATAATATCCTTGTAAACCTCAAACTGTTCATCTTCAGTAGGCAGTCCGGAACGGTTCATATAACAATATTCCGTGCGATATAGCCCTATTCCTTCACCGCCATGGGACATAACCAGTAAAGAATCTGCAGGGAGTTCAATATTTCCGTCCAATTCAATACGCCTTCCATCAAGAGTAACGGCCGGCTGATCTTTTAAATTTTTAAGCTGCAACTCATAGGATTCAAGGATAATTTTCTTGTCTTCATATTGCCGGATTGTTGCCTCTTTAGGATTTACAATGATAAGTCCGCGAGTACCATCAAGGATGACCGGAGTGCCATTAGAAATTTTAGAAGAGACATCATGCAATCCGACAACAGCGGGAATTCCAAGTGTTCTGGCCATTATTGCCGTATGGGAAGTTTTACCCCCTATATCCGTTGCAAGACCGACCACATTATCCCTATGCATGAGCGTACTTTCTGAAGGGGACAGATCATAGGCTAAAATGACAATTTTTTCCTTTGTATCCGGGAATTCCTGTTTTTTTTCACCAAAAAGATTACGAAGGACTCTCCTGCTCACGTCCTTTATATCTGCAATTCTCTCACGAAGATATTCATCTTCCATCTGATTAAAGACAGCTGAAAATTTTTCCATAACAGAAAAAAAGATAAATTCCGCGTTCTTTTTTTCCTTCTGAATTTTTTTAATCACTTCTTCTATCACCGTAAAATCTTCTATCAGAAGGAGATGTGCGTTCAATATGCTGGCATGGGTACTTCCCATGGCTTTTGATATTTTCTCCTGAATTTCTAAAATTTCCCTTCGGGTTTCAATAATGGCATTTTCAAAACGGGAGACTTCCTCTGCAACCTGCGATTCTTCGATGTCATATTCAACAATAGGTTTTGGCCCTGAATCCAGTTTAAAGATTTTTCCGATGCTTACTCCTTCGGAAACAGGAATCCCTGTATAGGTGATTTCTGTCAGAGATGTTGATTTTGGACACATTTCTATTCTTCGCCGAATTTACTTGAAATTACCTTATCCAGAGCTTCAATTGCCTGTTCGCAATCCGCTCCTTCAGCATGAAGAACCAACTTGGTCCCTTTTGAAGCGGCAAGCATCATAACCCCCATGATACTTTTACCATTTACCGTTTCGCCATCTGCAACTTTGGTAATAATAATTTCACTTTTAAATTGATTAGCTGTTTTAACGAGCATTGCAGCGGGTCTTGCATGCAATCCCAGTTCATTTGATATCATTACTGTCTTTTCAAACTTATCTTTTTTCATATTCCGCCTGTTAAATTTTTCCATCACTTTTTAAAAAAGTTAACTTATCAGCTCTTCTTTTTCTGCGCAAGAAAATATCTTATTTATGTGTCATGGCGCTCAGTAATTGGTCATTCAATTCCTTTGCCGGATTTCGTCCCATCCAGCGAAGCCTCTGACTTAAGGATGCAGCTTCAACCAATAAGGCCGTGTCACGTCCGGGTTTCACAGGAATCATATTAAAAGGAATATCTATTCCGAGAATGGAGGTTGTATTCTCACTCATTCCCAAACGATCATATTCTCTTTGCGGATCCCACTCTTCAAGTAAAATATTGAGATCAACCCTTTTTCGGTCCCTTATGCATCCAACCCCAAAGAGACTTTCAACGTTAATAATTCCAAGTCCGCGAAGCTCCATATGATGTCCTGTTATCTCTGAACGGGAACCCACCAGAGTCATTCCGTCCTCGACATGAATTCTCACAATATCATCTGCAATAATTCTATGTCCCCGACTGACCAGGGCAAGAGAGCATTCGGATTTCCCAATACCGCTTTTCCCGGTGATCAAGACACCCACCCCATAGACTTCCAGGAGAGATCCATGAATACAAACGGCTGGAGCAAACCAGTTATCGAGCAAAAGCGTCATTTTATTCATAACACGCATGGTTACAAAGGGGGATCTGAATATCGGAAGATGATATTCGTTTGCCATTTTAAGCAATTCCGGCGGCAGACTAAAACGACGTGAAATAATAATACAGGGGATATTGGGACCGAATAGAGGCATGAGCCTCTTAACCCGCATATGAGGTTCCAATGAATTTAAATAGGTCAGTTCCGCCTTACCCAAAACCTGAATTCTTCGGTTTGCAAAATATTCCGTATGTCCGGCAATGGCCAAACCCGGTCGGTTGACTTCCGCAACTTTGATTTTTCTTTTCAAACCGCTGGCTCCGGCAATCAATTCCAGACGCAGTTGACGTTTCATGGAATCAAATAAAAGCTCAACAGTAATCTCATTTTTCCTATGTTTGATTTTTTTAACATTCATAACAGTGGTCATGGCCTTGAATCCTTATGATGAATTTTAAAAATCAATCTTATAATCTGAAATTTTCCCCAAGATATATTTTTCTGGCTTCAGGATCATTTGTTAAAAATTCAGCGTTGCCTTCCTTGAGCACCTTGCCTTCATACAAAAGATAAGTTCTGTCGGTAATATTCAGGGTTTCCCGGACATTATGATCAGTCAATAAAATTCCATACCCGCTGTTTTTGAGCTTCAAAATGATCTTTTGAACTTCCAGTACAGAGATCGGATCAACACCGGCAAAAGGTTCATCCAAAAGAATTATCTTGGGTGAAGTAACAAGAATCCGGGTAATTTCGAGCCGCCTTCTTTCTCCTCCGGATAAAGTGCAGGCCATATTTTTGGCTAAATGATCCAGATGAAGGTAGGCTAAAAGATTTTTCAGTCGTCTTTTTCGTTCTTCCCGGGGAATTTTCAGTGATTCCAGAATAATCATAACATTTTCTTCAACATTCAGTTTCTTAAAAATTGAAGGTTGCTGTGGTAAATAACCTATTCCCAGTTTTGCCCTGCGATGAATACTTAAATGAGAGACATCAATGCCATTAAGAAAAACCTTTCCTTCTTCAGGTTTAATAATACCGGCAATCATATAAAATGTGGTCGTTTTCCCGGCCCCATTTGGACCTAAAAGCCCTACAATTTCCCCAGTTTTAAGGGTAACGGAGACTTGGTCAACAACGCGTCTTTTTTTATAAATTTTAACCAGTCCATAGGTATTTAACATGAATTATTCCTGCTTAATCACAATTTTTGCTGAGGGTTCAAAATAAACCTTATTTGTTTTAGTTTCAATAATGATTCGATCGGCAGAATAACAGTTAGGTCCTTTTTTAATAGTAGGATTTCCCTTGAGCACCAGTTTCCCGTCACGAGCGTAAAAAACAGCTTCTTCACTTTCAGCCTCATGCTCCCTCTGATTGATAAAAACATGACCCCGGGCAATCATTTGTTCAATTTCCTTCCCCGTAGAATCAAAAATTACTTTTAAAAAATCTGATTTTAACACTCCACCCTGCGTATTAACCACAACCTTATCATAAAAATCCGCAATATTTTTATGATAATCAATCACAAGCTTCCCCTCTGAGGTAATACGGGTATAATCATCAGTACCCGCGTACAGATTAATCGTTAAAAACAAAAGAATAAAATAACGCATTATGTTCCTTTTAAAGAATTCTTCTTAAGATCCACTGTAACATTTCTGCTGATCTCAATTACTTTTTTTTTCAAATTCCAGCTCATTCCGTGTCCGTCAATAAATAATCCATTGGATTCTATTGTGCAATATTGATTCGATAAAATCGTTTTTCCTTCTTTATCAAACAAACAATATTCGGTCTTTATCTGCCAATCCCTTTGCAACCTTGTATCTTTAAATAAAACATTAGCGCCTGTGATAGCAATATGATTTGAATCCAGATAAACGGCCTGTTTCCCGGCAATAAATCCCTCCTCCTGCATTTCCTGGGTTAAAAGAGGTATCCGAAAATTTTCAAGAGTTCCATTAAATGCCGGAAGGAGCATTAAAAAATCAAAAAAAAGAAAAAAAAGAAAAGCTTTTTTAATATTCATAATCCTTTTAAAACTATCTTCGCACGCATAATTCTAATGTAAATATTCCTAATTCTGAAATTGTAAATTCAACAACCATAACAGGCATCATTGAAGGATGAGATACATAGTGCCCCTTGCCCGAAATAACAGTTGGCAAAGATAAGCTGAAGGTTTGTCCTAACATTGAAAACACCTTTCCCTTGGAGCTACCCGCTATCATATTTGCAATCTCAGTCACTCCCTCTCGTAAATACCGGCTTTCCCATTCCGGAGTTTCATTGATCATTTGACTTACAATTTTTATTGCCATATCCTTCGGAAAAGAAACGGCCAGATTCCCCAACAAATCACCTGCGAAACCAATAACTCCAGAAATATCCCCCATACAATGTTCATTTTTTCGCTTCAGATGCAGCCCGCTTCGAACCGGTCTTATTTTAGCCATGGTATCCAATACTTCTATTGTGGCTAAAATGAAAGGGTTAATGAGATTGACATCCAATACCTGATTGACCATAAATTTAAATCTTATTCTTGTGTTGAAAAATTGAATTCAGTTAAATAAAAAATTATTGATGTAAAGTCTTCAATTCCAACAGGTGGATTCTATAAAAAAGACATCTTACAAGATATCCCTCTTGGTATTATTCCAAAGCCTTTGTATGAATCTTATTACTTTCCATCGGCCCTATGGCCTTTCCTGGCTTTTTAAATCTTCAAAGTTCACTTTTGACGCCAAAAGAGGTTATAACAATCCTTAACGTAAACATGACTTTACTGCCTTTTTACTGAGGATATTACTTCCACCACCTGATTAACTTCCCTCAGGATTTGAAAACCTTTTTAAATATATTTTTTAATGCTGAAAACAGTGAATCAAGCCTAAATATACTCGAGTTTCTATAGCATTAAATCACTTTATTTACAATTCTATCAACATACTTATCTTTATTTTTTTCAAACTCCTCAGACTTATTATGAAGCATTTCATAATATGCTTTTGCTTTTTGAGTTCTTAATTTTATAAAATCCAGTTCAATCTGAAAACGTTCTTCAGCAACTTTTATTATTTCGGCCTTAAGCTTGGTTTTCTCTTCCATATTTTTTAATTCTTTATATTTCTTTTTCAAATCCATAAACTTTGATTCTGATTCGGACAAAAGCTCACGATATCCTTTTATACGGTTTTTCTTTCTCGCAAGCATTTTTTCTTTATGCAGCATGGAGTAATAACGGTTATATAATAATTTTTTAAACTCTTCTGGTTTTTTTTCCTGTAAACCCACCAGCTTTTCATAATAAGGAGGATCATCTCTTTTTATTTTATTAAGAGCCGTGTTAATTTCTTCTTCAGTGTTTAACTGAACCTTTATATCCAAGGTATTGATAGGTTCTTTTTTTACATCAACTTTCGTTTCTTTAACATCTTTTTTAACTTCCTGTTTTGCTTCCTGGGCGAATAGGACAAACGAAAAACAGGAAAAAATCACGCTCACTGAAAGCACTTTAATTATTTTTGTTAACATTTATTAAATCCCTTTCTGATTTCCCATCTGCTTTAAAACTTCTTTCAATTGATTATTGTAATTTTCATCTTTCTGAAGAACTTTTTTAACTGAATAATTATCAGAAACATAAAACACTGAAGGATCATGCAGTAATTTATCAAATAATACTTCTGAATAAACAGAAAAAGAAAAAATAAAAAAAATAACAATAAAAAATATTTCTGTAATTTGATTTTCATAAAATAAATACTATCAGGTAATAAAATTTTTTCAATTATAATCTTTCATCTATTAAACGAAAATATTGAGTGTGCACATTCAAATTTAATGCTTTTAATTAATAGAAAACCTAAAATCAATCTTATAAACTTTAAAAAAGTTGCTTGTAAGAAAATTTTCCTAACTAACAGAATTCAGTAAAATCCTGTTAGTACAAAGACAAAGAAATTAATTCTGTAAGTTAATTCATAAATTACTTTTTTAGATGTGCTTTAGTTTTAGAAATAAATCTTGAAATGTATCTCTCTTTCTGAGTCTCAAAATCTGATAAGGATTTTTTTTCTTCTAATATCCGTTTTTCCAGCATTGCTATCTGAGATTGTTTCATTTCAACTTCAACTAAAAATCTTTGTTCAGCAGCCTCTTTCAATCGTTTTTCCCATTGTACTTTTTCTTCAGGTTTTGTAATTTTAAGGTAAAGAGAAATCAAGTATTCCACACGTTTATCTGACTCTTTAATTTTCTCATAATAACCCAATTCACGCTTTGGGATTAAAGCATCCATTTTTTGCTTAAGTCTTAAAGCGTAGAGATTACTATAAAGTTTTGATTTAAATTGAGGGCTCTTTGCTGCCCTTAATTGGTCAAGAGTCTTAAAATCTTCGTGATTAACAGACCTGATTTCTTCCATAGATTTCTGGATCTGTTCTTCTGAATCCAAATTAATGACTATTTTTTCTTCTGACGATACATTTTGAGCATAAAGGTCAAAGCTTAAAAAAATTATTATGAGTAAGCGAATCAAATATTTCATAGTTTAAACCCCGGTTTATTTTTTTCAATCTCGGATAAAATCTTATTATTTGAACTATTTTCAGCTATCAAAGACATAAACTCGTCTTTGCCAACTTCTTTAATTTTGTAATAAGAAGGTATTTCAAAAACAGAAAGATCTAATTTAGCATTCAAATCAATTGACTCAATTTCCAACACATCTTTTGTTTTGTCTTCGAGGGGGATTTCTCTAAAAAGCAGAACATCTTCCCAATAAATAAACTTAGCGCCCATAATAGTAAACGTGCTACAGGGCTTTCCGAAATAGAGAATTTTTTTTGCCTTTTTAACATTTTCAAAAGCGTCAGAAAACACGGGATTCTTTTTGAATAAAATTCTGTCGATTTCTTCTTTAAAAACCTTTTTCTGATTTAAAAAAAACTCTTTTTCGTCTTTTTTCTTCATTTTAGAAACCTCGGGAATTTTAATTCGTTTCATCCGAGTGACTGCTTTTTCCAGATCATTGATCTCATAAACATACTTTTCATCTGCAATAAGCCGATAGGCTGTTTTGACATTTTTTCTTAAATATAAGGGAAATAAAAAACTTTCAGAAAGAGACTTATCGGAGTCTTCAATTAGTTCCGTATAGCGGCGAACACAATATTTATCCTTAAAACAATAAACAGTTTCCGTCCCTTTTTCAAAGGAATTGGAGTATTTATACTTTAATACAATATTTTCACGTTTCAGAGAAAGATGAGCGGGAAAAACAGAAAAATTAACAATAAAAGGAATCAATAAAAGGAATATGTATTTATATTTTTTATTCATTGAACTTCTTTATTTATAATTTTTATAAATTTTAATTAAAAATTGTCATTAAAGCAAATAATTTTATTATTATTTAGCGCACTGGCTTTCACTAAAACTTTTTTACCTTTCATACATGGTAATTTTTTATAAAAAGATTCATCATGATAATAAAATAACAGTAGTAATTAATAAAAAACAATTCCTCTTTCCATTTTCGAACAAGTATCAGCGTAACAGCAATAAATCCACATAAAAACGCGAATGGGATTAAGGCCTGTATTCGAAGTAGGATAACCGGAATAATAAAAGCTAAAAAAGTTAGGAGGGCAACTATGAATTTTCCCGGCATTTCCCCCAAAATAGTTTGCAGAGTATAAACACCGCCCTTTTTATCCCCGGAAAAATCTTTTAAATCCTTAATATTAACAGCAAAAAAGAACGAAAGTAAAAGAGTTAAGGCCATAGCTGGAGGAAATTGATAAAAATATTTTGAGCCGCTAACCAAACCGTATCCCATTAACACAACAACCAAACTAATAAGAGCAATTAAAAAAGAAGATGCGGGAAAATATTTCTTCAACTGCAAAGGTGGATTAGAGTAAAGCGAACAAAGACAAAGAATGACACAGACGAGTAAGAAAACCCAAAGGCTGACTACCAAAGCAAATAAAATAGCCAGTATTAAATAGATAGCACCATAATTCCTATAATCAGGCTCAGAAATTGCTTGAGTAACTAAGGGCCTTTTAGGATTAGATATCTGATCAATCCGCAAATCACAGATATCATTAGAAACAACCGCATACTGGAAAGCAAAAAAAATAGAAAACATAAGTGAAAAAACAGCCAAATAATCAAAGGCATAACCAAATGAAGTCGGCAGAAATCGCCCTAATTGATTGTGTCCTATTATCACACCAGAAATGAGAAGGATAATATAATGAATGCTTCGCGTAAGTCTTATATTTTTTATTAATTCAAACAGATGTTTTTTATTATGAATTAAAAGCCATACGGGAAGCAAAAAAACAATTACCATTAGCCAGATGAGAGACACTTTAGCTATAACGGTTTCAACAAAACCACCATCGATCAATACGTTACTATATTCACTTACTTCTTCCACTTTAGGGATATTAAAAATTTTAGAAAAATCCAGCATATCAATAAGATAGGAAACATATAAGGGCATGCCAAGAAAAAACATCCAAAGATACCCCAAAGCGAAACCAATTCCTCCTTTTATTAAACTAGATGTCTTTAAATACACATAGATTCCAATAAAAAAAACAACAAGAAAAAATTCAATTCTTAATCCAGCTGAAGCCCATTCTGAAAAATCTCGATATGGATTAAAAAAATGAAGAAAGGCATTTAAAACCTGCTCTAGTGTCCAAGGATAATGCATATTACATCCCTTTCCTTTGGAAAGGATAAAATCTATAATAGGTAAACACCACGAGATTGCCGTAAAGACGATTACTATTTTTGATATTTTTATAATATTTTCTTTTATAAGAAAATAAAGAATGTAAATAACAGGGAGGGTTATCGCAACAAAATAAATCACATAAAAGATTAAACGTAAAAGAGCGTAATAAGGATCATCGTCCGAAAAACCCAACCAATGTTCTGGGTGAGAAATAACGCTTTCAAACATAATACGGACAAATACGATACAAACAAAACATTTTATCCAGGCCCAAAAATCCAAATTTTTATTTTCAATGTTTTGAATTAAATTCAAACATTTTAGATGTATAATTTGATAAAAATTGATTTTTTTCATACTTTTATAATTTAAACGGATGAATTTGAATAAAGCAATAAAATAATTTAAAAAGAAATACTTAATATAAATATCTATGGACAAAAACTGATACATCTAGTTTTTAGTTTAAAATAATAGAGCTGTTTTTACTGCCATTTTTGCTTGCAAATGCCGGTATTTGCCGGTATTATGAGCGCATTAAATAACTGGGTATTTTTTATTAAGTTGTTTAATATTAGGTATTTAAAGTAAATTTGCCTGCGTAGCTCAGTTGGTAGAGCAACTCATTCGTAATGAGTAGGTCATCGGTTCGATTCCGATCGTAGGCTTTATTGTTAAAACAATAACACTTTTTACATTGCATTCATTGCTTGAGTCGAAAATATAATGCAATTTTCCGCTTATATCAAAAAAGATTTGTATTTTGAGAATGTAACCATCTTTTAATCATTCTGATAAGAACTCTCATCCAGTTGAATGATATCCAAAAGTCAGTCATGGCTTATCCAATCATATTGATAGGAAAGATTTTTTATTTCAATCATAATGTTCAGGTTCTTTTTTAAATTTAAATAGTTTTCTTTTATAAGATTTTTGTTGATGAGAGGCAAGAAGGTTCTTTTGAAGCACTTTTTCAACATACCTATACACTCTACCGACAAGAGGTTACAATTTATCTTCAAAAAACAGAATATCCTTATTCAGCCAAAAATAATCTTCATAGAAAAAAAAGAAAATGATAGGATCTTCCCTGGAAATAAATCTGTAAATCCTTCGGGAAGGAAAATTTTAATCCATGAAACTTAATGCCTCCAGAATCATCCTTAATTCTGTGCTTTTGTTTTTTTCATCACTTCTCTATAACGGACTGGTGCACATGGTTATTCTGTCAGAAGCCAACAAACAGATAGAGGCACTCAAACGCACGGATTTCTCTTCCAAAATGGGACTCTCAATTCTGGCAACCTTCATGACGTCCCTCCTTTTTTCCTTCCTCTATGCCCGGTTTGTCTCTCCGAAAAGCAGGACGGCAGGACTGAAATTCGGTCTCTGTTTCGGGCTCTTTATCTCCGTCATGGTGGATTTGAATCAATATATACTCTATCCCCTGCCCTTTTCTCTTGCGTCAAAATGGGCTTTTTCCGGTATTATCGAATTTACTTTTCTGGGGCTTATCACCGGTACGATCCTGAAAGAAAGGCCCCTCTCAAAAAATACTGATCCAAGATTATAAAAGGAGATTATAAAATGTCTACCCTTCCCGTTATCACTGTGGATGCCCCAAAATGCTGTCATGACGGAATATGCATAAACGATTGCCCCATGAGTCTTCTTGAAATGAAAAATAATCTCCCCGCCTTCAAAGACGGGGCGGAAAAAGACTGTGTCCAGTGCGGTCACTGCATGGCCGTTTGTCCCAAAGGGGCCTTAAGCCTTAACCATATTCTTCCCGGGGACTGTCCTCCCGTGCAGAAAAAAATCAGCCACGAAGAAACCTTCCAGCTTCTGGCAGGCCGCCGCTCCATCCGCAGATACCAGGATAAAAAAGTGGACAAGAAAGATATCAAACATCTTCTGGATCTGGTGCACACAGCGCCCACAGCCAAAAATACTCAGCTTGTTCAATGGATTATCTTCAACTCCGCCGAAGAAGTCCGCATGATTGCCGGCCTGACGATTGATCTTTTCAAAACCATGATTCAAAACAGACACCCCCTTGCAGCTGCCTACCACTTTGAAAACCATGTCAATGCCTGGGAAAAAGGCCAGGATGCTGTTCTTCGCGGTGCTCCTGCCCTTGTGATTGCCCATACCCCGACAGCCTACGGCATGGGGGGTGTCGACAGCACCATTGCCCTGACCTATATGGACCTTGCTGCCCCAACCTTAGGCCTTGGCTGCTGTTGGGCAGGCATTTTAATGCTGGGTATAAGTCAGTCTGCAGAACTGGCCGGAAAACTTCACATCCCTGAAAATCACACCTGCCGGGGCGCCCTGATGCTGGGGTATCCGAAATACAAATACCTGAGGATCCCTCCGCGCAGACAACCCCAGATCGTCTGGGCATAAAGCCGAAAGGAAAATCTAAATGGAAGAGCCGATTTTACGATGCCAGTTTTGCGAGGAACCTTTAAAGGTGATAGACGGTAAATGCGAAAAATGCGGGGCTCCTCTTTATGTTTATGAAGATGCAGACTTCAGCAACGGGGATGAACCTGAAGAAACCGTCCCGAAACCTTCAGGGAAATCTGTATTGTTAATCACTGCCTATTATGCCCTGCTCCTGCTCTTCCCCGGAATTCTCCTAAGCAATCATTTCCTGCATGCAGCCTACAAAAACGGCAGGGTTTTCAGCGATACACTTCTGCATAATTCCCTATCCTTTTTTATTCTCTTTGCCGCCTGTGTGCTTGCCGGACGCTGGATCCATGCGGAAATAAATGAAGGAACTGAAAAGGATTCCGCCTCTGAAAAATTCACAAAAGGCAGCCTTCTGATTTCCTGTTTGGCGGCTGCGCTTATTCTTGCAGGGATTAATTATTATCAGAGTATGAAATAGCCTCTTTTTATGCAGCCCTGTTCGCAGCATTGTTCAGCGGGTTAGCCTTATCGGTCAGAGGCCCGCTGGCATAGGGAATACTGTCAACAGCATCCCTGAGGAGCCCGGGATAAAAATCATTTCCCGCCTTTTTGATCCAGAGATGGAGATAACTCTCGTTGATGATCTTTTCCGAAAGGTTCAGGGCATCCAGAAAGGTCTTGAGCTCCGCCTCAGCACTTTTCATCCGGTCATGCAGCTCAGCGCTGCTTACCTTATCTAGCCCGTCATAGGTGATTTCCAGGAAAGCGCCCAGCCCCGGAATCTCATCCAGGCGGAGGATCAGACTGCCCAGCTTAAAGGTTGTCCTGTATTTTTCAACCTTTTTAAGAGGCGTATAATAATTCTGAAATTTCATGATCTGTTCTTCAGTGAACGGGATCTGAAGCTGCGGATTGCAGCGGTACCTGGAGTCCGGAATATCCGGCCCTATGTAATTGAGAACACTTTTCCCGTTTTCCTCCCTGAGCTTGAGCATTTCACCTTCCTCCACAAGGCTTTTATCCTTGGGAGTGTAAAAGGTATCGGTCTGAAGGGTTCTTTCCTGTATTTTATGCGCGCCCATCTTCCAGAGTTTTTCAATTAGCACCGGGGCCGCAGCAACCTTGGTCTGAAGTTCAAATTTTCCGGCCTCAAGGGCCTCCTGGTGTGAAATATAATTATTTTCTATCAGAATATCCGCTTTGTTTATAGTGGGTTCTAAAAACTGCACCTCAGAAGGAATGACATCATTGAATATCATGTTCACGACCTGATCCATGGTCCATTGCGTACGCCCTTTGATCACATCCCGGATGATTCTTCTGATCATCTGCCCCAGCCTGTCCACCTTCACAAAAATATTGTAATCCCCCTCAGCGGCAATCTGATGCTGAAGGGTGAAAATTCCTTCAACAACCACAATTTCAGCCGACTCAAAATCCTGGTATCCTTCCCGCTCTGAAATCTTCATGGAATATTTCGGAATCTGTATTTTTGTCCCGGGTTTTGACTGCTTCAACTGCTGAATATGCTTTTTCAGCAGAGCCAGGTCCACCGCACGGGGATCATCAAAACTCTCGATCCCGGCCTCCTTCATTTTTGACTTGCCGATATAATAATGATCCTGGCTTAAAATTGTAACCCTCTCTCCATAATGTTCCCTGATCCGCTTTGAAATGATTTCCGTTTTCCCGGCTGAAGAATTCCCTGTGACGAGCACAATGACGGAACCCGGTCGCGTATTTTTTTTCACTCTCTCATCCAGTTCACTCATGGCCTGATTGATCTGCCTGAATAAAAGGGTTTCCTTTTCAGTAAATTTGTATTTATTCTGAAGCTCAGACTTTTTCTGACTGAAAAGGCCAGAATTCCCCTTGTAATCCGAAAGAGGGGCTAAAGCAGAAGCGTAAAATGCCGGAAAAGCAAGGAGCAGAATCAGATTGAAAAATTTAATTTTATGCATTTGACCATTTTTATTGAAAAATTTTAAAAATCTCACACAGTCTATGGTAAGGATATAACCCATAACCCCTCTGGAGTCAATAGTACCGGGTAATATTACAAAAGGGAAAAAAGACAGCAGGGGTTGATTTATTTCATCCGATGAGGTATATCCTAAGTCTATGAAATTCAGACATTATTTGATCCTTTTCACGCTCCTTTCAGGCTGGGCTCTTAACGGAGTTCATGCCCTGGCTCCCCTTTCAGGAATGGATGATGTTCAAAACAGCCTGAATGCCCGGAATGAGTCCGACCCCATCCCCTTGGCAGGCATTCTGTTTGCCGATCCGGAAACTGGAAAAGAGCTGAGCCTGAGGGAAGACCTTTCCCGTATTTCACGCCTTATCACTCTTCTCTCTGAAAGCCGGTCCCTCAACAGCTTCAATGAACAGGTTATCACCGTTCTTAAAGAAAATCTCAGCCGCTGTGAAGACACCCTGAAAAAGGCCGAACAGACAGAGCCGGATCAAAGCACCCTGAACGCACTGGTCCGCGACTGGCAGAAACTCAGGAACTGGTTCTTTTTTCTCCTCACCAGCCAGGACTACCGCTCCCCTTCCGGAAAAAGGGAGGACACGGTGTTTCAGGGAGGGCTTTTAAAAGTTCCCGATTTTGTGAAATACATCCGCTCGGAAATCAACACCCCCAATTTTGGTGAACCCTATGACCGCAACGCCGTGATTATTCAAAGCAAAGCGGCTGAAAGTTTTGCCGACCTTTCCTCCCGATACGTCGTCATGGCTGTTTCAAAAAATTCCGAGACCTATGCCGGAGCTCCTGAAAAGGCCTCTGAATTCATCAACACCCATGCTCAAAGCATGTGGCTTCTCACGGCTAAAACCCCTGAGGATCTGGAAATCCTCGCCAGCCAGATTGAAGAACTCAATACCCTTAACCCTCAATTCGAAGGCGGAATCTACCTGCGTTTCAAAGGCACCCTTCCGGTTGCCCTCAAAGAACGGCTTGCTGTTTTCCTCAACGATAAAAGCGACATCCAGCTTCTGTTGGAGGAGGACTATGACCCCCTGGACTGCGATAAGCAGAGTTTCCGCAAAGTGACTTTGATCCACAACAATTCCGACAAGCTGCGCTATCAGCTTCTGCAGGATGCTGCCTCCATGGGTTACAGGCCTGATTTAAGTGATGTGGCAAGATATTACTATTCCGCAGGAAGGCTTGAAACCCTTCTTAATACGGAATACAAAACAGAAGACGGCATTATCTCCTGGAAGGGGAATTCCGAACTGGTCAACAACAGGGTTGACTTAAGGGAAAGAAACCGCGATTACGGGGTGATGCTTGATACGGTCACACACCTCAAAAACAAGCTTTCCGGGATGAAACCCTTTTCGGCACTGGACATTTCCCTTAAGGTACGGCTTGTGAAGGAAGCTTCCGAAATTGAAAGGGACCTGCGCTCCATCCTCAGCCGTGAGGATGCCCCGATCAGGGAGATCTCCGCTATTTTTCACAAAAGCTTTTACCGCCTCCGCGAACTATTAATCTATACCTCCCGCCTGGAGGTCAATACCACAAACCTGACCCCGGAGGAAATTGAAGCCCGGATCAGCCGGCTTGAAGGCGGCCTTTCGCTGACCACCAACAGCGGCATGACGGCGGCAAGAGCCGTCATCACCACCCTGGCCGAAAGCGTTGACAGTGCAGCAACTACCGACCATTACTGGGAAACTGATTTTCTCATTGAAAACCTGTTTGCCCACAACCCGCATTACAAAAACACACAGACAAAGACTCAGAACCGCCTCACCCGGATCCCCTTTAATGCCACAGAAAAAGAAATTGAAAAACAGGTGAATGACCTTTTTGACGCCAACCCCGGAACAAATGGAGGCCAGCTCTTATGCGTGGATAACAGCATTGCCCCCTTCTTTTACACCCGCACTTTTAACCTCCGGCATCTCTGCCAGTGCCTGGACATGGAAAGCTACCGCATAGAAAAGCCTGTCTACCTCGTTGTGGATAATACCCTCGATTTCGCCTCGGTCAATCCCCAGACTCTTTTTCCCAACGGCATCCCTGAAAACATTTTCCTGATTTTCACTCCCAGCATGGCCAAGCTCCACCAGCTGGGAATGGACATGGTCACAGGCGGAATCATCCACATCCATTCCAATCCTGCGGATGCTGAAAAGGCCGGAGCGCTGCATGCCAGGCTGAAAAACCTGATTTCCCGCGAAAATACAGGCCAGGATCCCTACAAATCAGCACTTCTGGATAACGTGTTTTACCAGCGCTTTGAAAACAACACCATGAAGAATTACCTCGACTTCATGGTCCGTAAACGCCAGAGAAACACCAAAGCCCTCATTTCAACCCTTGAAACCGGCCTGGGGGAATACCTTGAGACCGATGCCTCCGTTGACGGCATGTTCAACTACAAAAATCCAAAAACCGGACAGAACGCCCTTACGGTTAAGGATGCACAGGGAAAAGAGCATATTGTAAAATTTTCCTTTCACTACGACCCCAAATCCTGCATCCACAGCTTTTTCAAGGTTGAAGAGGATAATACCGACAAATATGTGGCCGGCCCTGTATTTGAGGAAATGAAACGCCGTATCTTTAAACGCGCCTCCAAAGCAGGAATTCACCTGGCGGACGGCACAAGCTGGGGCTTCCACATCACCCGCATGGACTGGTACATGCACACCCTGCGCATTGCCATAGGCCTTGAACATAACAAAACCCTTTCACGGCTGGGAAACATCATTTCCTCGGTCATCAAGGAACTCCTGCTCTACCCCGGAGATTTCTTAAATGGGGTTGAAGTGGAACCCATGACGCCGGAGTTCCTCAACAAGAATTCAGAAGGCATCATGGCCCTTGACCGTGAAATTCCCCATGATCCTAAAAATCCCACCCCCCTTGATTACTACACTAAAGAGGAACCCGGAAAATGGAAATACTCCTTTGTCATCAAAGATAATGAAAAACTCGCCGGCATGGTGCTGGCATATGAAAAAGAAGAAAACGGTGAAAAAGTCGTTTACATTTCCAAGGCCTCTGTTGCGCCGCAATACCGCTCACGAGGTTTCTTCAGGCGCATGAACCTCCATTTGAAAGATCTGGCAAGGCAGGACGGCTTCTCCAAAGTGGTGCTTGAAACCTCAGCCAGCGAGAAAAACGAAGGGGTAATCACCGCCTATGAAAAATGCGGGTTTGAGGTCTATGACACCAAAATCGAAAAGCTCTCCAACGGATGGCCTCTCATCAAGGTGGTCATGCGACTTCCTGTCGAACGCTCCGACCTTGCCCTTCCCTCCGGACACTTTGAACCCGTCAAACCTGAAGTCTACCAGCTAATGTACGACTGGTCGTCGTAAAACACCCTTTTCTGAAATAAATTCTCCATGAATCCGCAGAGTTGACACAATCCTTGAAAACTTAACCTGTAAACTGCATAAATAAATAATTTGATCCTTCTGACGCCCGATTATTCAATCATTCCAGCCCAATAATAACTTTAAACACAGGAGGAAAATTGTAGCTCGTCTTGTAACCAGGCAAAAACTACCGTTTATCTGCGTAAGCCAGTTTTGACAGCGTCAAACAGGCATTGCATCCCGAATATTTGTCGCTTACGCGCAAAATCCGGGTTAAAAGAACTGATGAAGATTTCTTCCTATCAGCGGATATAAAGGTTTAAGAGAGGAAACATACCGGCTTATTGTCGGGCAGGAAGTATGCTTTGCCATAAGCTTTCTTTTTTTCTGAACATCCATAAAAAGTTTATCACTCTCTGAAACCTGACCCATTTTAAAAACATCTTTTTCCTCAGATGACAGCATGGCCTTTTGAGTGAGCCCTGCTCCGCACACATAACACAAATCAAAAACAGATCCGTCAGGATAAACCATCATAGAGGCAGGATAACATGAATTGCAGTTTGCAACGATTTCAGGGTACGGAAGTATTGTGATTTTTTTCTTAAGCCGGAAACTCCCCATGACTTTCAGTAAAGAGATCTTCTCTTTCAGATTCCACAGTTCCCCCACCTCTTTCGACAGGCCTATAACCCGGAATCCGATCGTTGAAATAGAGGTCAGAACGGATTCTAAAAAAGGGAGGCTTTTTTTATTTACAACACAATAGGGAATAATTCCGCAGGGTTTTTTTTCCAGATATTTTTTACACATGGTCAGGGTATGCTCATACTGAGACAGGCTGATCATTCTATGGGTATGGTAATGGGAATAATCTCCGTCAAGGCTTACAAATATCAAAACATTGTATCGGGCAAGAAAATCAAGCTTGTCGTCCTCCAGTTCCAATCCGTTGGTAAACAGGAACAATCGGAATGACTCTGTTTTATACTCCTTTAAAACCCAGGGAACATACTCGGTTATTAAATCCCAATGGGTTAAAGGCTCTCCTCCAAAAAACATGATATAGGAAAGGGCTATCTTTTTGGATTTATTCAGGAAATAGATCTTTGTTGCCTTTTGAGCGGTTTCCAGCGACATTTTGACCGGAGAGGATTCATAAAGGTGGCCATAACACCTTTTGCACTGCATGTTGCAAAGGGTACTGACATTTAAAAAAAGAGTTTCAACTTTTATTTCCTGTTTCATAAAATTATTGCCTTTGATCTGTTAAATTTAACCGGAATAAAGTGCAGAAAAACACATTAAAAGGAAAAAGTAAACATGTTAACAGACAACTTGACCCGGATTTTTTTTGAAATACATTTTCAGGTCCATCCTTATGCCGGATAAAAAGTATTTTTTAAATATATCCGACATGAAAATCCCGTATCAAGCGGGTTCATCCTGCAGGGGATAATTTTCACGTCCTTACCTTAAAAAATATTTTCTCTACATTAATGTAATATTCCTAATCAAAAAAAAACATATCTGCAGTTCATATCCGTTGTTCAAATTCATTTCACCTCCCTTAACACCCTTAATTTCAACAAGTAAAACCATTCACCACCCACCTTGGGTGATTGGCATATTTGATGCTTTTAAACAACTCAAGTCCAATCAATGAAGGAGAATAACCATGAATAAAAGTTATACCCTGAGAAACAGACTTGGAATTTATGAATTATATCGCAGCAGAGTGCGTTTTGTTTTCCCCTTGTGGGGCTATTCCCCCTTTGGTGATAATTATGATTTATATTTAAATTTTGAAAACGAAATGGTATTTGAACACAAAAGAATCTGTCAACAGATGCAGGATTTAAACAGAAAATGAACAATACCGATCATATCAAAATGCTGTGCGATATCGGGGAGCTTTCAGGCCTCTTTATCGGAAGCAAAGATATTGAATCCTTCCTGAACAAAATGGTCGCCTTAGTGGCTGACCATATGCAGGCAGAGGTCTGTTCCATTTATATCTTTGATGAAAACCGTGAGGAACTGGTCCTCAAATCCACCCAGGGGCTCACCCAGGAGTCTGTCGGTCATATCGTTTTGAAAGTGGGGGAAGGCCTGGTGGGACTTGCCCTGAAAGAGCTGCGGCCTGTATGTGAAAAATACGGGAAGGATAACCCGAATTTCAAATTCATCCCCGGAACCCATGAAGAAAAATATGAATCCTTTTTAGCGGTTCCCATCTTCAGGGGTACTTCACGGCTCGGCGTTCTCGTCGTTCAGAGACTCAGTGGTCACTTTTTCGACAGCCAGGACATCCTGGCCCTGCGCGCCACCTCTTCCCAGCTTGCCGCCATAATAGAAAACACCAAAATCCTCCTCTCCGCTCCGCAGAGTATTCATAAACCCAGAAAGACCCTATTGGAACAGCTGAAATTCATCAAAGGCCGCGCCGCTTCGGAAGGCTATGCCTACGGAGAGGCAATCCTATTTGACGACACCTCCGTCAGCACGGATCCCGGCTATAATCATGACAGGCCATGCACGGCTTCCGACTTTGAAAAGGCAGTGACCAATACAGAGGAACAGTTAAAGGAGATGCAGAAAAGAGTCGGGGAAAAACTCTCCGATGCCGCCTCCCTGATTTTTACCGCCCATCTGCTGATCCTGAAGGATAAAACCTTTACAGGCGGAATTAATACTCTTATTGCCGAAGGCACCCACCCTGTTAAGGCCGTTTTGCAGATTTCAAAAAAAATTGAAAATGTTTTTTTAAAG
Organism: uncultured bacterium; assembly: GCA_964443875.1. GTDB lineage: Bacteria > Auribacterota > JAFGBW01 > JAFGBW01 > JAFGBW01 > CAYUET01. The sequence goes on along the minus strand of CAYUET010000002.1, from coordinate 186,652 downwards.
AATCCTGATCCTGTTTTTCAGGAAAAGGCAAAAGATATTCAGGACCTGACAAAAAGAATAATCAACAACCTCACCCACAATTATAATGAACTGAAAAAATATACGGATCATATTGTGATCGCCAAAGAAATCCTTCCCTCCGAATTATTGAAGCTGTCTGTGGAAAACGTAAAGGGAATTGTGCTGACAGGCGGGGGCGTTACTTCGCACGTTGCCATACTCTCCAGATCCCTCGGCATTCCGCTCATCATTGCCGACTGCCCGGATTTCCTGGAAATTACCGAAAGCTGCCGAATCCTCATGGATGCGGAAATCGGAAATATTTATGTCAATCCCTCAGAGGATATCGTCTTAAATTTTGAACAAAGGAACAATGCCAAAATCGCCCTGGATCGGGTCAATGACCGATACAAAAGCGGCCGGACCGTTACCCGTGACAATCATGAAATAAAGCTGATGGCCAACATCAACCTCCTGTCTGATATGAAATTGCTTCAAAATATTAAAGTTGACGGGATAGGACTATACAGGACGGAATTCCCCTTTATGATCCGGAATAATTTCCCGTCTGAAGAGGAGCAGTACATCATTTATAAAAAATTATGCACAGGCCTAACAGACAAACCGCTCACCTTCAGAACCCTCGACATCGGAGGCGACAAGGTTCTTTCCTATTTTTACAATCACAAGGAAAAAAACCCCTTTTTAGGAATGCGGTCCATACGTTTTTCCTTAAGCCATGTGGAGATCTTCAAACAGCAGCTGAGAGCCATATTACGGGCAGCCGTAAACAGGGAAACACGGATCATGTTTCCCATGATCGCTTCAGTGGATGATTTCATTCAGGCAAAAGCCATTCTTCATAACTGCATGAATGAACTGAAAAACGAAGGCCTTCCCTTCAATGAAAATCCAAAAATCGGAATGATGGCTGAACTTCCCTCTGCCGTAACAATGATCGATGCCCTGGCTTTTGAAGCCGACTTTATTTCCATTGGAACAAACGACCTTGTCCAGTACACCCTGGCGGTAGACAGGACCAATGAAAAAGTCTCCCACCTCTACATCAGCCATCACCCGGCAATCCTGAGATCCCTGAAAAAAATCGCTCTCGCCGGATTATTGCATAAAAAAGAAGTTTCTGTATGCGGAGATATGGCGCATGAAAGCCGCTATATTGCCTTTCTGCTGGGAATCGGAATTTCCACTTTAAGCGTAGACCCCGTCTCTATTTCCAAAATACGAAAAACCATTTCAGAAATTGATCTCACAGAGGCCAAAACCCAGGCCGATCTGCTGCTGTTACAGAACAAAATCCAGTCCATTGAAGAAATCATGGGGATTTCAAAATAAGCCCAATGCTCATCATCAAAAATTTCTGTTTGTAAATATCCTTCCTTAGGGTAAAATGAATCAATTCAGATCGACTATTTATTTTTAAGGAGGGCTTATGAAAGTTTTAGCATTCAATGGAAGTCCCAGAAAAGAAGGCAATACAGCCACAATGTTAACTCATTCCTTAAAAGGCGCAGAATCACAGGGAGCGGAGACTGAGCTCATTCATCTTTACGATTTAAAATACACCGGCTGTACCAGTTGTTTTGATTGTAAATTGAAAGATAAAGAAAGTTACGGCAGATGTGCAGTAAAAGACGACCTCTACCCTGTATTTGAAAAAATAGAACAGGCCGATGCCCTCCTTTTCGGATCCCCCATCTATTTCGGGCAGGTTTCAGGAATGATGCATTGTTTTCTGGAAAGATTATTCTTCCAGCATATGGAATACAAGCAGGGCTACCCGAGTTCTTTTAAACGGAGAATCAAAACAGCGTTTATTTACACCATGAATGTGAACACCGATATCATGAAAAAAATGGGGTATGAACTGTTTCTTAAAAAATTTGAATCTGTTGCTGAACGCACTTTTGGAAGCTGTCAATCCCTTGCGGCAAATGACACTTTTCAGTTCAATGATTATTCCAGATACGTGAATACAGTGACCAACCTGGAAGAAAAAACAAGAGTCAAAAGGGAAATCTTCCCGCAGGACTGTGAAAATGCCTTTGAACTGGGCAAAGCCATCGCCGGATAATAAAACAGTAGTTTTAAATTTTTCTTTTAAGGTCGTAATTTTACGGCCTTAAAGGATTTTATTCATCTATGCTTTAGAACGGATAAAACGTGAAAGATGAAAAGAGATAAGCATGACATCCTCACAGGAAATTATATCCGGCTGTTTATCAATAAATGAGGGTAGAGCTTTTGGATTTATTACCCATACTTCTTCATTATTGCCTTCCCCAACATTTTCAATGTACCAACCCGGAAAAAGCACAACTGGTTTTATCTTGAATTTTTTTCCTGTAGATTCCTGTAAAAGATTCTCAAGCCATTTTGATGCATCTTTGACCTGAATAATGGGCTTATCATCTCGAAACCTTCTATCAATTTTAAGTTCTTTTCCATTATACTCAATAACAGCTTGCCCTCTTATGGGCTTGCTGCGGGTTTTTGTTTCAATAACATAGATTCCTTTTGCTGAAACAAAAACATGATCCAGATTAAACGTTTCCCCTAAAAGATCATGAAAAACTCTGGAATGTTTATCTTTCATCAATTCCAAATATTGCCCAACAGCCCGCTCCCCATCTCTGCCCAGCTTTAAACACTTTACTTTGCGACATGCTTTATAAATTTTATAAATACTAAACAAAATAAATAGTGACCCTATAAAAGTCATAACCCACGGACTTGAATGATTGGGGAATTTATATCGCACCCACTCATTAACAATAAAATAAACGACCAACAGACAAAAAATCGCATATTTTAAAATCTTATCGTCAAATAGATCATTAATTTCCTCATCGAGAGATTGACCTGCATACCTAAGGGGTTTGGCAGTAAGGGGTGATTTTTTATTTTCGTTCATGATAAATTAATTATCTCTTTAAATCGATTAAAATGATTTGAAAATTTTTTACAGTTTCATTTTTTCAGTTAACTCATTCTTTCTCTTTTAAACATTAATAACGTTTAAAAAGGGTTAATTCAAGGAGGAATAAAAGTTATTAAAAAATTTCATCAGCTTATTTTGAATGACTTAAAATCGTTTTCTTGTCTTTAATAATAATCTTGATAAGATAAACAATATGATTAAACGATTTTTCTACTCCAATTATATCGATCAATTTTTAACTCATTCTACAAATGAAATCGTAGGAATCTTATCTAGCAATAATGAATTTGATCTGGTTAAAAACCAACAAAACGCATGGGTTCAAGAAATTGAAATTCTTAAAAAGATTTTACCTATTTATCAGGGTAGAATTTTTTTTGAATTTTCAATTCCTCGAATGGGTAGAAGAATTGACGTCATTTTAATAATTCAAAATGTTATTTTTATTTTGGAATTTAAAATTGGAGAAAACAAATTTTTAACCAGCGCTATCGATCAAGTTTGGGATTATGCTCTTGATCTAAAAAACTTCCATGAAACCAGTCATAATCATTTAATCGCCCCAATTTTAATCGCCTCCGAAGCTCAAGATGATGCCTATAACCTTGTTTCTTTAACCGCTCACGATGATAAAGTTCTTATTCCCATGAAAACTAATGCTAATTTGCTCAGCAAAGTCATCAACAGTGTTCTTCAATTTTCTGATGGGGAAAATATTATTTCAGACGCTTGGCTATCTGGACGATATTCTCCAACGCCTTCAATTATTGAAGCAGCTATGGCACTATATAACAATCATTCAGTCATTGAAATTTCAAGAAGTGATGCCTCGGCTATTAATTTAAGCAAAACGAGCAACACCATTTCTGATATTATCATCAAATCAAAAACAAACCATGAGAAGGTAATCTGTTTTGTTACTGGGGTTCCAGGAGCAGGAAAAACTTTAGTCGGTTTAGATATTGCGACAAAACATCTTGATAAAAACAATGGAATTTCCAGCGTATTTCTTTCTGGAAATGGGCCCCTTGTAGCCATTTTAAGAGAAGCTCTCACGAGAGATAAAATAAGAAGGGTTAAGGAAAATGGAACGAACATTAAAAAGGGAGAAGTTTTAAGAGAAGTAAAAATGTTCATTCAAAATGTTCACCATTTTCGAGATGAATGTTTAACAGCTCAAGATGCCCCTCCTTTTGATCATGTTGCTATCTTTGACGAAGCTCAACGCGCATGGGATAAAACCCAAACAGTTAATTTTATGCGTAGGAAAAAGCAAGTTCAAAACTTTTCCTATTCAGAACCTGAATTTCTTATTTCCTGTATGGACAGACATAAAGACTGGGCTGTTATCATTTGTCTAGTCGGTGGAGGACAAGAAATCAATACCGGAGAAGCAGGGATTAGTGAATGGATTGAATCTTTAAACCGATCTTTTCCACAATGGAACATTTATTTATCTCATCGACTTACAGATAGTGAATATGATGCCGGAAAAGTATTAGAAAAACTTAAAAACAACAAATCTGTTTTTAAAATAAATGATCTTCATTTAAATGTTTCATTACGTTCTTTTAGAGCAGAGCATCTATCTTTACTTGTAAAACAAGTGCTTGATTTAGACAATCAACAAGCATCAGAAACATTACAGTTAATCAGAAACAAATATCCTATCGTCATAACACGAGATTTAAACAAAGCTAAAAAATGGTTAAAAGAAAAAGCTAGAGGAAATGAAAGATATGGATTAATCGTTTCCTCCGAGGCCCAAAGGCTTAAACCTCATGCTATTGATGTAAAAACCCCTATTGATCCTATTCATTGGTTTTTAAATGATAAAAGCGATGTTCGATCCTCATACTATTTAGAAGATGTTGCGACAGAATTTCATATTCAAGGATTAGAATTAGATTGGGCTTGCATTACTTGGGATGCTGATTTTAGATATTCAAAAAATGCTTGGCAGTGTTTTTCTTTTGTTGGAGACCGATGGAACAATATCAAAAAAGAAGAAAGAAAATTATATCTTAAAAATTCTTATAGAGTTTTGCTTACAAGAGCAAGACAAGGCATGATTATTGTCGTTCCCTCTGGGGATAATGAAGATCATACACGGAAAACAGATTTTTATGATTGCACTTTCAATTACTTAAAAGAAATTGGATTTGATTCAATTTAAAATATTTATATATCCGTTTCCAGATTACGGATAACCGGGCCGGTGACAATCTGTAAAAATCCGTGTTAATCTGTGACTATCGGTTCCATTTTTGCTAAAGTGGATATTATGCAAAAAATTATTAACCCGTCTTATCCACTACCCTATCAAAAATTGTGTGCTCAGGCGCTTGACGAGGCGATCTATGCCACCGAGGCTTACCGATCCTGGAGCCGTTTTGACACGGAAAAAGAGACGGATATTTTCACCCGTTTTTCAGCGTTTCCCTCCCTGACCAAAAAGGAGATCCGCACGCTCGGACCTCAGGCCTTTGTCCCTCACGGTAAAGATGTCCGGGAAGGCCTGAACAAAGGTTTCATTGAGCTGATCTCCACAAGCGGAACCACTCATGACAAGGTGACCAATATCTGGTACCAGCCCTGGTGGAATGCTTCTGAAGCCGCCTCATGGAAACTGAATTCACACGCCCGCCAGAATGCCACCGGGGATCATCGCGAGGCCATACTTACAAGTCCCTACTGCGCCGGTTTCCCATGCGAACACGGCTTCCTGTCCATAAAGGAAAGAACTCTCGGCCGGTTCTTATTCCTGACAGAGCGCTTTGATCCCTGCCTGTGGTCAAAAGAACTCATGAACCGAATGGCGGAGGAGCTCAACTGCTTCAAGCCTGTGATTCTTGAAGCCAATCCTTCCTTTCTGGCAAGGCTCTCCCGTTTTATCACAAAAAATAATTTAAAGGTTCATTCCCCCGCCCTTATTGTCCTGACCTATGAAAATCCCTCCGCTCTGCATTACCGCCAGATCGCACGGGCCTTTGATGCACCCATCGCGAGTTCTTACGGGGCAACAGAAGCGGGTTATGTTTTTATGGAATGCGAACACAAAACCCTTCACCAGGTGACTGAAAATGTTCACGTTGATTTTATGCCTTTTTTACCTGAACATGGAGGGCCAGAAACAGGAAGAATCCTGGTTTCCACATTCAACAACCCCTGGAGATCCCTCCTGCGTTTTGACATAGGCGATATTGTGCGGATAAACGGACACACCCCCTGCCCCTGCGGGCGCAGGGAGGGTCTCTCCCTTTCTTCCATAGAAGGCCGCACCGCTAATCTTACCCTCACCCCTGACGGCAAAGCGGTAACGCAGGGCAGAGTGGACAGGATTCTCAGCAGCGTCCGGGGCCTTGCCGAATATCAGCTTTTACAGACCGCACGCTGCGGATACCTGTTGAAATATGCAGCCGATGAAAACGAGCAGAATCCGGCTTTGAAAAATGAGATCCTGGAGGCTTTGAAAACCCTCTACGGAAAGAAATCCCTCATCAGCACAGAGTGCGCGGAAGCCCTCCATCCCGCCCCGCCCGGCAAATACCGGCTGACCCATTCCCTTAAATCCCTTGATCCTGAAAGCTTTCTTGATCCCCGGTATGCCCCGCTGAAAAAAGAGAAGGCCCCCCTATGAGAAGCCCCCTCTATCTGCTGGCAGGAAGTCCGGGAAAAAGAAATAAAAACGCTGACAGACTCTTCAAAAAAATCCTTCAAAGTTCAGGCACCCGGCACCCCTCGATCGCCTATATCGGCGCGGCGAGCAATGACAACCGCCCGTTTTACCGGATGTTCAGGGAGTATATGCAAAGCTGCGGGGCCGGAGAAGTCCTGTTCTGTCCTCTGGCAGGTAAAAAGGTGGATATCCCCAAAACACTTTCAAAATTTGAATCCGCAGATATGGTTTTTATCAGCGGAGGGGATGTTGAAAAAGGAATGAAAATCCTGGAAGAAAAACAGGTATTGCCCTTTCTGCGCGGACTTTTTGAACAGGGGAAATCCTTTATCGGAATTTCGGCCGGAAGCATCATGCTCGGACAGAAATGGATCCGCTGGGAGAATCCTCTTGATGATTCTACGGCCTCCCTGTTTCCGTGCATGGGGTTTGCCCCCATCCTTCTTGACACTCACGACGAAGAGGGCGGGTGGGAAGAATTGAGGCTGCTGCTGGCCAAGACACCTGAAGGCACCATCGGGTACGGCATTCCTTCAGGAGCCGGCGCGTGTATTCACCCTGACGGTTTTCTGGAACCTCTCGGCGGCTCGCTGCTCCTCTATCAGAATAAACCAGCCCGGGAGGGCTGAAAACCCTTCCGGTTTGAGAAGGACGCTTCTCACTTAAAAAGAGATTTCCAGGGATCATGCGCTGAAATGAATTTTATGAATTTTTCCGTATTGACGTTCTGCATGGTATACTGCACCCCCCGAAGGTATGCTTATAGCGGCATCTCCCACATTTTACACTCAAACGTCAAATATCCGGGATGTAATACTTTTTTAACGAAGTCAACACAGCCTTTAACCCGCATATTGCATGAAAAATCAGAAAAAAATCCATTCGAACCCTAATAAATCAGACCATTCCAGCCCTACTATGGACTTGAATCATTGGGGACAAATTGTACCCAATCCTGTATTCAGACAAAACACAACCTTTTCTCTGCGCAAGCCTGTTTTGAATGGGTCAAACAGGCATTGCATCCCGAATATTTGTCGCTTACGCGCAAAATCCGGGTTAAGATTCAAATCTTGGATAAAAGATCTGTTCTACATTTTTGTGGTGTATTCCAATCATACACATTTCTTTTTACAAAAATATTGATTTATAACTCCTTATATTTCAAACTAGTCACTGAAATTTACAGCATTGATTTACAACATTGGTATGTTTGATGCTTCAAAATAAAAGGCATTTAAACACAAACCCTGAACAGCATAATAACAGGAAAGGTACTTATAATGGCCAGTTTTGTTGAACGAGATCACATAGGTATTTTCGGAAAAATGAACGCAGGCAAAAGCAGCGTTATGAATCTCCTTACCCAGCAGGAAACTTCCATTGTGGATGCCACCCCTGGAACAACCTCGGATACCAAAATCTCACTGATGGAAATCCATGGAATCGGTCCTGTAAAAATAATGGATACGGCAGGTGCTGACGAAATGTCAGAACTCGGTGAAAAAAAGAGAAAAAAAATTCTTTCAGATCTGAAGGAATGCGATCTGATCCTGCTGATCATCGATCCCTCCTCTGAACAGTTTAAAACGGAACAGGAACTGCTCGAACAAGCAAGGGAACTCGACAAACAGATCCTGATCCTTTTCAATTTATTTTTTCCTGAAGACCAAAAAAAGATTGACCTGGCAAGCAGGAAATTACCTCTCGTTCAATTTTATAAACACCTTGCCATCAAGGCAAATGATCCGGAGCAAAGGATATTGCTGGTTGATTTTCTTTTAAAAAACTTCCGGTCAAAACACCTTCAGCAGGCTCTCCTGCCTTTTTTAAATAAGGATCAGTATTACGTGCTGAATATTCCGATGGATGATGAAACACCTTCAGGACGGTTTCTGCGTCCTCAGGTTATGGTAGAAGAATACATAACACGCAATTGGGCTTATCCTGTATCATACCGCATGAACCTGTCGCTGGCCCGGCAAAGCCCGCAATCCCCTGATAATCCTGAAAGAAAGCGGTTTGACAAGTTTCTGGAAAACTTCCATGAAAAACCTGCCGCGCTTATAACGGATTCCCAGGCAATGGATATCGTATCCAGGTGGTGCCCAAAGTCCATTGCTCTCACCACCTTTTCCATCGTCATGATCAATTACCTGAGCAACGGACAGCTGAAGGATTTTGTAAGCGGATTAAGCGTTCTGCCTGATCTTAAGCCCGATGACAGGGTGCTGATCGTGGAAGCCTGCAATCATACCCGCATCGGCGAAGACATAGGGACAGTACAGATCCCCCGATACATGGAAAAAAATTACCCCGGTGTCAGGATTGAACATAATTTCGGAAGAGAATTCCAGGAAAACAGCCGCCTTAAGGAATACCGGCTGATTATTCACTGCGGAGGCTGCATGATAAGTCCGCAGAAACTGACGGCCCGGTTCCGTGATCTTGAATCCCTGGGCGTTCCCTTTACCAATTACGGACTTTTTCTTTCCTATATCCACGGAAAAGACTCTCTTCGCAGGGCTCTGGCCCCCTGGAAACTGTCCGACTTATGCGATCTTCTTCCATAGAATTTTGTACCGAAAAACGCGAAGCAATCCCTCCCTCGCCTTATTATCCGTCTACAAATTTGTAGAATTTTTTATTTATTTTCTACAAATTTGAAGACAATAGTCCCTTAAGGAAACCCCTCCTGTTAACTCCGGAATTCCTTACCTGCTGTCATTTCAGCCCTTTTAAGTCAAATCCCACAAGTTGGCACATTTCCTGCTATTCCATCATATACTGCGCATGTATTTTTATAAACAATACTTTTATTTTTCAGCGGTTAAGACAATAATAACGATTTGAAACCTGAAACAGGAGAAACATGATGAAAGAAAAAAATGAAGATATCACTTATGTATTCGGGATTAATGTTTTTAATGATAAAGCCATGCGGGAAAGACTTCCTAAAGACACTTACAAGTCTCTCAGGGATACGATTGAAAATTGCAAACCTTTAAAACATGAAGTTGCGGATGTTGTCGCCAATGCCATGAAAGACTGGGCGATTGAAAAAGGAGCCACTCACTATACGCACTGGTTTCAGCCTCTGACGAACATTACGGCTGAAAAGCATGATTCCTTTATTTCTCCCACACCCAACGGCGGAGTCATCATGGAATTTTCAGGAAAACAGCTCATCCAGGGAGAGCCTGACGCCTCTTCCTTTCCAAGCGGCGGATTGCGCGCAACGTTTGAAGCGCGCGGTTATACAGCCTGGGACTGCACCTCTCCGGCCTTCCTGAAAACAGACTCGGCGGGTCATGTCACCCTTTGCATTCCTACAGCCTTCTGCTCCTATAACGGAGAAGCCCTTGATAAGAAAACCCCGCTTTTGCGCTCCATGGCAGCCGTTTCAAAAGAGGCGATAAGAGTTTTAAGAGCCCTGGGCAATTCCTCATCCAAAAATGTAATTGCAACCGTAGGGCCGGAACAGGAATATTTTCTGATCGACAAGAATTATTTCTATGAAAGAACAGATCTTTTAATGTGCAACAGGACACTTTTCGGTGCATCCTCCCCCAAGGGACAGGAACTGGAAGATCAGTATTTCGGGGCACTCAAGGACAGGATTTCTCAATTCATGAAGGACCTGGACGTTGAACTCTGGAAAATGGGCGTTTCGGCCAAGACCAAACACAATGAAGTGGCCCCTTCCCAGTATGAACTGGCTCCGATCTTTTCAACGACAAACATCGCCACAGACCACAATCAGCTTGTCATGGAAACCATGCAGAAAGTGGCCCTGAGACACAACCTTGTGTGTATTCTCCACGAAAAGCCCTTTGCCGGCATTAATGGTTCAGGCAAGCACAACAACTGGTCTCTCAGCACCAATGACGGAATCAATCTGCTTGAACCCGGCACAACCCCTGAGGACAACCAGCAGTTTCTTGCCTTCTGCTGCGCCGTCATAAAAGCGGTCGACCTTCATGCAGACCTTCTGAGAGCTTCAGCCGCAACACCGGGAAATGATCACAGGCTTGGCGCCAATGAAGCCCCTCCGGCCATCATTTCCATTTTTCTGGGAGACATGCTGACTGAAATTTTAACGAAGATCGCAAAAGGTGAAAAAATCAAATCCGGCAGCCTGTCTCACATCAAGGTCGGCGTGGACACCCTGCCCCATCTTCCCAAAGACAATTCCGACCGCAACAGGACTTCCCCCTTTGCGTTCACAGGCAATAAATTTGAATTCCGCATGGTCGGCTCCTCCGCCTCCATCGCAGGACCCAATGTCGCCCTGAACACCATTGCCGCGGAAACTCTTGATGATCTTGCCACCCGGCTTGAAAAATCAAAAGACAAAAGCTCTGAAATCACCCGCTATGTAAAAGAAGTGATCGAAAAGCACGGCCGGATTATTTTCAACGGCAATAATTATACCCAGGACTGGGTAAAGGAAGCAGGTAAAAGAGAGCTCCCCAACGTCAAAAATACCGTGGATGCCTTAAAGGCCTACCTTGAACCGAAAGCGGTAAAACTTTTTGAAAAATACAAGATTCTGTCAAAGGAAGAACTGCATTCACGCTATGAAATCTATACCGAGCAGTATTCCAAGGCCATCAATATTGAGGCAAACTGCGCGGTGCATATGACAAAACGCCAGTTTATACCCGCAGCCATTGACTATCTTGATTTTCTTGGAAATGCGGCCAAAGCTTCCGGAAACTCCTCCAGAGTAATGCAGGATATTGCAGAAAAAGTTTCAAAGCATCTGGACTCTGCCTATTCAAAGGTACAAAAACTTGAAGAGGCGAGAGAAAAGGCAAAAGGGATAAGTGATGTCACAAAACAGGCAGAATCCTACAGGGATGATGTCTTTACGCAGATACAGAGCCTGAGGGAGGATATCGACGCTCTCGAATCTCTTCTCGCCAGCGATTACTGGCCCGTTCCGGTTTACGGCGACATGCTTTTTAAATTGTAACAGCGCATTAAGCAGCATCAGGAAGGAAAAAAAGCGACATGAAAAAAGAAGGTTTATACGATCCCGAATACGAGCATGACAGCTGCGGCGTCGGATTTGTAGCAGATATTAAAGGCGTCAAAAATCATGAGATCGTTGCCGACGGATTGAATATTCTGAAGAATCTCGTTCACCGGGGCGCCCTCAGCGGGGATATGAAAACCGGTGACGGATGCGGCATCCTCACACAGATTCCTCACTCGTTCTTTTCAAAAGAATGTGCAAAATCAGGAATTACACTTCCCAAAGCCCATGGCTACGGGATCGGAATGCTGTTTTTGCCCCAATCCCCGGCCTCTCTTGAAAAGGCAATTCAAATAATCGGGGAAGTCGCGAAATCAGAAGGGGCTGTTATTTCAGGATACCGTGACGTGCCGGTAAAGCCGGATTGTCTCGGAAAAATGGCTCTGGATAGCCTGCCTCAGTTCAAACAGGTCTTCATTACTGTCGCGGGCCTTGAGGGGATAAACCTTGAACGAAAATTATACATTATAAGAAAATTGGTTGAGACCAAAGCCAGAGAGTCGGGGCTGGGGATGGAAGACTTTTACATTTCCTCCCTATCCTGCAAAACAATCATCTACAAAGGAATGTTTGTGGCGGCTCAGCTGGAGTCGTTTTATCCCGACCTGAGCGATCCGGATTTCACGAGCTGCCTGGCCATGGTTCACCAGCGTTATTCGACAAACACTTTTCCTTCCTGGGCTCTGGCGCATCCCTTCCGGTATATCGCCCACAATGGAGAAATCAACACCCTGCGGGGAAACCTGAATAAGATGAAGGCCCGCGAAAAAACCCTCTCTTCCGGTTTTTTCGGAGACGACATTTCAAAACTGTTTCCCATTGCAACTCCCAATGCATCGGATTCCGCAATTTTTGACAATGTTTATGAACTGCTTGTGCTCGGCGGACGCTCAATGGAGCACGCCATGATGATGATGGTACCCGAGCCCTTCGGGACAAAGTATCATATCAGCGAAGACAAACGGGCTTTTTATGAATTTCATGCGGCCGTGATGGAGCCCTGGGACGGACCCGCTGCAATCGCCTTTACCGACGGGGAACGAATCGGCGCCGTACTGGACAGGAACGGGCTGAGACCCGGCCGATATGTGATATCGAAAAGCGGGAAAATCGTTCTGGCCTCGGAGGTGGGTGTTCTTGATTTTCCGCCCGAAGATGTGGTTGAAAAAGGAAGGCTGGCCCCCGGGAAAATGCTCCTTGTGGACACACTTGCCGGCAGAATTCTGCGGGACAATGAAATCAAGGCAACCGTATCGAGACAGGCTCCCTACAGGAACTGGCTTAAAGAAAACCGTATTGAATTAAGAGGTTTGTTTCAAATCCCGGAGCCCTTCAGGATTGATGAAAAGGCACTCAAATTGCGCCTCAATGTTTTCGGATACACCCTTGAGGAACTGAGTATGATCATCGGCCCCATGGCCGAATCGGGGCAGGAACCTGTCAATTCAATGGGTAACGACGCCTCCCTTGCGGTTTTGTCGCAAAGGCCCCAGCTTTTGTATACCTATTTTAAACAGCTTTTTGCCCAGGTCACCAATCCGCCCATTGATCCCTACCGTGAAAATCTTGTCATGTCGCTCATGGCTTTTACGGGGCGTGAAAGAAATCTGCTTGAACAGACTCCCCTGCACTGCCATCAATTGAAACTTCCGCACCCGGTGCTGACCAATGAGGATATCTCCAAATTGAAAAAAGGCGGCATTTCCGATTATAAAATATGCGTTCTTCCCATGCTTTTCAGGACAGAAGGTTCAGGAAGCGGATTGGAGAATTCACTCAGGGCCCTGTGTGCTGAAGCAGAAAAAAATATTGATCAGGGTGTGTCCATGATTATTTTAAGCGACCGGGACATTTCCAATGAAACAGTGCCCATCCCCGCGCTTTTAGCGACCTCCTGCATTCACCATTATCTTGTAAAAAAAGGTAAACGGCATCTGTCCGGGCTGGTAATTGAAACAGGTGAAGCGCGTGATGTGATGCATTTTGCAACCCTGGTGGGTTACGGGGCAAGCGCTGTCAATCCTTATCTTGCCTACGAAGCCATCGTCCAGATGTATGAAAAAGGCGATTTACCGCAGAGTTTAAGCCTTGAAGCGGCGATTGACAATTACATCACCGCTCTCAAGAAAGGACTGCTCAAAATCCTTTCTAAAATGGGAATTTCAACGATCCGGAGCTATAAAAGCGCCCAGATTTTTGAAGCCGTAGGGCTTCACCCAGATTTTATCGCGGAATATTTCCCCGGAACGTCTTCAAGAATAGGAGGAATCGGACTGGAGATTGTTGAAAAAGAAGCCGGAATGAGACACAAAGCCGCCTTTGAAAAAATAAAATACGGAATTGATTTCCTCGATTCGGGAGGACACATCCATTACAGAAAGAACACGGAAGACAGACGGGTTAATCCCGAAACAGTATCCCTGCTGCAGAAATCCGTACGAGAAAATGATTACCGGGTCTATAAAAAATATACCGAAGCGGTGAATGAACAGAACAGTCATCTGTGCACACCCAGGGGCCTTTTCAAATTCAAACCCGGAAAATCAATCCCCCTTGATGAAGTGGAAGGTGAAGAGAACATCATTAAACGCTTCATCACTTCTGCCATGTCTTTCGGCTCGATCAGCAAGGAGGCTCATGAGACCATGGCCATCGCCATGAACCGGCTCGGGGCCGCTTCAAATTCCGGAGAAGGAGGGGAGGAAGAGGAACGCTATAACCCGTTTCCCAACGGAGATTCCGCAAAAAGCGCCATCAAGCAGGTTGCCTCCGGACGTTTCGGAGTCACCATCAATTATCTTGTGAATTCAAAAGAGCTTCAGATAAAAATGGCCCAGGGGGCAAAACCCGGGGAAGGCGGACAGCTGCCGGGACACAAGGTGGACAAGGTTATCGCAAAAGTCAGGCACTCCACACCCGGGGTAATGCTGATCTCCCCCCCTCCGCACCATGACATTTATTCCATTGAAGACCTGGCCCAGCTGATCTTCGATTTAAAAAATGCAAACCGGGATGCACGCATTTCGGTCAAACTGGTCTCTGAGCTGGGGGTTGGAACAATTGCTGCAGGAGTCGCCAAAGGCAAGGCGGAAATGGTTCTGATCAGCGGACACGACGGCGGAACCGGGGCTTCCCCCATATCTTCCATCAAGTATGCCGGAATCCCCTGGGAAATCGGGCTTGCTGAAACACAGCAGACTCTTGTGAAAAATTCCCTGCGCGATAAAATCCGTGTTCAGACAGACGGAAAACTGATGACCGGAAGAGATGTGGTGATAGGCGCCCTCCTGGGGGCCGAGGAATTCGGCTTTGGAACGGTCTCCCTGCTGACCCTGGGATGCGTCATGATGAGGAAATGCCATCTGAACACCTGTCCTTTCGGAGTAGCAACCCAGGACCCGGCACTTCGGAAAAAATTCACAGGCAAACCGGAACATATCATTAATTTTATGCGTTTTGTCGCACGGGATGTACGGGAAATAATGGCTGAACTGGGCTTCAGAACATTTAATGAAATGGTGGGGCAGGTCGACCGTCTTGATGTGAGAACGGCGCTGAATCACTGGAAAACAAACGGACTGGATTTTTCCAGACTCTTCGTTAAACCGGAAATCCCTGAAGGGAGTTCCCTGTACTGCACCCAAAAACAGGTCCACGATTTTTCAGAATCCATCGATCTTGAAATTATAAAAAAAGTTTCAAAGGCGATAGAAAACAAAACCTCCGCCTCTGTGGAGATGCCTGTCAGAAATAAAAACAGGACTGTCGGCGCCATGCTGAGTTCTGAAATTGCGCGAAAATACGGGGCAGACGGACTGCCTGACAATACGATTCACTGTAAATTCAAAGGCTCCGCAGGACAGAGCTTCGGCGCGTTCCTGGCAAAAGGGGTAACCTTTGAACTTGAGGGGGATACCAATGATTTTATAGGCAAGGGGCTTTCAGGCGGAAAAATCATTTTATATCCGGATAAAAAATCAGTCTTCAATCCTGAGGAAAACAGCATCGCAGGAAATGTCAGCCTTTTCGGGGCCACCAGCGGAGAAGTCTATATTGCTGGAATGGCGGGTGAACGTTTCGCGGTCCGCAACAGCGGGGCCATTTCTGTCGTGGAGGGGGTGGGAGACCACGCCTGTGAATACATGACAGGCGGTGTTGTGGTTGTGCTCGGGGAGACCGGAATCAACTTCGCCGCGGGAATGAGCGGAGGGATCGCTTTTATTCTGGATGAAAACCAGCTCTTTGATACAAGATGCAACCTTGAAATGGTGAATATTGAACCCGTGTCCGACCGGGCGGATCAGCTGCTCCTCTATGAGCTTATTGAAAAACATGTCCGGTATACCGGTTCGAAATATGCGGCCTCTATCCTTCATGCATGGTCTGAAACAATGATGAAGTTTGTCAAGGTCATGCCGATTGATTATCAAAAGGCTCTCTCAAAACTTAAGAAGGATGAATCTAAAGAAACAGAACTTGTCGGAATGACCGAGGAGGTGCTCACCCATGGGTAAAACAACAGGATTTATGGAATATGAAAGAAAAACCGCTTCTTACAGGCCGGTCAATGAACGCCTCAGCGATTATAAGGATGTTGTAACCTCTTTGTCCGAAGAGGAGATTAAAATCCAGGCGGCCAGGTGTATGGATTGCGGGATCCCCTTCTGCCACTCCAAGGGCTGCCCGCTTTTTAACCTGATTCCCGAATGGAACCATCTGGTTTACAAGGGAAAATGGGAGGAGGCGCTCTCCAGACTCGAGGCGACCAATAATTTCCCTGAAATTACAGGGCGCATCTGTCCTGCTCCGTGCGAATGTGCCTGCACCCTTTCCATCAGTTCCAGCCCTGTCACCATAAGGCAGATTGAGCTCGCCGTTATCGAACACTGTTTTAAGAACGGTCTTGTAAAACCGCAGCCCCCCCGGGTTGAGACCGGAAAAAAAATTGCCGTCATCGGCTCCGGGCCCGCAGGTCTGGCTTCGGCCCAGCAGCTCCGCAGGCTCGGACACCAGGTCACCCTCTATGAAAAAGCCGGAAAGGCCGGAGGTATCCTGAGATACGGGATCCCTGATTTCAAACTTGAAAAACACATCATTGACAGGCGCATCGAACAGATGACGGCGGAAGGAGTCTGTTTTGAAACGGATGTCAACATCGGCGAGGACATTTCCGCCCGATACCTGAAGAAAAACTATGACGCCATCCTTCTGACCGTAGGCGCCCGTGAAGCCAGGGATTTAAAAATTCCGGGGCGTGAGCTTTCCGGGGTTTACCAGGCCCTGGAATACCTCATGCAGTCCAATCTGTTTCTCTCAGGGGAAGGCCGCGCGGAAAATACCGCCCCGCACGCGGCTCCGTGTTCATCGATCAATTCCAAAGGTAAATCCGTGCTGGTCATAGGCGGCGGAGATACTGGCTCAGACTGCGTGGGCACGGCGAACCGCCAGGGCGCGAAAAGAATAACCCAGTTTGAAATCATGCCCCAACCCCGGGAATGGAAAGAGACTTATAATCCTGTATGGCCTGAATGGCCGGTCATTCTGCGCACCAGCAGCTCTCATGAGGAAGGCTGTTCCCGCGACTGGAATATTTCGACAAAGAGGTTTGAAGGGGAGGGTTCCGTTAAAAAAGTGATCTGTTGCCGTGTGGAATGGAAATCTCCCGGCCCCGGAAAACCGATGCAGCCGGTTGAAATACCAGGCTCTGAATTCAGCCTTGAAGCGGACATGGTGTTTCTGGCCATGGGCTTTGTTCACCTTGAACACGGGCGTCTCCTCAACGAACTGAATGTCGCCCTTGACGGGCGAGGATTTATTGCCAAAACAAAGGATTCTTACGCCACCTCGGTTCCAAAAATTTATGTTGCCGGAGACGCCGATACCGGAGCTTCTCTTGTTGTCAGAGCCATTTATCACGGCAGGGAAGCAGCAAAAGAAATCCATAATTCTCTCATGAAATGAAAGGACATCCTTCAATGACAAAATATATTCTGATCACCGGCGGAGTTGTTTCAAGTCTTGGCAAGGGCATCGCCTCCGCCTCGATCGCCAAACTTCTTGAATCGCGTGGCATTAAGGTAACCATTGTAAAATGTGATCCCTATATCAATGTTGACCCGGGCACCATGAATCCCTATCAGCACGGAGAAGTCTACGTGACCGATGACGGCGCTGAAACGGATCTTGATCTGGGCCATTATGAACGTTTCTCCAACGCCGCTTTCAGTAAATTAAATAATATCACGACAGGGTCCATTTACAGTTCCGTGATTGAAAGAGAAAGAAAGGGGCTCTACCTTGGATCAACCGTCCAGGTCATTCCGCACATTACCGATGAAATAAAATCAAGACTGCTGGCCGTTAATGCCGAAGAAAAATATAATGTGGTGATCGTGGAAATCGGCGGCACGGTGGGAGACATTGAAGGACTTCCTTTTCTTGAGGCCATTCGCCAGTTGAAACAGGAAGTCGGGGCCATGAATGCCATCAATATCCATCTGACACTGATTCCCTATATCCCGACCGCCGATGAAATAAAAACCAAGCCGACCCAGCACAGCGTGCAAAAACTCCGCGAAATAGGAATCCAGCCGGAAATTCTTTTGTGCCGTACACAGAAACCCCTTGATAAGGAGACCCGGCGAAAAATAGGATTGTTCTGCAATGTCAACCCCGACTGTGTCATCCAGGCGCTGGATGCCGAATCCATCTATGAGGTTCCTCTTTTTTACCAGGTGGAATGGATCGATGAGCTGATTGTCAGACTTTTGAATCTGAAATCCACTTCCAAGAAGCTAAGCGACTGGGAGGAAAAAATTATTTCCCGGATCAAAAAACCGGAACATAAAGTGAAAATCGCCTTTGTCGGGAAATACATCAACCATCAGGATGCCTATAAATCCGTTTATGAATCTCTGTGCCATGCAGGAATTGCCAATCACTGCAAAGTGAACATCAAAAAAATTGATTCAGAAACAGTCACCCCGGACAATGTCGCTGAAATTCTGAGCGATGTCACAGGTCTCCTTATTCCGGGTGGATTCGGAGACCGCGGGATTGAAGGAAAAATAGAAGCCATACACCATGCAAGAGAAAACAACATTCCGTTTTTAGGGCTTTGTCTGGGCATGCAGCTTGCCTGTATTGAATTCGCAAGAAACGTCTGCGGACTGAAACATGCGGATTCCACAGAATTCAATAAAAAGACAAAACATCCGGTGATTTCCCTCCTGGAGGAGCAAAAACATGTAAAAGTCATGGGGGCTTCCATGCGGCTCGGCGCCTACCCCTGTCTCCTCAAAAAAAGTACGCTCAGTTATAAGGCCTATGGAAATTCCGCCATTTATGAGCGACACAGACACCGCTATGAATTCAATAACCAGTATAAAAAGACAATGGAAGAAAAGGGCTTTATTTTTTCCGGAACTTCTCCGGACCACAGTCTGGTGGAAATGATCGAAATCAAAAAGCACCCCTGGTTTGTGGCTGTTCAGTTTCACCCCGAATTCAAATCCAAGCCTGATAATGCCCACCCGCTTTTCAGAGACTTCATAGGCGCCGCCTTAAAGTCCGTTCAGGGATGATCTGATCGCCTTACTAATGAAACCGGTCCAAACCATGGATAATCTTCAATTCAATATTGAGTTTTTTCATGCTTTCATTTGCTGATATACCAGTATAAATTACCTAGGGGCTTAATCCTTGCGGCCGGATAGGTTGTTTCGGGCGCTTCATGTTCCTGATTCAGAATTCTATCCAGGACTTCCTCCTTATTAGGCTTATTGACCAGAAACAGGACATTTCTTGCAGAATTGAGTACCGGCAGGGTCAGTGAGACTCTTGGAATGAAAGGTTCGGACGCAGGCTGCTCAACAGGGATGACCCAATGCCTGTTGGCATAAGTCGCCTGATGCTCCGGAAAAAGAGAGGCAGTATGCCCGTCCTTCCCCAATCCCAATAAAACCAGGTCAAAAACAGGTAAATCTTCCCCAGTCAGGTTAAAAAAGTTCTTTAAATGATTCTCATAATCCTTTGAAGCGTTTTTCGCAGTTGATAATTCACCTTTTATTCTGTGAATACATTTTTCATTCATCTCCAGATTTTTAAATAAAAGCTCATGGGCGTTGTAATAATTACTCTGATGATTGTCAGGAGGAACCATTCGTTCATCGGAAAAAAAGAAATGAAATTTGCCGCGGGCGATTTTATCTTTACAGGGCCGGGTGCCCAGCATCTGATAAAGTTTCAGCGGCGAATGACCGCCTGATAAAACGAAAAGAAACGGCCTGGATTCCTTAAAAGCTATATCGGCTGATGAAATGATCAGATCTGCAGCCGCCGTATCCCGTTGAAACTCATTTTCAAAGTACTTGATTTCCCTCTTCACAGGAGCCACTCTCTTCCATCCTTTTGAATCAAATAACTTGCGGATTCAGGCCCCCAGGAACCTCCTTCATAAAACTCAAGGGGGGGAGGATCCCTCAGAATCGGGGTTAAAAAGGACCAGGCAAGCTCCATCCCGTCAGAACGGATAAAGAGCGTCTGATCGCCCAGCATGCAGTCCAGTATAAGCCTTTCATAGGCTTCCGGAGGCACCACTCCGAACACTTCGCTATATTTGAAATCCATCATCAAGGGATGCATGCAGAGCTTTGGCCCGGGCTGCTTGGCCTGGATTGTCAGCGAAACCCCTTCATCGGGCTGTATGGAAAATATTAAAACATTCGAGACCAGATCCTCAGGTTTGAGCTCCCTGAAAATAGAATGAGGGAGGGCTTTGAATACAACGCCTATCTGGCTGACTTTTTCTTTCAACCGTTTCCCCGCCCGGATATAAAACGGCACCCCATTCCATCGCCAGTTATCAATAAAAAGTTTCAGACAGACAAAAGTTTCAATCATGGATTCGGAATGAACATGAAGTTCCTCCCGGTATGCGGGAATCGTGATCCCTTCCCTCATGCCCCGCTTATACTGGCCGCGTAAGACATCATGACTGAGGGATTCATAAGTATACGGCCTTATGGACCGCAGAATTTTTGCTCTTTCATCCCGGATGCGGTCCGCATCAAAAGAACCCGGAGGCTCCATTGCAACCATCGAGACCATCTGCAGAATATGGTTTTGAAACATGTCCCTTAAAAGCCCCGCCTGCTCGAAATACCCTGCCCTGTGCTCAACTCCCAGGGTTTCCGCTACGGTAATCTGAACATGATCAATATACCTGTTGTTCCATAAAGGCTCAAAAATGGCATTTGCAAACCTGAACATTAAAAGATTCTGAACAGTGTCTTTCCCCAGATAATGATCAATCCGGTAGATCTGATTTTCTTCCAGCTGTGTGTGCAGCTCCCTATCCAGATTTATGGCGCTTTCAAGATCATGGCAGAAAGGCTTTTCAAAAACAAATCGCGGCCAGGTTTCCCCTTTCCGGATAACCGGACTATCGGAGCAGGATAAGACAAAAGAGGTTATATCTTTGTAAAAAGAAGGCGGCGTGGCCATATAAAAAATGGCCTTTTGCGCAGTTTTAAATTCAGAATCCAGTTTTTCAATTTTTTTTATCAGAACTGGATAAGAATCTTTTTCCAGATATTCAATTTTCACATAATGACAGCGCTGCAAAAAACCAGATAAAACATCCTTTTCCTTAACCGGATCCAGTCTGGATCTTATTTTTTCACGGAAAGAGTCATTATTCATCTCGCTTCTTGCGCATCCAAGAATATAGAAATTTGCCGGAAGCAGTTTTTTTGAATATAAGCCGAAAAGCGAAGGAATCAGTTTTCTGAAGGAAAGATCCCCTGATGCTCCGAAAATCACGACTCCACATTCGGAAGGGATTTTTTCAATGCATAATTCCCCGCCCTTGATTTTATAATCGTTTTTCATAATTTATTTCACAGGGGGGGGACATCAGGTTTCGCATGTTCCACCGCACCGGCTCCGGCCTGACCTTTTCTAACCTTATCCCCTTTTCGCGCAACATAATGATTTCCGAATTCTTTTCTCAATGCGGCAACAACTTTATCCGAAAAAACATCTTCCTGCCGGGATTGGAATCGCTTAAAAACAGAATGAGCAATAACATCCGCTGCAACGCCCATATCCAGTGCTTCTTTGACCGCCCCCCTGACCTCCCCTGAATCTTCAACATAGCCCTGAATTTCCGACAGATCCCTGTTTTTTAAAAAGGCGGATTCCAAAAGTTCCAGAAGCCATGAACGCACCACGCTCCCCTGATTCCATAGATGGGCAATTTTAGCCAGGTCCATATTTTGCCCGTAAGGCGAAGCCTTTAAAATTTCAAATCCCTCTCCATAGGCCTCCATTAAGGCGTATTCAATGGCATTATGGATCATTTTCACATAGTGCCCCGCTCCGGACGAGCCGCAATAATGATATCCTGACTCCGGGGCAAGATCCCTGAGAAGAGGTTCTATCTGCTGAAATTTTTCAAAATCCCCCCCTATCATTGTACAGTAGCCTCTGCTGTATCCCCATACCCCCCCGGAAACACCCGCATCCAGATAATGGATGCCCTTATCTTTTAAAAACGAATAATGCCTGAGATCCTCCCGGTAGCTGCTGTTTCCGCCTTCGACCAAGATGTCCTCCCGTTCCAGAAGGGAAGAAAGAATATGAATATATTCTTCCGTAACACTTCCTGCAGGGAGCATCAGCCATACAATGCGGGGTGGTGTTAAGTTCTTCACCAGATCCTCAGGGGATCGGGCACCCACGGCACCTTCTTTTTCCGCTTCAATGATTTTTTCCCTGCTCCGGTTAAAAACAGCCACTTTATGTTCTGCTTTCAATAATCGGCGAGCCATATTCAGCCCCATTCGGCCAAGGCCTATCATTCCCATTTCCATGATATCCCCTTTCTATTTTTTATGTCCGATAAACAGACTGTCAGTGAATTCACTGTTTAGAATATCTATTTCATTTCCGCTGCTGTTTTCCGCCACTTTTTACTGAAATCTTTTGATTAATGTATGGCAATAAGGAACTCCCTTTTGTCTGTCATAATAATGCTGGTGATATTTCTCCGCTTTCCAGAAGATTGAGGCCTTTTCAAGATGCGTACTCACTTTATACCCTGACTCTTTTAATTTTTTGATTAATTTTTCTGCAATCTGCTTTTGTGTATCCCCGGTATAGAAAAGGCAGGAAAGATATTGATCGCCTAGATCAGGCCCCTGTCCGTCCGTCTGTGTCGGATCATGGATTTCAAAAAATAATCCGGCAATTTCCTCATAGGAGGTGTTAAGGGGATCCCAGATAACTTCAAGGGTTTCCTTATGACCGGTTTTACCCGTGCAGACTTCTTCATAAGTCGGATTTTTACTGCTCCCCCCCATATAACCGACGACGGTAAAAACAACGCCTTTTGCTTTTTCAAAATAGTATTCCATTCCCCAGAAACAGCCTCCGGCAAAATAGGCCCTTTCCGTAATCCGGCTTATCTCTTTATCAGGTACAAAATTCATAGAAATTGAGTTTACACAATGCCTGATATTTTTCGGAGTTAATTTCTCCCCGGAAAAAACATGTCCCAAATGCCCGCCGCATCGGGCGCAGAGTATCTCCGTTCTCATGTCCTCCGGGTCAGCCGCACGGTTCACTGCGTAAGGCACCTCCTCATCAAAACTGGGCCATCCGCAGCTTGAATCAAATTTATCGGATGAACGGTAAAGGATTGCGTTGCAGCGCCTGCAGGTATAAACCCCTGTTTCATGATGATTCACATATTTGCCTGAAAAGGGTTTCTCCGTTGCTTTATGCAGTATAACAGCTTCTTCCTCAGGTGTAAGACGGTTGTATGGCACGGCTTCCTCCCCTTTTATGATGAAAGAAAATCTAAAAAACAGGAATAACACCAGGATAAATTTTAAAGGGTTTGTGTTTTCAATAACTTTTTTCATGATCAATCCGTAATGTTGAAAACTGCCGGCATGAAAATTAATAATAATCATGTTAAACTTTTGGAGCAATTTGACAATGCTTAAAAAACAGATTTATATCGGAATCGAATATAAAAAAATTGTATTTGATTCTCATTTTGAATAAAATCCATGATGATCATAATTTTATTATCCCGCAAGGGATAAACAGCTCAGCGTTCATTCTAAACAAGGATCAACAGAAAAGGAGTCTGTTATGAATATTTTTGATTATGCCATGAAAATGGAAAAAGAAGGGGAGTCCTTTTATTTAATTCTGGCTTCCAATGCCATGAATAAAGGATTGAAAGATATCTTCAACTTATTGGCAAAGGAGGAATCCAAACATTACCAGATTTTTAAAGCGATGAAAGAAGAGAATACAATACAATTTCAGGAGCACACCCTTTTGCCTGCTGTTAAAAGCATTTTTAAGACCATGAAAGAAGAAGATACGATTTTTGACGGAAATCTTGATCATAAAGAAGCCTGGATAAAAGCTCAGGAACTGGAAAAGAAAAGCGAAGAATTCTACCTTGAAAAATCAAGACAGGCCACGGACAAGGGACAGATAATCATTTTTCAGAAACTTGCCGCTGAAGAAAAACAGCATTACTGGCTTCTGGATAATCTGATCGAATTCATTTCAAGACCTGATCACTGGCTTGAAAACGCTGAATGGAATCACATGGATGAATATTAATCCGGGCCTCTGAAAGGCAGGGTTGGTTCAAAATCTGATAATTACTCCCTCATGCAGATTTCAGTCTTATCCGAATTTTCCGGTCAGATATTCTTCTGTTTTTTTGTTCGCAGGAATCGTGAAAAGTTTGTCGGTGTGTCCGAATTCAATCAGTTCGCCAAGGTATAAAAAGGCGGTATAATCCGATACTCTTGACGCCTGCTGCAGGTTATGGGTAACAATCACAATGGTATAATCTTTTTTAAGTTCCAGTACCAATTCCTCAATTTTTTTTGTGGAGTGAGGGTCAAGGCTTGCGCAGGGTTCATCAAAAAGGATCACTTCGGGATCAACGGCAAGGCACCGGGCAATGCATAAACGCTGTTGCTGACCGCCGGACAATCTCAGGGCACTGTCATCCAGCCGGTCTTTAACCTCGTCCCATAAGGCCGCTTTTTTCAGGGATTCCGTCACCCGTTCCTCAATATAGCTCTTATCTTTAACTCCGTTGACTTTCAGTCCATAGCTTAAATTCTCATAGATGCTTTTTGGAAACGGGTTGGGTTTTTGAAAAACCATGCCGATCAGCCTTCTGATTTTAACAACATCCATGCCGGGGCTGTTGATATCCCGGCCATCCAGAAGAATCAGACCTTCCAGGCGGGTGTTGGCGACAAGTTCATTCATGCGGTTAAAGAGCCTTATGAAGGTCGATTTTCCGCATCCTGAAGGTCCGATAATGGCGGTGACATTATTTTGATAGATGTTCATAGAAAGATTTTTAATCGTGGGTCTTGTCCCATAATAAAAACTGATATTATCAACCTTGATTCTGATTTTCAGGTCATCAGACATAATAACTCCTCTGTTTGTTTCTTAAATAAATGGCCAGTCCTGATATCATGAGCACCAGTACCAGCAAGACCAATGCTGCGCCGAAAGCAATTGCTGTCTGTTCCTGCGGATGTGTGCCCTCCGTCATCAGCGCATAAATATGATAAGGCAGTGCCATTGTTTCAGAATAAACAGAATTCGGATAAAACCGGCTGTAAAAAGTCGCTGCAGTGAAAAGAATCGGCGCGGTTTCACCGGCAACACGCCCGATGCTTAAAATAACCGCAGTAAGAATACCCGGGAAAGCCGTAGGCAGAACTACTTTTTTTATGGTCTGCCAGTGTGTGGCTCCAAGGGCCAGCGAAGCCTCCCTGTAGGATTGAGGAACGGCGACCAGGGCCTCCTGGACTGAAGAAATAATCCCGGGCAGGACAAGTATCCCCAGAGTCAGGGAACCTGATAAAATGGAGACCCCGAAATTGCAGTATTTCACAAAAACAACAAGGCCGAACAGTCCGAACACAACAGAGGGCACCCCTGCCAAATTGTTAATGCTCAACCTGATTAAATTGACGATGAACCCTCTGGGGCTGTATTCACAGAGATAAATGGCCGAAGCAAGCCCGAGAGGAAGCGCAACCAGCATGGCTCCTATCGTCAGATAAAACGTACCCAGGATGGCAGGAGCAATCCCCCCTTTTGTCATACCTGACCGTGGAATCGCCGTCAGAAATTCCCACGAAATAATTTTGATACCGCGGATGAATAAAAACCATATGATGCTTCCTAAAAAAAACAGGGTAATGATAATGCACAGAATCAGAAAACCAAATCCCAATTTTTCAATTATTTTATTTGCGCTCATTGGCTGAGCCCCAGTTTAAGGCGATAATTTCTGCTTATAATTTCAGCGATGAAGTTCAGCACAAGGGTAATCATAAAAAGAATCAATCCTATTCCAAAAAGCGCATTGTAGTGAAGGCTTCCCATGGCCGCCTCACCCATTTCAGCCGCAATCGTTGAGGTCATGGGCCGTACCGGAACAAAAAAGGAAAGAGGGATGACGGCAGCCCCGCCGGAGACCATGAGGACAGTCATGGTTTCCCCGATAATCCGGCTCATGCCGAGAATGACTGCACTGGAAACACCTGATCCTGCTGCCGGTATGATGACCCGGATAAGGGTCTGCCACCTTGTGGCACCAAGGGCCAGGGAGGCTTCCCTGAAGCTTTTCGGAACATAACTTAAGGCGTCTTCCGTCAGACTGCAGACTGTAGGAATGGCCATTATTCCGAGGATCAGGCTTGCCGTAAAGGCGCAGTATCCTACGGGTAAATGGAGAAGATCTTTAATAAAAGGGGCGACAATGACCATTCCAAAAAAACCGAAAACAATGGAGGGAATCCCGGCCAGTATTTCGATCACAGGTTTCAAAAGAACTTTTTCGCGCAAACCCGCAATTTCATGGAGATAAAGGGCACTTCCTATTCCCAGAGGGATACAGACAATCATAGAACCCAGCGTAATGATAAAGGATGCCGCAATAAGCGGAAGGATCCCGAATTCAGGAAACTCATGTGTCGGATACCAGTTTCTTCCGCTGATGAATTCCCACAGAGATACTGTTTTAAACAAAGGCCACGCATTGATGAACAGCGTAAGGATTATTCCTGCAAGAATAATGAGCGTTGAAAAGGCTATCGCACAAAACAATGCTTTGTATAATTTTTCTTTGATTTTATAGTTCATGTAATAAGTATTAAGTCAGTTCTGTTAATCTTTTGTTAGTGAATTATTAGGATTCTGTTAGAAATTATCCTCTTTCCGGGAAAATGGTCATTGAACAGTCTGTCGTTCCGTTTTTTTGACCTTACCCTTGAATAAGGGGAGGTATTCGACCGGTAATTTTCCAGATAGAGCAGGATAAAAAAAAATTCAGGCACTACGTTTTTTCCCCATTATTGCCGTGGTTAGGGATGAGGAAGCTGCTTTAAAAAAACATGATATGACACGAATGCCCGTCTTGAAGACGGGCATCCGCTCATGATCTATTGTTAATCGCTTAGTGATTATTGCAGTGGGACAAATCCCTCTTCCTCCACAATTTTCTGACCTTCAGCGCTTTTGATAAAATCAAGGTATTCCTTTACGACTCCTGTCGGATTTCCGTTTGTGTACATGAACAACGGTCTTGAAAGGGAATATTTCCCCGAAAGAACCGTTTCTTTTGAGGCATTGACTCCGTCAATCTGAAGCGCCTTGATTTCTTCTTTGATATAGCCGAGGCCCGCATAGCCTATGGCTGAAGTATTATCGGCTATCGTTGATACAACCGCCTGATTAGAAGCCTGCATCAGCGCATCAGAACGAATTTTTTCCTTGTTTAAAGCGAGCTCACCAAAAGCCTCAAAGGTTCCGCTGGCAGAGTCCCTCGAAACGATGACGATCTGAGCATCCGCGCCGCCGACTTCAGACCAGTTATTTATTTTTCCGGTAAAAATAGCTTTGACCTGCTCTTTTGTCAGGGCGGTCAACGGGTTGTCTTTATGGACAATGACGCACAGCCCATCCATGGCAACGATATGTGACTTAGGCTCGCGGCCTTTGCTTACGGCCTTGTCAACTTCTGACTGCTTCATGGATCTTGAAGCATTTGCAATATCACACACCCCGTCAATCAGGGCGGCAATCCCCACTCCTGATCCTCCGCCACGCACGGATAAATCCGCACTGGAATTATTTTCCATAAACACTTCAGCCGTTTTCTGTGCGATGGGGAGAACTGTCGTTGAACCTTCAATTTTCACTTTACCACTTCCGGCATAAACAGATGCTGAAATCAGAATACTCAGCACAATATTTATAATTTTTTTCATAATGCTTTTCCTTTTTTTATTCAATTACCCTCTTTTGAGGGGAGGACTCCTACGAGCGCTTTTTTATCCCCTGCGGGGATAAGTTGCCCGTTTTCATTAAAATTTATAGATGAGATCCGCCTGGAACAATTTTTCTTCTACAATGTGTCCTGACAGATTTTCAGTTTTATAGAAATCCAGACCCAGAAGCGTATTTTTATACAACCCTATTGAAAAAGCGGCTTCATAACCTTTGACATTTGTCTTTCCTCCATAAAAATCTGAATCAGGCAATATGTCAAGGCAGGCATCTTTTTCGAGCTTCCTGTTAGAAACCTGAACCTGCCACTGCATAGGCTCACTTACCTTCTTATGACCTGTTTTAAAACCGTAGAGATAGCCTTTGTTATCGGATGAGGGATCAAAATTGGAAAGATATTCAGCAAAAATTCCGATATAAGGAACAAGATCTGAAATACTGTTTACTCCAAATTCAATGTCTCCCTTGATTGAATCATAATCATACTTTAAAGCCCCTATATATTTACCGGTCGTTTTATCTTTGGATAACCCTGAATTAGATCCAGCGGTCTTTTCCAGCAGACTTCCTTCAACTTTTGAATAGCCATAATAAGCGACGCCCGTTTTAAGGGTTATATCTTCCGTAAAAGAATATTTTACAACAGGCTGAAAGGCATACATATAAGGATCATTCTTGTTGGCACTTACCTCATCAAGAACCAGATAAGCACTGTTTACAGAAAAATCCAGATTTTCTATAAGCGAAGGAAAATTCAAAGAGACGGATAATCCTTCAGGGTTGATATCCGTATCCCAAAGCAGATCTCCCGCATTATAAAGAGGATTCTTGATTTTACCAAGACTTGCATTTAAATTGTCCGTCAAAATCATATCCGCAAACATATAGTCCAGGTTGATATTTTTGGGTTCAAAATTATTTTCAAGAGTTTGATTTGTAGATCTGTGATCTGTCCCTCCTGTAGCAAGGCCTGTAGCAATTTTGATACTGCTTGCCACTTTGGATTCTATTCCAAGTCTCAGTCTTAATCTTTCTCTTTCACGTTCAACACTTCCATCCTTATCATCTTTCTGATAGCGGAACCTGAAATCGCCTTTCATATTAAAAGTCTGAAGCCATTTCGGAAGCATCGACTGAGTTCCTTTTGCAATCTGAAGCTTTTGTTCCTCCTGTGTTGCCGTAATAATTTCTCTTCCTTCCATTCCTGTAAGAGTTCCCTTTTCAACCAGTTTGTTGACAAGGTTATCAATTTCACCTGCAGTAGCCATGCTCGCAGTCATGAATAATATGGGGGCCATTTGTTTTAAAAACTTCATTTTCTCTCCTTTTTTTTGTATTTTTAACCGATCTTAAGCCGGTATTTTGGTCGAAGCTTAAGCCGGTTGTTTTAAGATTGTATTAGGCATTTGTTAGAATTCTGCTAGAAATCAAGTGTATATACTTTTTGTTTTTTCTCCTTTTTCGAATTTTTGTAGTTTTAAAAAACTCAGGAATAAATAATCGATCCAGATTATGATTTGATGAGGAGCAGGTTAGAATATGAATAAATTCAAAATTTTATTTGCAGGCCTTCATAATTGGGTTCGAAAGCGGATAGCTGAGACTTTCAGGAACACTTTTATAAAAATGAGCTACTTCAAAGCTCGCTGCGGGGTATCTAGCCCGAATTTTGCGCGTAAGCGACAAATATTCGGGATGCAAAGCCTGTTTGACCCAGTCAAAACAGGCTTGCACAAACAAAAGGTTTTTTTTTGCCTGAATATAAGATTGGTTATAATTTCTACCCAAAGATTGAAGACAATATGGAATTGGAAGGATTGATTTATTAGGTTTCGAATGTATTTTTTCTGATTTTTCATGCAATATACGGGCTAGTGTCATTCCGAACAAACATGAGGAATCTGGATTTCCAGCTCAGCTCAAAATGACAAGCCTCAGTAAACTGCGGGGAATCAAATCCAATGAAATTTAAAAAAAGTGTTAAATACTCACGGTCAGGAATGAAATAAAGAATAAAAAGAATTATTTTTTCAAATTTCACCCAATTTTAACAATCCCCTAACACAATCCTAACAATTTCATTGGATGATTATTAAAAAAAAGGAAAAAAATATGCCTCAGCATATAAGAAGAGAAATCGAAAATCTAAAAAAATTAATCCTTGATTTAAGCGCCATGGTTGAGGAAAATGTTTATAATTCAGTAAACTCCATCGGCAAAAGAGATTCCAGGATTGCAAAAAAAACAATAGAATCCGATTCTGAAGTCAATGAAATGGAAATGAATATTGAAGAGGAATGTCTTAAGGTTCTGGCTCTATACCAGCCGGTGGCCACTGAGCTCAGGTTTATTGTAATGCTTATGAAAATCAATGCTGATCTTGAAAGAATCAGTGATATTGCAAGAAATATTGCAGAAAGAAGCCTTCATCTTGCAGATAAGGAAAAAGTAGATATTCCGTTTAATTTTTCTGAAATGGCGGATATTACGATGTGGATGCTAAAAAAAAGCATGGATGCCTTTGTAAATCAGGATTTGGAGCTTGCACAAAGCGTCACAAGCAGGGATGATGAAGTGGATGAAATAAACCGTCATATGTATGACAGGGTTAAAACGGATGTCCGTGAAAATATTGCAAATCTCGATCAGCTCGTTGACATTTTATGCATATCAAAAAATCTTGAAAGGATAGCAGACCATTCCGTCAATATTGCAGAAGATATCATTTATATGATCAGCGGGAAAATTGTACGCCATAAACTGAAATGCTGCAGCATTGATGATGGCCTCCCAAGCAATAAATAAAAGGATCAAATTATGAGCAAAGAGCATATTCTGATTGTGGAAGATGATGAGGACATACTGGAACTCATAAAATATAATCTGACGAAAGACGGTTATAAAATTTCTTTTGAAATGAGCGGGGAAGGAGCGTTGAGTTTTCTTTCAGCGAAAACGCCTGATCTCATTCTTTTAGACATTATGCTTCCTGAAATTGACGGTCTTGAGATATGCAGAACAATTAAAGCCGATTCAAATCTTAAAACAATCCCCATCATCATGCTGACCGCCAAAGGAGAAGAATCCGACATTGTTTCAGGGCTTGAAATGGGGGCAGATGATTATATCACCAAACCTTTCAGCCCCA
This sequence comes from uncultured bacterium, assembly GCA_964443875.1. GTDB lineage: Bacteria > Auribacterota > JAFGBW01 > JAFGBW01 > JAFGBW01 > CAYUET01. The sequence continues at coordinate 155,469 of CAYUET010000002.1, read as the reverse complement.
AGGTTCTCATTGCAAGAATCAAAACCGTATTACGAAGAAAATCAAAAGCCGATGTTGATGAAAATTCCCTGATACGAATAAACGATTTAAAGATTGATCCGGGAAAACACGAAGTATTATTATGCGGCCAGCCTGTGGAAATGACTTATTCCGAATTTAAAATTCTTCATTTTCTGGCAAAAAGACCGGGCTGGGTATTTACACGTTACCAGATTGTAGATGCCGTTCGCGGAGAGGAATATCCGGTGACTGAACGGGCTGTTGACGTGCAGATCGTCGGCTTACGGAAAAAACTTATGGCTTACGGTTATTTAGTAGAAACAGTACGCGGTGTTGGTTACCGATTCAAGGATGAAAATGCATAAACAAAAATTCATCTGGAAAATATATTTTCCCTTTTTTTGCCTGATCTTTATCTCTCTCTTCGGGGTTGCCTATCATTCCTCAAAGATTTTTAATGATTTTTTTCTTACTCTCACCACACAGATACTGAAAGACAAGGCCTGTCTGATGGGTGAAGAAATAAGGCCACTGCTGATCGCAAAATCTTTCGATCCCATTGACCATTTCTGTAAAAATTCGTCAAAAAAAATCTCCTCACGTTTTACGATCATTCTGCCGGAGGGAACCGTTGTCGGCGATTCTGTGGCTGAAATAAAATTACTGGATAATCATGCGTCCCGGCCTGAAATCGCAAAAGCCATGAAAGGCTCTACGGGGTCAAGCATCCGGTGGAGCGATTCCCTGAAAAAACAAATCATGTATGTTGCCATTCCCTTGTTCGATAAAGACACCCTGCTTGGAGTGATCCGGGCATCCATTCCAATCACTGCAATCCGGCAGACCGTCTTTGATTTTAATATACGGGTTGCCGCTTCAGGCTTTTTCATCCTGATTCTGGGGATAATTGCCTCCGCTTACATTGCAAAAAAAATAAGCCTTCCCCTCGCAAAAATCAAGGATGGCGCTGAAAAACTCGCTGCAGGGGATTTAACAGCAAGGATTCCCATTCCCGAATCTTATGAAATGTCCAGTGTGGCTTATTCACTCAACCATCTTGCCGCTTTGCTTGAAGCCAGGCTTATGGAAATCCAATCCAAACAAAATGAGCAGAATGCTGTTTTTTCGAGCATGATCGAAATTCTTCTGGCCATTGACAATGAGGAAAAACTAATCAATCTGAATAAGGCCGCTGAAAATTATTTTCATGTTTCTATCGCCGACGTAAGGGGTAAACCCGTTCAGGAAATCATACGGAATTCAGATCTGCGAAAATTCCTTAAAAAAGCTTTTGAAAGTCTGAACCCCGTGGAAGGTGAAATTTCCCTCAGGAATGAAAAAGAAGAAAAATTTCTTCAGGCTCACGCAACTGCTTTAAAAGATTCAAAAGAGATGAGAATCGGATTACTTGTTGTTTTGAATGATGTCACGCGCATAAAAAAACTGGAGAGAATACGAAGGGATTTTGTCGCCAATGTTTCCCATGAACTAAAAACTCCTGTGACCTCGATCAAAGGGTATCTGGAAACGCTTATCAACGGTGCTGCTGAAATCCCTGAAGACAGAGAGCGTTTCCTTGACACCCTTTACCGGCAATCGGAAAGACTTAATTCAATCATTGATGACCTCCTGAGCCTTTCTAAAATTGAACAGGATGTAGAGAAAGAAGAAATCCATACGGAAATCACAATACTGGAAAAAGTTATAGATTCTGTAATTCTCAACAGCAAAATCAAAACAGAATCCAAAAAAATTATTCTTGAACGGACCGGGAATGAAAAAATTGAAATAAAAGTCAATTCTTCACTTTTTGAACAGGCCATTATGAACTTGATTGATAATGCGATAAAATACAGCGAGGAAAACAGCCGGATCATCATTCATACCGTAAATAAGGATAATAAAATACAAATATCCGTACAAGACTTCGGCTGCGGCATACCGCAGGAACATCTCTCAAGACTCTTTGAGCGCTTCTACCGGGTCGATAAGGCCAGAAGCCGGAAACTCGGGGGAACAGGACTCGGCCTTTCAATAGTAAAACATATTATTGAAGCCCACAAAGGTTCTGTTACGGTTGAAAGCACGGTGGGTAAAGGGAGTATTTTCACAATCCATATAGAAAAGCAGGTATAGATCATGACATCAATTCTGATCCTGGTCATCATCATTATTGCACTGGCTCTTATTTTTGATTTCATCAACGGTTTTCATGATGCTGCCAATGCCATAGCGACAATTGTCGTTTCCAAAACTCTGACTCCTTTTCAGGCCCTTTGCATGGCCGGAGCGGCAAATTTCATCGGCTTTTTCACCTTTGGAACAGAAGTGGCCAAAATGATCGGAAAAGGGGTTGTGCAAATTGAGGAAATCAGCCTGCTTGTGATCCTTGCCACCCTGACAGGTGCAATCGGCTGGAATATTCTTACCTGGATTCTGGGGCTTCCGACATCCAGCAGTCATGCACTGATCGGGGCACTGATCGGGGCCGGAATAGCCTCAGCGGGTTTAAAAATCGTCATTCTGAAAGGGGTATTCAAAATTTTTCTCTTTATTTTATTAGCGCCGATGTTCGGCATGATAGGCGCGATTATTTTCACCGTTATGGTGATCTGGATTTTCAGAAAACAGAGCTTCTCAAAAGCCGGCAAAATCTTCAGAAATCTTCAGTTAATATCCGCCACAGTTTACAGTATCGGACATGGAACCAATGACGCGCAAAAGACAATGGGGATTATCGCAATCACCCTCTTTATTGGAGGATTCAACCCCACTTTTCATATAGACCAATGGGTCGTCTTTGTCTGTTACTTTGCAATCTCTTTAGGAACAATGTTTGGAGGGTGGAGAATCGTTAAAACCATGGGCACAAGCATCACAAAAATCCGGGCCATGGAGGGATTCTGCGCTGAGACCGCCTCTGCCCTGGTTCTCCTCGCCACGGCTCATGCCGGAATTCCTGTCAGCACCACCCATGTCATTGCAGGTTCAATCATGGGAGTGGGTACTGTGGAGCATGCAAAAAATCTGCGCTGGGGCACTGCACGGAAAATTGTCTGGGCCTGGGTTATTACCATTCCAGCCTCAGCGTTATTTTCAGGATTAACCTATTTAATCATAAAAGCTGTTCTTGAATGACCTGCCCGGAAATCCAGCTCGAAAAAGCCAGGGTAACATAATCCTTTATTTCTTTATATCAAAAACCCCGCTCAAAGCCGAGTTTTTAGACGTATTTTTAGAGCGTTGCCATTTAAGAAATTTATCATGCAGAAAAGCAGGTATAAACATTGCAGTGATGGCAAGACATAAAACACCTAAATAGGCTGCATACCCATAATGGGCTGTTATTACTCTTCCAAATCCAGTGTTGCCTATATGAACAAAAGGCGCCATAACCAGGTAGGAAAAAGCTATATGAAAGGCAAAGACCTGAAGGGAGTGTTTTCCCAAATAGCCTAATCCAGGGATACCGTACTTTACCGGAATAGGCTTTAAAATAGCTGAAATAACATAAAGCACAGCAAAAAAATCAATAACCCTGATCAGAGACATGAATTCCCTGTTTGTAATAGCAAGTAAAAAGGCACTTAAGGGTTCGTTGATTCTTCCCCAATGCCTTAATACCATACAGACAACAAAAATGAAAACCAGTAAAGTTTTGATGGTCCTGCTCTTAATAAAGGGGATCTCTTGACCCACTTTCTTTTTATATCCCAGATAAATTCCTGTCATAAAGACAAGCTGCCATAAAAAAACATTAAAGGACATGGATGTATATGCGTGAAACAGGTGCCTGCAAAGTAAGGCGACTGGATTAATAAATTGACCGATAACCCATAATGAAAAAACTAAAGCTAAAGCCAGCGATTCTTTTCCTTTGTGAAGTAAAATAAGAAAAGGGCAGGCCAATAGAATCAGAATAATATACAGAGGTAAGATATCCATCAAGTAGGGCTGATAAATCATGGGAATGGTTGCCAGACAGTATTTAAAAAAAGTACAGACATTAAAAAAGTTAATTGCATTGCCCCAGCATTGACTATAAGCTGGAATCAGCATTCCTGTCAGCGGAATGCCTAAAACAAGCAAAAAATGATATTTATATATGGTAAAACACCGGTGAATCGTCTTTTTTATAAATAATTTTCTATCGACCAGATATTTACTATAAACCAAAGCGAATACAAAACCGGAAATAAAAATAAAGCCCTCGGCATCGGAAACAAAACCAAGTGGCTGCCAGACAAAATCTGCAATTCTACCTCCGAAATGATTAATGGTTATTAAAACAAGCATCAGCCCGCGAATAGAATCAATTCTATTATCTCTTTGGATTGGTGCAGATAACGTTTGATTTACATGATTGAGTTCACTCGGATTCAACTGGTTAATATACACAAAACAGCCCTTTTATTAAAATATGATTAAAAACTGATGACGTTATACTTTACAATCTTACAGGTAATAATCAGTTAGATTTAAAGCATCAAGAGTTGATTCGATCTATCTTAAATATGACAATAAATACAAATCCTGTAAAATATAAATTTTTGTCTATTATTATAATAAACTTCTAATTCTAAAATATCCTGCCTGAATAAATGACTGACTTCCCCCTTCATAACAGTGTGTCCGTGGCTAGACATTCTTTCTGTTCTTTTCGATTAAAAAGAGGTTCCTGCTGTAAACAATCAGACCTGATGACTGCCCCAGTATGAAGACAATATCTTTTTTATAAATCGCATAGCTCAGAAGCAAAAGGGCGCCTGCAAGGCTCAAATACCAGAAGACCTCAGGCATGATACTTTTTCTGGCCCTCTCGCTGGCAATCCATTGGATAATAAAACGGGAGGCAAAAACACCTTGCCCCAGAAAACCGACACACAACCAGAAAATACTCATATTTTTTCTCCTGAATCTAAAAGGTATTTTGTCATTTTAAACAATTTTATTTATTGAGGTTTCTTGCAATTGAGGGGACACCTTTCTTGCTCTGATCCAGCGGACGGCAAGCGAATCCCAGAGACCGACCCAGAGGCGGTTAGCAACCCCGTATTTCGAGATGCCTCTGGTTCTAGGCTTGTGATGCACCCCGATTTCATAAATGGACTCAAATCCATTTAACCGGATCAGCGTCGGAAGAAAGCGATGCATCCCTTTAAAGAGGAATACATCCTGAATGCACAAAGCCTTAAAAATACGCAGGGAACATCCCACATCCCGGATAGAATCCTGTGTGAGAATATTCCGGACTCCGTTCCCAATCCTGGAAGAAAGAATTCTCACCCAGGAATCCTCCCGAACGAGACGGTAGCCGTTCACCATATCCGCATTGTTTTTCAGGCAAAAATCAACCAGAGGGGGAATATCCGAAATTTCATTCTGGCCATCGCCGTCCAGGGTAAGAATATATTCACCTGAAGCCTTTCTGAATCCGGTCATCAGGGCTGCCGACTGACCAAAATTCCGGACAAGCCGGATATATTCATGCCCACAGCCTTTTTTTTCAATAGTCTGAAGCAACTCAAAGGTTTTATCTGTTGACCCGTCATCCACCCAGATACATTCCCAGGAATGGGACATGCCTGCCATGACCCGTTCGATCTCATCAGCCATGGAAAGAATGTTTTCCTCCTCATTCATCACAGGAATCACAATACTGATTCGGATATTTTTTTTCATATTTTTCTCATCCCTTGGTTGAGCCAAAGGAGGCTTGCAGGCGTAGCCTCCGGTTTTTAAATTGCAGCCTGAATGACAGACATAACATCCTTATTTTGTGAAGGATTGTGCCCTTTTTTCAGCAGGATAAAAGGAAGACTGCATCTATAGACCCCGAAAGCTTCTGAATCCATAACCTTACGGATCATTTCCTTCTCGCTGTATTCCCTGAAATAAAAAAGGATCCACTCTATGTTGTAAAGAAGAGGATTCCCCTCCTCCCAGACCAGCAAGTCAGGTCGTGCAGAGACATGGGGACCGAGAAACGAACTCGTCAGAAGGATGCCTTCTTCCGGAAGGTCACGGGTGACAGAACGCAGGGCCGAGTAGTTTTCATTCACTCCCGCATAGTGGAAATGGGCTCCTTTCCCGCCAAGGAAGAAACCATGTTGAAAGTGTGAAAATCCAACGCTTAAAACAAGCCATGTTGAAAAGAGCGCAGTCATCATTACTTTTTTACCTTCCCCGTCGATCAGGGGCAGGCCCTTCCCGCAGGCATAAATAAGGCCGCAAAGCATAAGGGTGAAAACAGGGGCCGAATAGTGAAACTGAAGGCTGAATTGCCTTTCCACACCGCTTGCCATAGAGATAATCCACGCCATGGAGGTAAAAATAAAAACCGTGGTCCGCATTCCCCGCAGAAAAAAGATGAAAGGCAGACAGGGCAGAAGAATCCACCCCGTGGCGACGGCCCTCAGTCTGAATCCCTGCATTGTGGCTCCCTTGAGAACAGCGGGAAGAGTGGCATCATTCCTGCGAAACTCGGTGATCGGGAAGGAATTGGCTTCGGGATACAGATACATTATACCAAAAACAACATACGCCAGGGACAAGGCTGCGAAAATATACCCGGGGTTCCATTTTTCACGGACAGCAAATAAAAGAAACAGAGGAATGATCAGCAAACCGGCCTCCTCTCTCACGCCAAGGATGCAGATCCAGGGGACCGCAGTCATCGGGCGGTTAAAAAGCAGGCAGTGCAAAAGCCAGGGGAAAAGAAACAGATAAAAAGAGACCCCGTGAAATTCACTCAGCATTACGCTTTGGGTGAAGGGATAACAGAACCATAAAAGCATGAGTGCGGACTGTAGGGATCGGGCCAGTTTCAGTCTGACCATAATTCTCAGGAAAATAATCCCTCCGCCCGCAAGGAAAAGCCACTGAAAAACAATCAGGAAATAAGGGCTCGCCCAGAGACGCATAAACGGAGCAAGCAGGGCAAGAGAAAAAGACAGATGCGTTTTCAGATAATTATTATCCACCAGAAATCGAAATCCGTATCCATGTGCCAGGTTATAAATCGTATTGGTATAAACTCCGTAATCATACATCATATAATTTTGCCATGAAAAGGCGCAGTAAGCGGAATATAAAACCTGAACGGCAAAGAAAACACAGGCCACCCCTACTAAAAAACAAAAGAGTCCTGACAGGAAACAGGATGCTTTTTTATTCATTACAGAACGGCCCTGGGAGGACATTTTACCTCTTTTATTAAAATCTTTTTTCCGATTTCATGATTTAAAAAATTCAGAACAAAAATAACCCTTATCTTTCTGCTGCGCAGCAGAAAAAAAGTATAATATGCAGAGGGTGTGATTTTGGAAAGGGGAAAAGACATTCTTGTTCATTTTTTTCTCTGACCAGGTTATCGGCTCCTTTTATTCAAAAATGATGCGTAAAACTAAAACCTTTTCTATGTAAAAAACAGATTTCCTGAAAATGTTTTTGTTGACTGTGACTTTATATTATCCTATGAGATTCCATCAATTTATGAATTCTACAAGCAAAACCACTAAATTGATTTTGACCCTTTCAGCACTTATTATGCTGATTCTCCCTTTGATCTTCTGGATTTCTTATAAGGTGAATCCCGGAAAATATATTGAAATGGCAAAAGAAGACAACTTGATCGAATGGGCAGGTTTTTCTTTTTTCCTCATTTTCGGGTTTCTTTCACTAATCCTTTCCTACCGGGGCAGAAAGTCACTGCCACGCGTTCCTTCCTGGTTTTTTATCCTTTTTAGCTTTTTTCTGATTGTGATAATTGAACATTTCAGACATACAGATCTGGAGGATTCCTTCTCTCATCCCTTTCCTGACACAATCAAAAAATACTAATTTAATTAATGACATTGAATCAGAAATAAAATGAACAGTGAAATAACTTGTGAATAAAAACAATACATGAAGTCAAAAGCGAAAAAAATTTTATTAGAATTAGTTAAAACAAAAAATTCAAATATTGGAAATAACACATTTAATAACTTTGAATTGAAGGAAAAAGACCTTATTAAATTATCCTGGGGTCTTCTACAGTTCGAAAAATGTACTTTTTTAAATATTAAGTTTTCAGATTGTGATTTCTCCCATACTATCTTTACAAATAATATTTTTAAAAATTGTTCGTTTCATCACTGCTCTTTCTCTAAAACAGTTTTTTTAAACAATGATCTGACTCAATGTCTCTTTCTAAAAAATACTTTTGACAGCTGTAATCTTAATGAATTAAAATTAAATTCCTGCTCATTCAATGATGTATCTTTTTTTCAATGTTCTCTTAAAAAAAATGAATTATCGGATACTACTTTTATTGATATTTTTTCTATTGAAACTGATTTTTCCTTCAGTTATTTTAAAGTCATTAACCTATGTAAATCCTTCTTTCAAAACAGTATGTTTCTTGATACTGTTTTTGACTCTTCAAGAATTCATAAAACACAGTTTAATCATTGTGAATTCAAATCAGCAAAATTTATGAATAGCCAATTTCACAAAATTGATTTAAGAAAAAATTCAAATTTGTCAGATGAAATCGTTGAGGCAATATTAAAAAATGATGGAACTGTTCAGTCACCCTTAAAAAAATACTTCCTTAAAAAAAATTCAATAACCTTCACTTTGCTCATCCTTCTTTCCTTCCTGACAGGTCCCGGCTATGTTTATTTCTCTCCTCAATTTTTTATTTCAAAAAATCTATGGAATGAAATATTTTTTCTGACATATAAATCTCCTCCCGACAAAAATGACGATTTCTATATCTCATTGCAGTTTCTGATTAACCCGCCCCCTAAGGAAATTTCTGATATTTTCAAGGAAATCATTTCAATTAGAAAAAGCCCCCAATGGCCCATATTTTACAATACCATTATCAAACCTGAATGGCTAAAAGGAAACATTTTCACATCCATTTCTTTATCTTCTTTTCAAAAAAATGAACATCAAAAAGAAATCATGCTATGGATCAACCTCCTAAACAAACAAGCCTCAATCATCGAGCATTGTGGAAAAAACGTTTATTATTGGATACTTAAAGAAACCCTTACTCTTGATATCTCCGATCAGAATTATAAGCAAATTTTCAATTCTGTTTTAGGCGGATTAACTTCTAAAGATCGAGAATTGATTCATAAAAAATTTATTTTAATGTCCTTTAAAAAAAACACCTATACAAATTCAATTCAGGTCATCGAATCTTATATTAACCAATATGATCCTGATATTACCTTCTATTCAGATCTGATTGAAAAGGTATCCAAACTGAATTATTATCCTCAGCTAAAATTCAAAAAAGAACTAAAATTAATGCTTCTTTCCATTTTCAAAAGAAAAGTGGATTCTAAAAAAAATTTTTCCAGTTTGATTAATAAACTCAGTAATGAATGGTAATGTCCGCCTATTACAGGCCATTCTCTGAAAACTTATCCGAATTAATTCAAAATCTATTATAGAAACTGTCTGAAAGATTTTTAATCCCAGTGAGAGAAATCAAATTTATCGATTCTTATAATATAAAGTGCAGCCCTTTAAGGATATTTTTGGGGTATAATGTTTTTCAAGTAGTTTTTCCATAAAGGATAGGGTATTTAGAGAATAGGTCTGTAAATAATCTCCATACACAATAATTTCCGGCAGATTTTTTAATAATAATGCTTTTTTTTCATTTTCTGAATTAAGATCATTTGTATGAAAGGAATCCATATCCACATACATATATATTCCTATAGGGGAAATCCTTTCTGAGAGGTAATAGATATCAATAGCCTCTTCTCGGTAAAGAAAAATGGAATCATTAGAATCTGTCGTTGTAGAAATAACATGAGCAATATTCTGAGATCTTATTACCTTTTCAGGAAAAAATTGATGACTGGACAATTCTGTTGAATAGGATTTGCAGCTTTCAGGGACAATTAAAAACAAGGATAACCCCAGTACTATGATTTTGATAATATTGGGGATGAAATTGATAAAGTAGCAGATAAAAAATATGAAACAAGGAAGAAGCTGAATAAAATAATGCGCATAAAATCGACCTATTAAACTTAATCCCAGGATGATTCCGATGAAAAGGAAAAAAACAAAAATAAAAAAACCTGGATTGGGCATGACAAACTTTTTTCTTACAATGGAATAACTAATGAATATTATTGAAGTAATGGCAATGATTGAACCTAAAGTGATACAAACCTGATTATTTTTGAAAAGTGAGAAAAAAAATTGATAATACGAAATGCTGTTTATAAATAACAAAGTTACCTTTTTAAAAAAAGAAAACACTTCATTATGCGCTGAATAACCCATGATTTGACTTAAAAATATGGAGTCTATTGTCTGCCAGACACTGTGATGGTAAAGAGGGTATAGGAATGCAAGGGTGAAGGGGAGAAGGATGCCGGATAAGATATTATAAAAAAATTTAAATTTCTTTCGATAAGGATAGGGGGTTATAAAAAAAAGATAGATGCAGGATATAAAAATATCAAAAAAAGCAACCTGTTTGAATAAAATTGCCGTTCCCCAGCAGATACCTATGAGGAACGGTTTTTTAAAAGATAATAGATGATAGAGACCGCAAAGAAGGGGGAGAAGGATATAAAATTCCCCATACGAACTGAAGGTCCATTGAAAAGTGCCCATAAAATATATAAAAAAAATCGCCCCTATGAAAGCTGTAATTTTATTTTTAAGAGAAACAAACAAAATTTTTGATATATAAACCGCCATAAAAAATATCAGGATCATATTAAATAGCTTTATCATGTGAGGAGCAAGCCAGGCGGGAAATAAATAAAAAAAAGGCATAAAAATAAAAAATTGAAAAAGGGGATGAATATGATAAACGTCTTTATATAGAACTTGCCCGCAGGTCATGGCATAGGCTTCGCTCATCATAGCCGCTTCATCCCAGTCAATAAAATTATAAAATAGTCCCGGATAACGAGTGAGATACAGAAGGGTGATAATAGTTATAAACCAGGTTATCCGATTTAAAGGTGTTATCCTGTTTTCCATAATGGCCTAATTGTTGAAATCCGGGAAAAATTTTTGAAACCATAATTCCAGACATACGAGATGATAAGTACTGCGGTCAAATTCCCCCCTATTGTTCCTTAAGGGAGATAGGTTGAGATTTCTCTTTTTCAAAGAATCCAATGTTGAGTCAGCCCATTTTTTGATTTTTCCATTTAACCATTGATTAACAGGGGTAATTAAACCTTTTTTATCTTTACGTGTTCTTATGGTTTCAGGAATCCATCCTTTAGCCGCTTCTCTTAAAATATATTTAGTTGTATGATGATTAATTTTTAAATATTCTGGAAGCGAAAAGGCAAATTCTGAAATACGGTGATCCAGAAAAGGTGATCTGTTTTCAATCCCAAAGGCAGATGAGGCCCTATCGTTCATTGTTAACAGAGAGGGAAGGGATATCTGAATATCGCAAAAAAGCATATTATTCAAAAGGCAGCGGGAAGCGTTATTAAAAAAGGGCTGAATATATTTATTAAAGCACTTTCCGGTTTTTCCTCTTTTAAGGAGATGGAAATATTGACGAGGAATGTTATTGTTCTTTGCCTTTAAAAGATACTGAAGTAGTGGAAGATAGTCTTTAAATTCAGGGAAAATTTTTTTATGCAGCATTAGAATATACCGGATATATCCTCCGAACAGTTCATCTGCACCTTGCCCATTTAAAATAACCTTAACATATTTTGATGCTTTTTTTGCAATTAAAAATTCTGAAAGTGACGATGCCGTTGCAATTGGCTGATCGAGATGATAAATCACACTGTGGATATTTTCTATGAAATCATCTTCATTGGGTTCAACGAAATGAATACGATTAGTTTTTTTTAGTTTTGTTAATAGTTCGTTTACATAAAAACTTTCATCATAGGCAGAACCATAGCAGGTATATTTGCAGGAAAAATACTGCGAGGAATCAGCCAAAGAAGCGATAATAGAAGAATCCAGGCCGCCGCTTATAAAAACACCTACAGGAACATCGCTTTGTTTTCGTAAATGAATACTATCCTGAATAAGATAACGTAATTCTTCAATACATTCATTCTGTTTGAGCTTTTTATTTCCAGAATTTATGTTTAATTGCCAGTATTGATTTTTTACGAGTTTTTTCCCGTCAAAAACCAGATAATGTCCAGGGAGAAGGGAGTATATATTTTTAAAAAGAGTATTTTCATAACAGCAAGTTTCAAAACATAAAAAATCCTGAGTGAGGCTGGGTGATGTTTTATAGACAGCATGAATAGATTTTATTTCAGATGCGAATAATAATCGATTTTGATCCAGGGCATAGTATAACGGTTTTTCACCAAATCTATCCCTGGCAAGAAATAGCTTTTTTTGAGGATTATCCCAAAGGGCAAAAGCAAACATGCCATTAAAATGATTGACGCAAGATAGTCCCCATTGCTCATAGGCATGTACCAAAACTTCAGTATCAGATTTTGTGGAAAAATGATGACCAAAATGAATTAATTCTTTTTTCAGGGAAAGATAGTTGAAGATTTCTCCATTAAAAATACAGACAATCGATTTATCTTCATTAAACATGGGTTGATGACCGTTTGCAGGATCTATTATTCCGAGTCGTTTTACTCCCAAGTGAATAAAAGGATTGGAAAAGTATCCTTCACCATCAGGCCCTCTGTGCTGCAGAAGGTTTGTCATTTTTTTTATATCCGCATGTCCCCAGACTCCGGCTATCCCGCACATGATGATTTTCTTTTTAAGTTAAGAAATTTAAGATACGCTTTAGGTATTTCCAATAGTGCTTTAACGGCGAAAATGAAGGGAGTATGAATAAAGGATTTCCCTTTATACCGTGCATGAAAAACAATAGGAATTTGTTTGATTTTACATCCTATACAGGAAGCGAAAAGTATAATATAATGCTGGAAGTATTTGAATTCGCAAGAATAACTTAGAATTTTTAAAAATTTTTCTTTTTTATACAGCACAAATCCTGATTTTATATCCTTATAATTTAACCTGAAAATGATGTTTAAAAGAGTACTAAAAATAAGACTCATCCACTTCCTTTGTTTGGAAATATCATGTTCATATCTTCTGATTCCCTGGACGATATCATATTCTTCATTTGGATTATTCTGTATTAATAAGGGAATATCAGAGGGAAGATATTGCATGTCGGCATCAAGGGTAATGACAAAACGCCCTTTTGCATACGCCGCACCCGTTTTCCAGCTTTCTACTATGCCTTTGTTTATTGAATGATTTAAAAAAATAATTTCGTGATGCTCAATACAGAAATGCTGTATTTCTTCAGCCGTTGAATCTTTACTGGCATCATTGATTAAAAGTATTTCAAAAGAATAATTTTGATGTTTTAAAGTAGAAAGCAAACTATTTACCAGCAAAGGAATATTTTCTGCTTCGTTAAAACACGGAATGAGGATGCTATAGTCAATATCCTGTAATTTTATGTCATCTTTTGTCATTATTGAATTTATATTGCCTAATTTCTGTATAAAAAAAATTTTTTTATCATAAAATAACCCTCAGAGGACCTTATGGTATATAAGGCTGAATTTCCAACAAAAAATTAACCTAAAACAAATGCGTTTCTCCCAAATGGTAGTTACTAGAAGGGAAGATACAAACAAACATCAGAATAATCAAGGGATTAAAGACTGTGCCGGAAGGGCTATAAATAATAGCTCCAAGGCATATAAAGCGTAAGATGCATGATTTTCAGCCTTTTTGTGGGGGGCTGCTTATACGGAGATAAAAAATGATCGACTGTCAGGCTACAGAACAGAGTATAATTACTACCCTGTGAGTAAAATAACTGTTGGTGCTGAAAGTATTGACTCATCTGCGGTCAAAAATAATTTTCGATTATCCGTGTTAAGATACCCCTTCCGTCAAATAAAATGATTTTATATAAATATCTCAATGAACAAATAGTTTAACTCCGCTAGAATAAAAAAACAGACACAAGTCGTTTAAAAAATTCATTACATGGACGGCTGAACTAAGAAATAGGAGTTATCAAAACACCACGATCAAACAACAAGAAAGGAAGAATTCTACAGGGTGAAAGACATAAAAAATTTTTATCGCTTAATTATATGATTTTGGTTCACAATTCAGGGATGAATAAACTTGAAAAGTAATCGGGTTTAACTTACTATTTATCATGGTACAAATATTTAAAATATTGTTTTTGGATTATTAAATAGTTTTAATTTTATTCATAATTTATAAGGAGTCCTCATGATGAAACTTAAAGATATCAGCATAAAGTGGCAGATGCAGTCTCTGTGCATGATTCTCTTATCTGCTCCTTTACTCATTTTATCCATTGTAAGCTATGAAGTTGTAAAAAAAGAAACCATGATCCAGCTCAATGAAGAGGTGACCCTCCAAACCAAATCCGGATTGGATGTAACGGAAATTGCCTATTCTCTCAGCATAGACCAGTTAAAAACCTCTCTGGCTACCGCAAGAATGGCTGTGGTCACAGGAATCAACACGGCACGGGACATTACTCTTGAAAACGGGAATGAAAAAGAAGTTTCTGTAGTCAATCAAGTGACCAAGGAATCCATAAATATTAAACTCCCCAATCTTCTCATCAACAACAAACCTATCTACATGAACTACGAGTATGTTGACAAAGTAAAAAATCTGACGGAGCTTTCCGTAACCATTTTTCAATGCATACCTGAAGGTCTTCTTCGAATTTCAACCAATGTTCTTATAGATGACGGATCAAGAGCCATCAATACCTTTATCCCCAAAGACTCTCCGGTCTATGAAAGCATCATTAAAAATCAGACTTACTTTGGACGCGCATTTGTTGTAAATGACTGGTATATGACAGGCTATGAACCCATCAAGGATTCCGGAGGTAAAATTATCGGAGCCCTGTTTGTCGGGTTCCCGGAAAAACAGGCTCAGAATGCCCTACTGGAAAAACTAAATGAAATCCGCATAGGCGAGTCAGGAAGAGTTGAGGTTTTTAATTCCAAAGGGGAGTACATCCTTTCCAAAGACCGAAAAAAAGATGGACAAAGCGCCTGGGAGTTTAAAGATGCGGAAGGGAATCCTTTTATTCGGAACATTATCCTGTCTGCAAAAGAACAAAAAAATAAAACCGTTTTCAGTCATCGTTACCCTATTCAAAACGCCGCGGACAATAAAATTTACTCCCAGCTGCTTTCTTCTGTCTGTTTCCCGGAATGGGACTGGATCATTATTTATTCAGCCTATGAAAATGAATTTCTGGAAGGTCTGCATAAAATGATGTGGGGCACCGTCATCGTTTTCTGCCTTTCTATTATTGTCGGAATCCTGCTCACCCATTTCTTTTCCAATATTTTCACAAAAGGAATCCGCGATGTTGTTGATATCGTCGAACTCGTAGGAAACGGAAATCTTTCCACGCAAATCCGGACAGACAATGCAGGAAAAAACGAACTGGGAAGAATCCTGAAGGCAGTCTCCGCCATGTCCTCCAATCTTCAGCATTTTGTCCGGAATATTCAGACCAATGCGGCATCACTTAAAACCTCCTCCGAAGATCTCACCAACATTTCCTCTCAGATTGCAGCCAACGCAGAAGAAACAACAGCCCAATCCCATACGGTTGCTTCCGCTTCCGAGCAGGCCACGGCCAACATCAGCGGAATATCGGCTGCCACAGAAGAAATGTCCGTCTCTGTCAATACCGTTGCCACAGCCATTGAACAAATGAGCGCCTCCCTGAATGAAGTGGCCAAGAACTGCCAGAAAGAAACCAGTATTGCGCAGAACGCCAACAATCAGGCCCAGATGACCCACAAGCTCATGGATAAGCTGGGTTCCTCTTCCAAGGAAATAGGTAAAGTCATCAATGTCATCAATGATATCGCAGACCAGACAAACCTGCTTGCCCTGAATGCCACCATTGAAGCGGCCTCAGCAGGGGAAGCCGGAAAAGGATTTTCCGTAGTCGCCAATGAGGTCAAGGAACTGGCAAAACAGACCGCAAAGGCCACCTCCGAAATCCAGGATCAGGTCCAGCAGATGCAGGCGGACGTTGAAAATTCAATCAAGGCCATTGAAACCATCACTAAATCCGTTGAGGAAATCAATGAAGTTTCCCAAACCATTGTGAGCGCTGTTGAAGAACAGAGCGCAACCATTAATGAAATATCCAAAAATGTATCAGGGGTAAGCGCTGCAGCCGGAGATGTCTCCCAAAACGTCCATGAATCTGCAAAAGGACTTACGGAGATCAGCAGCAATATTGCAGGGGTCAACACCGCCGCTGCAGATACCTCCAAGGGGGTGAATAATGTAAGGAATAACGCCTTAAACCTTACAAAACTTGCAGTCCAGCTCTCAGAGATCACCCGGCAATTCAAGGTATAAGGTTCCATTGCCGGAAAATACATTTTTTCAGTCAGGTTTTGGGACTGAAAAACAGAAGACATCAAGGAAGAACAGAAAATTTTCATTACTTCAGACACAGTTTCACAAAGCGGATATGGCCGGCCAGATCTCTGTAGAGCTCAGATTTAAGCCCCTTAGTCCTGGCATATTCTTCCACCCATTTTCCCATGGTGCAGCCGAATTCCATGAAAGATACTCCTTTGGGGGACAACACCCAAGGCAGAAAGTCCATAATCGCCTTAAGATAAAAAGTCCCGTCTCCCTCATCGGTAAGCGCCGTACGGGGCTCAAAATCCTTTACTGAAGGGGAAAGAGTGTTGAATTCCTCAAGGGAAATATAAGGGGGATTGGAAATCACACAATCGAATTTTTCAGCATGGCTTAAAAAGGAAATCATATCCTCTTCAATCCATTCAATGGAATCAGCCCGCTGATTCAGCGAGGCGTTTTCTTTTGCGATTTCCAGAGCGGCTTTTGAAACATCCACGGCCTTTATCGGAACATTCCTGAAGGCTCCCGCCATGGCAATAGCGATACAGCCTGAGCCGCAGCCTAAATCGACAATGGAGGAGGGAGGCTCTTTTTTGAGCTCCCGAACGGCTTCATCGATCATGAGTTCGGTTTCAGACCGGGGAATCAGAACATCCCTGGAAACCCTTATCCGGCACCCGTAGAAATCCGTTTCACCCAAAAGATGCATCAAGGGCTCTCCTAAAACCCTCCGTTCAATCACCTGCCTCAGGCGTGTGAGTTCGTCCTGGGGTACAATCTTCTCGAATTCAAGATAAATGGAAAGCCGTTTTTTCCCCAGCACATGACTCAGAAGATATTCGATCTCAAGCCGGGGCTGCTCCACGCCCTTTTCGCTGAAATATTTTTCACCCCATTGAAGAAGATCGATGATCCTCCATATTTTTTTATTCACGGACCCCGCCTTTCAAAAGCGCACGGAAAAAATCAAGAAATTTAAGGCTGTCCAGTTCTTCAGCCCTCAGGGTTTCCTTAAATCCCATCTCATGGGCCAGCGCATACACAGGCTTTTCAGGGAAGCGGGAACGCAGCCTGGGCAGGAGCTGCTTGCGGCGTTCCGCAAAACAGAATTTCACGAAATCAAAATAAGCCTTTTTCTCGTTTTTTTCCCAGGTCTGAGGCCTCGCGACAAGCCTGAGATACATGGATTCCACTTTGGGAACAGGGAAAAACACAGTCGGCGGCACTCCCCCCATTAAAGAAACTTCAAATTCCGTATGAAGAAGAATACTTAGAAATCCCCCCTCCCGGGAGGAGGCAGAAGCAAGCCTCAACGCCACCTCCTTCTGAAGCAGCAGAAATCCATCTCTCACGCGGCCAGAGACTTCCCAGAGTCTGATTAGAATCGGCCCTGTGATATGGTAGGGAATATTGGCAAACACCCGGAAATCTCCGCTGAATTCCTTTAAAAAATCTGCTTTTAAAAAGTCTTCATGAAGAAGTTTGAGTTCTTTAAATCCCGAAAGCCTTTTGGAGACACATTCAAAAACCTTGCGGTCGATTTCATAGGAGACCACCCGGCATCCCTGTTTAAGCAGGACTTCAGTCAAAGCCCCCATTCCGGTTCCGATCTCAAGAACCTCGTCCGCAGGGTTAAGAACGGCCCTTGAAACCCATTTATTCAGAAGCTTATCGTCTATAAGATAGTTCTGTCCGCGCTTTTTGCTCAGATAAATTCCGGCCTGCGTAAGTAGGGATTTAAGTTCGGAAGGAATCATCCTGAAGACGCCATTTTTGCGGCCAGACTCAAGGCACTTTTCATGGAAAAGGCGTCGGCCCTGCCTTTCCAGGCAATATCAAAGGCTGTGCCATGATCCGGTGAAGTCCGGAAGAGGGGAAGACCTACCGTAATATTCACTCCGCTTTCAAAGGCTAACAGTTTAAAGGGCGCAAGACCCAAGTCATGCGTCATGGAAATCACCATGGAACGCGGCTCTGAAAGGGCATACCGGAAAACAGTGTCCGGAGGGTAAGGCCCTTTCACCTCAATCCCCTTTTTCTGCGCCTTTTGAATGGCAGGAAGAATGATATCAAGCTCCTCATGGCCAAAGGCGCCATTTTCACCGGCATGGGGATTGATTCCGGAAACCAGGATCAAAGGTTTTTCTATTCCCCATTGCTTCATCACATGATCGGCAAGAAGGACCGTTTCAGTAATCTCTTTTCTGTTAAGCCGCTCAATCGCCTGCGAAAGAGCAAGATGATGGGAAACCAGAGCAAGCTTGACTGAATCGGAATAAAACATCATGCGATGGGGCTTATGTCCGAAAAAAGAGGCTATAAAATCCGTATGCCCCTTAAAGGGAAACCCAGCCAGATGACAGGATTCCTTATGGATGGGAGCGGTAACAAGGGTTTGAATCCCCTTTTTTAAAAAAACCTTCACGGCTTCGGAAATCCACTCCACCGCCCGGGATCCGAACACCTTATTGATTTTTCCGGCATCCTTTTTGACAGAAAAGGATAATCCGGAAGGCCTGCAGATATCGGGAAACAGGTCGCAGGCAAAGGAAACAGGAGGAACGTTTTTGAGCTTCAGCTGATGCTGAAGCATTTCCCAGATTTTTTTATCACCAAAGAGGACTATATCCCGTTCTGGAACAATGTCCCGTACCGGGAATGAACCGGAGGCAAGCGCCTTCAGGATGACTTCAGGACCGATCCCTGCAACATCCCCAAAGGTGACGCCAATTTTTTTACTGATTATTTTCTTCATAGAAAATCTGGATATAGGCATCCTTGCGCAGGCGCTGAAGCCATTCTTTGCGGATGGACTCTGCACGTTCGAAATAAATATTGTCCTGGATCTCATTCCAGACTTCTTCCAGGGAAATAATACGGGGTTTTTCCTTGACCTCGACCCTGATGATATGAAACCCCACGCTGGTTTCAATCACATTACTTACCTGTCCTGGAGTCATGCTCCATAAAGCCTTGTCGAGCTCCTCGGTAAACTGCCCTTTCTCAACATTCTTCCATGTTTTTCCTTCTTTGGAATTGGGATCCTCGGAATGTTGCATGGCCAGAGTCTTAAAATCAGCACCTTTCTTGATCTGAAGGTAAAGCTCATCAATCAGCTTGCGTTTATTTTCTTCATCCTGACCCTTTTTAAGCCAGATCTGTAAAAAAGAAATTTTTTCAGGAGAGGTGTAATCTTTAATATGCTCATTGTAATAGGTTTTGATATCCTCATTTGAAACAAGAACCTTGGCTGAAACCTCGCGGGAAACCAGTTTTTTAACAAGAAGCTGTTCAATGCAGTCTTTCTTGAAATCCTCAAAGGACAGGTTTTCCTGGGCAAGAGTCTCTTCAAAAACCTGTTTGGAAGGAAACCGGTCTACAATCTTCTGAACGTATTTTGAAATCTCTTTTTCAGGAATCCGGAGCTCGTCTTTTTCCTGAAGGCCGGTGGCCGTCTTCAGAATCAGTTTGTTATCGATCAGCTGTTCCAGAACTGTGCGTGCCGCCTCATCCAGTTTCCTGCGAAGTTCGGACCCGTTATACTGGCTTTTAAGTTGCTTCAGCAAAGGGACAAGGGAGCGCTGAAGGTCGGTCATGGTGATGGCGTCTTCATTCACAATAGCCACTACGCGGTCAACCAGAAAGGATCTGGAAGATCCGTTGGGAGAGCTTCCTTCCTGTGCGTGAATGCCGAGGTGAAAAACAAATACAGTCAGAACACAGGCGAAAAATCTCTTCAGCATGGTCAACCCTTCTCTTTCCGTTAGATTTGAGACATTCCCGAATTAAACATCCAATTTAAGTCTTTAATTAATAATATAAGCATAAAATGAAGGCAAGAGGTTTTAACCCTAATTTTAAGTGACGCAACGACAGGAGAAAATCACGGGGCAGACTCTACGCTCTTTTCATTACGCTCCGGCAAGCAGATGCTTTACCTTTTCCTTGCCTTTTTCCGTGAGAAGGAGTTTGGGAAAACGTTTTGAACGGCTTTTCTTCAGACTTCCCGCTTTTTTCTCGTCCTCAACAAAGGCCTTAAGCCCATCCAGGGCGCAGTGTTTAAGGGCACCGTAAAAAGGGCATTCAAAAAGTTTTGCCCTCATGAGATCGGCCGTCCGGGCGCCTCTTAATAATCCGATCAGTTTCAGAACGCCTAGTTTGTTGTTGTATTTAAGAAGAGCGCAGAAAAAAAGTTTCACATCCCCCGGTTTCAAAATCTGTACACCGGGGACCTGGGGTTCCTTCTCAGAAGTTTTGGCCGTTCCTCCCCTGGCTTTGATTTCTCGCTTATTTTCCTCCTTCTCCGTGCCCTCCCGCTCTGGACGCCAGTTGAGACAGACATCACAGCCTTTACAATTGGAATGCGGATATTTTTCACCGAAATACTGAAGGACAAAGGCCCGTTTACAGCTCTTAGAAATCAGATAATCGTTCACAGCCCACAATTTGGAAAGCTGCCTCTGACGCGCGGCTTCCAGTTCCCTGAAATCAACCGGTATCCTTTCCAGATCCAGAGTCTCAACCAGTTTTTCAATTCCGGCCCCTGAAAAAGGCGGGATATAAACGAGATCCCCGGCCGAAGACATCGATTTCATATGCCGTGTAAACTGTTCCCTGGAAAGATGAAGGGCGTTTTGGAGCTGCTCCGGTGAAAAGGAGAGATTTCTTCCGGGAATAATCTCCGGAAAGATTTTCTCAAAATAAGACATAAGAACTCTTCGTCCCATAAAATTGCGGTTTCTCTGATAAAAACGGTCATAGGGGATTCTGAAATTCAGATAGGCGGGATGATCCCGTTCCTTGAGTCGTTTTACCAAACGGGCGGTTTCCAGAATTTTGACAACATTCCCCACCATCATCTCATTGATATCACCTGAAATCGCTTCTGTGATTTCCGAATAGGTCTGAAGCACCGGGTTTTCCGAACGCTCAAAAAGATAGGCGCAGACCGCTCTTATGGTTTTCTCTGTTGGAAAACTGCAGTTGACCAGATACTCCTGAATTTTAACATCCCTTGTATTCCCCATAAGCATGCTGTATGAAACCTGGCCGTCCCGGCCGGCTCTTCCGGATTCCTGATAAAAGGCCTCCAGTGAACCGGGGAGATTGTAATGGATGATGAGACGAATATCCGGCTTGTCTATTCCCATTCCAAAGGCATTGGTGGCGACTATGACCGGAAGCCTGCCGGTGATGAACCATTCCTGCACCTGATCCCGCTGGCGGGGATCAAGCCCCGCATGATAACTTTCGCAGCGAACCCCGTGATGCTGCAGATGCTCGCAGAGACGATCCGTGCTTTTTTTTGTAGAACAGTAAATAATGGTTGAAACCCTGAATTTTCTTAAAATATCCACCACTTCCATTTCCTTCTCCTTTTCCTTGAGAGCAAGGGTCAGATAACGGATATTGGGGCGGTCAAACCCCCGGATCACCACCCGCGGATTTTTCAATTCCAGCTGCCTGACAATATCCTCCCGCACCTCGGGGGTGGCTGTGGCTGTGAAAGCACCGACCACAGGGTTTCCAAGCATATGCACCGCATGGTTCATCCGGAGATAGGAGGGCCTGAAATCATGCCCCCACTGGGAAATGCAATGCGCTTCATCCACGGCAAAAAGAGAGACCTGAATATTCTGAAAAGCCTCCCTGAACAGGGAGGAATGAAAGCGTTCAGGGGCAATATAAAGAAGCTTGATCCGCCTTTTCCGGCACTCTTCCAGAACATCCTCTCCCTGTCTTAAGCTTAAGGTGCTGTTGAGAAGGGCTGCCGGGATTTTTCTCTGAACCAGCTTATCCACCTGGTCCTTCATCAGAGAAATCAAGGGGGATACCACAATCGTCACACCCGGCAGAAGAAGGGCGGGAATCTGGTAGCAGATGGACTTTCCCCCTCCTGTCGGCATGACCGCCATGGTGGGAATCCCCATAAGCAGACTCTCAATCACTTCATACTGACCGGGGCGGAAAGCCGAATAGCCAAAATATTTCAAAAGGCATTCATGAATTTCTTTTTTCAGTAACGTCTCGTTCATACACTCATTTCGTTAACCGGCCTGCCGCCTGAATGGCTGCCGTTAATAACATGCATTCCAAATTTTTCAGGCTTTTCATGGATCAAAGCCTAATTTCCAATGTTCAAAATTGAACCTAATTTTATAAAAACACAATACCTTTTTTTTTCGAAAACCATTTCCCGGACTTTCGACCCCGGATATCTGGCGATATGCATAAAATCAAGACAAAAAAAAAGGGGGAAATCTTATTGATCCCCCCCCCTTTTAGATAAATCAGAACTATTTAAAACAGATAATTCAGCGAAGAAACAAGACTGAAACTATCCATATCCACAGTGATATCCTGATCAGCTGCATAGTCAGGACCTCTAATGGATACGCTTGCATCAGCCTCATTAAGAATATAGGCTGCAGTGACCTCAACCGTCAGGTTATCATAAATTTTGTAGGCCCCCCCGGCGGTAAATCCATACATAAAAGAATCATCCATATCCGATTTTACATTTATGGCACTGTTCAGCTCTGCGGCAATACTCTGACTGATCGCATTCTGCCGATGAAAGCTGGAACTGGTGGAGATATCATTAAAAGAAATACCCAGGCCGGCACCGATGTAAAAATTAAAATCATCCAGGATAAAAAGATAATTATATTCAAGAAAAAGAGGATTGGTTTCAATTTCATATTCAAAGATCCAGTCAATAAAATAATAATTCGTATAAACAGTACCGTTCTGCGTCCAGGTCCTGGAGTAATCGAGTTCACGAACTTCACTGGTTTTATCTCCGGTATAGAAATCATAACTTAAGCGGATGCGATTATCCGGATTCAGATAGAAGGAGCCCTGCACCCCCCACATCATCCCTGCATCAAGCAGATCATCTGAATAAGAAATATATCCAAGCCGTGGGCCGAATTCAAAATCATAATCATCAGCATAAGATAAGGAACATAAAGCGGATACCAATGCAAATATAGCCATCAGTTTCTTCATAAAATTTCATCTCCTCTGTTAATGTGCGAAAACTATTGGATTTTGTGACTTTTTAGTCCTCCCTCACTTTTTCGTCAAGTTTATTTTCCTTTTGTACAGGAGTGAACAAAACTGTTCATAAACGAAAGCGAGAAATTAAAAAAATAATAAATCACAATTAACTACAAACAAGCATATTACATCACAAATTTATTTTTAATAAAAATTGGCACCATTCCTGCTTTATTCTTTTTCACCAATTCAAAATAAAGGGGAAATCAATGAGCTTTTTGCGAAATTTTTTCTATCCAATTCGACGAGTTGAACTCAATTTATCACACGATGCGCGTGTGGATGATCTGATCCGCTATTACCGGCAAATTGTCCAGTTATTTGAACCCTCTTTATTCACGCTTGAAAAACTCTTTCATGCCCTCTTTCAGGAAAATACCCCCCTGCATGTCAAAGTTACAGAAATTGCAAAAATATTAATGGAACATAATATTGAACTCTGTACCCGTATTATTAAAGGCGGACGGGAAACCATCTGCGAAGTCATCAGTCACAGAAACGGTTTCCGCAACAAGATTATCCGCGTCCTGCATTATCTTGCGGACGGCGATATTGCGCTCACCCGCATGATCCTGATTTAAGATCATCCCTAATTAAGGATGATACCCCTCAAAAGGATAAAGCAGATCCCCTCCGCTTTATCCTTTTTTATTTTTAAAAATCCTATGCGTTCCCGATGTCAAACATGCATTCCAGGTCGTGTTTTGAAAAGGCTTTAAAGGCAACCATGGTTTCTGTTTTGTGAATCCCCTCAATCTGGGTAATATGAGAGGTGACAACCTCTCCCAGCTGTTCATTCTGGGAGACCCTCAGGACCGCCACAAGATCCCAGTGCCCGCTCACCGAATACACTTCAGTAATACCCTTGATTTCCAGAAGTTTATCCGCAACTTCATTTACTTTTTTTCTTTCAACCTGAATTAAAATAATGGCTGTCAGCATAATCCACTCCTTTTATATAGCGTTCTTCATCACTGAAGAAATTTTCTGTTTCATGATCCGGACTAAAACTTTTTAGAATAGGTCACACGAACAATATTCCGGGTATCCAGCGTAGGCAAAGACCAGGGAGAAACCAGGTAAGGGGTTGAAGTATAATCGGTCATGCCTGCAAAAATACCATAATGCACATACATCTTGGAATCCTTTGAAAAAAAGTAGGCAAACTCCGTGAAAAAATTATCGTGGGACTCATATTCCAGGTCTCCTGTTTCCATATAATCCGGAACATTCATCATCTTGGAACGGGTATAATTCATCCTCGTCTGGTACTTTTTATCCGGATCCTGGTACTTGGCTTCAAAAAATAAATGATTGATATTGTCGTCAATACCCGAAGCAAATTTATTCTCATTCTTGGTATAGGCCACCTGAAGGGTTACCGGTTCCCAAGGGTAGAAAAACAGTTTCATTCTGTAGATATTGTAATAATCATAGGAAGGAAGGTCAAAAATCTGCTGACTATCCAGAAAGGTGACGGGGGAATCAAAACGCCCGTCGTCGTTGCTGACAAGGTTTCCATAGGATGTATCCTGCATGATAAACTGGGGGAACTGATCCCCGTAATTATTGGTATATTCATAAACACCCACCAACTCTATCTTCTTTCCAAACAGCGGCACCTTGATTCCCGTGGAGTAAGCTCCTATGGAGGGATCCTCTCCGGCAAGAATGGAATTATTCAGAATATCCCTTTCATCCGCGTTGGGCGAAAGATATTTGGCGACATCGGTCTGATTCGCCAGAGGCTCAATCCCGGCTTCAGTTTCAGGGTAATGGTTGTTCAATACCATGAACTGCAGGGTAAAAAGATCCTCCACAGGAACTGTCAGCTCTTCACGGAGCCTTCTTTCCTGGAATTCCTGCTCCTCATTGCTTTCCACATACATGAACTGCAGAAGGTTGGTCACCTTATCACTGTTCTGGGAGATACAAGCAGCCTTGTATACATTCCGGTTTTCACGAAGCCCGTTACCCAGCCTGCAAGGAAGCACCTCATCCTTGAACCACTGGGGATGGTCATAAAAATCAAGGTGATTTGACCAGAACTGATCAAGGGAAGTAAAACGGTAATCCGACCCTGCGGACATAAAATCCTTGGTCATCCCCGAGGCATCCAAGCTTAAGGTGTGCTCAAAAGAAGCAAAATCAACCTTGCGTTCCACATTCAGTTTAAAAGCCTGACCAATATATTTCTCAGCGTAGATATCCGAGGTCTTATCCGTCTCTGTGCTGCTGACCGCATATTCCATAGTTACCTTATAATCATTCCACAGTGTAAAATAGCAATCTCCTGCAAAAACCTGGTTCATAAAATCCAGCTCTTCATCGTTGTACCCGGCCCTGAAGGCATAAGTACTTCCGATCTGAACAGGGGCCTCTGCATCAAGGGCTGACTTATAGCGGAAGGCTCCGCTCACATTATTGACGTCCGTGTATCCGTCATAAAGATCCCACTGGGTAATGGGCGTTGCCACGGCTCCTTCAAAACGGCCGAGACCCTCTACGTTCGTTGCAAACTGTGCGCCCCGCACATAGGTGAGCCATTGGGCAAAACTGTTACGGTTGTAAAAAATAAGAGAGTCATCCAGCCTTCCCTTCCCGAAGGCCTGAGTCCCGTAATAATACTGGCCGGGCTGCCAGAAATAAAGCCAGGAATGAGGCTGCCAGAAATCCCGGTTTCCAACCAGTCTCAGGGGATCATCACTGCTATAGGTGGCGGTCATATCGCCCAGTACATTCAACTTAAAATAATTCTCATCTGACTTATAACCTAAAGCAAGTGTCTTCCAGGGTACAATCTGTTCATCAAGCTTTGTTTCAGGAATGGTAAAAGTATCCCCCCAGCTGGTCTCTATCTGATAAGAATCGATGGTGTTATCATGAACATTCTGTTCGCCCGTATTAAAGGCATTTCCATTTTTTGTTCGTACACTTCGCGAGATCGTTTTGTCATTTGACGCCCAGTAATAAAAAGTCACCTCCGCAGAGTCCCCGGATTCACTCGTCACATGGACAGTATCTGACTTGGAAGCGACCATATGGGGATCAATTGAAAAATCAAAATAGAGCGCCCATTCATCCGAAAGAGGATATTCCGTATTCACTCTTAACTGGCTGTACATACCCGGATTATAGGTATTTTCCTTATCTTCTCCGTAAAGGTAGCGCCAATTCTTTTCCCAGAGGTCCATGTTTGAAAGATTCCACTCAAAATCCCTGTCCACAAAGCCAAAGGCCAGGTCCAATTTCCCGGAAATTTTAAAGTCTTCAGGCATACTCTTGAAAAGTCTCCAGTTGTAATATTCCTTCTTAAAGGGAGAAAGCATCTCCAGTTCATCAAAGGCAGCCTTACCGGTGAAACGAATATAAGGGCCATAGTTTTCATAATCATTGAAGGACTGCATATTGTCTGAAAAATCCGTAAAATTATAACCTACCGTGACCCTGAAATTTTCCACAGGGTCATAAAACAATTCCGCAGCATAACCCTCTTTTTTCTCATCCAGGGTCTGGTAATCCTTTACCCGGTATTCCAGGGCTGTTCCTATATTCTGCGTGATATAGACATTGATGCGATTGATCCACAGGGAGATCTCGGATTCAAATTCCTCTTCTGAAAACGTGTATTCATAATCCGACTGTTTCCAGGCGTATTTGAAAAAGTATTGAACACATTTGCAGATATCCCATAAAAATTCACCGGAATACACATCGGTCTTGTGCTCGGAGAGCCATTCCGGCTCTTCTCTTTCCGCAGGATTCTGGTCGGTCAGACGGGTATATTTGAAAAGAAAATTAACCACATCCAGAAGCACGGGCCTGTAGGCTATTCCTGTTGCGTATTCCTTATAGTCCGCCTGCCGGATGTCCAGGGTTTCATTGTCTGTCTGCGAATAATTCACTTTTCCAAACAGGGAAAGACCGCAGTCAAAGGTCCATTTGGCCTTGTTCTGGGTGAGCCACTGCTCGATCTCATCTGTTGTTTCATCCCTTCTGACTTCCACCCCGGTTGAAAGATAGGCTTTGTCCGGTTTGCAGTAGCTGATCCCGCCTCCCAGTACATTGCTGTCCCTGTCATCGTCACGGGTTTCATTTTCATAGTTGATATACATCTGAGTCAGATCACTGATTTTATGACGGTAACCTGAACCGATCGTGGTATAGGAATAATCCCCGCTGCTGCGGATTTTATATTCCGTATACATGGAGGAATAACGGTTTAAAACATCATTCATTCCCACGACCAGCTCGGTATCATTTCCGCTGCCCTGGTTTAATCCGTCGCTCTGGGCCTCCATGTAAAACTCTCTTGTTTTATCCACGGCCCACAGGGCATTGACCTGTGAATAATCCCCTTCTTCACCGACCGTATGGGAAAGTCCCAGACGCAAACGTTCAGTCACCTGATATTCCAGTCCCCCCTGAGTGGCGGTCATGTCATCTTCTGCCCCGCTGACCTGCTGCTTCAGAAAAGCGCTCATTTTCTGCGAAAAATCATAATACCCGGCCAGCCCCCAGAGATTGATCGTATCATCCGGCACTTCTTTTTTGATGCCGTGATATTCCGTTTCCAGTCTCAGTTTCTCAAGGGCCTGCCAGGCAACTCCGGCGCGGCCTTCCAGTTTCTTCTTATAACCCTTGGCTATCTGGGTTTCATCATCGGTGGTTTCATGGAAAAGTTCGGAAAAAAGTTTCACCTTTTCAGAGACCCTGACCTGGGCGTTGGCTCCTGTTTTTTCCGTACCGGCTTCGTTGTAGTCCCGTTCATTAATAAATCCGGACTCTCTTTTGGTATAATACACAGACAAATCCCTTTTCTGATCCTTCTGGTTGGAAACCACTACGGAATAGGCATGCCCTGAATCATCCGCACGTCCCAAAGAATTCTGGGAAAAGGATAAGCCCCCGTTCTGAGAGGAAAGCGTCCTCGGATTATATTGATCCGTTGCCGCCGCCTCCATGCGGATTTTCGTGTTTTCTGTAATATGCGAAGTCACATCCACAGATTTAAGTTCAGCATTATCATTGCTTCCATTATCCTCTGTAATTAAAGTCGTGCCCACGGAAACATGATCGCCGATAGCCTTTTCCACTCTTAAGCCGGCATTTGCATCTTCAATCGGGGAGTCCGGTTTGTATTCATAGGTCACCACAATATACACCTGATTTCTGAAATTCAGGCTGGTATCCGTAACACGGCTGGTCCTCATAGTTCTGGGAACCGGAGAGGTAAAAACAATGCGGCCCGAGTCATAATCCATCTCATAATTCACACTGCGGATCTGATCGATCTTTTCAACGACTTCCCCGGTAACAGTATCCCTGACTTCTAAAAACACCTGCTCGCTGCCTTTCACAATATCACTCCGGCTCAAATAATAAAGAGAGCCCCCGGTGGATTCAATGGTATTGAAGCCCTGACGGGAAAGTGAAGAAGATCCGAAAAGGATGACCTGCATGTCCGGATCTCCAAACTTTGTTGAAGATAAGGAGGTGTATTCCACTTTTCCGCCGTAAAGAGAACGGTTGTAAAACAAAAGAGATTCGTCGTTAAGACGGGTCTGAAAATTTCCCCATTGCGCTTTGGATCTGTCCCATTCCACCATCAGAAAAAGCTTTCCGTCGCTGTCTGTTGCATCATAATCGGTCTGTGAGGAATCCCCGTAGATGGGATAATACTTATCCGGATCAAGATAATTAAACAGCTCATCATCCTGAGTTTTTCCTCTTTCCGAATCATAGGAAAGGGTAAGCAGATACTTTCCCTTCACTTTTCCTTTCAGGTAAAAAGCCGCTTTGCCTTCGTTATATAATTCCTCATCAAACTTATCACTGTTGCCGGCAACCTCAATATTTCCGGTGCTGCTGAGCTTTCCGATTTCCTCTTCCGCCATGGCGACCAAAATCAACTGGCTGGAGCTTAAAGTAATGGATTTCTGATAAAACGGGGCCTTTTCGTTTTCATTGGTAAGACGAATTTCGTATTCTCCGAAAGGCACCAGAAAGGAATGCTCAAAATGCCCCTTGGAATCCGAATCAATCAGCTGTTCAAAAAGAATTTCCTCATGGGAAACACAGCTCACGATCAGCGATGAATCAGCCCTGGTATACCCGGAAACAGAAATAGCTCCCTGTTTGGGTAAATTCGGGGTTGTTTTCAATTTCAGCGGGTTTCTGGCCTCAAATTGCAGCAAACCCGGGATTATTCCGCTTCCCTTATGCTCAATTCTAATTTTCTGAGCCGGGGTCTCTGTCTTTACTCCATTGGAATAGGTGATTGTTAAAAAATATTCCAGATTTTTTCCGTTGAGTTCATAAAGCTGACGCCCGTTCAGGGGCACTATAAATTGTTTGGGAAGCATTGAAATTTGCTGGGAGGATTTTACAAACACCTCCCTCTGATCCGAAACGGTCCTTAAGACAAAATCCCAATCTTTGATATAAAGCCTCGAATTCGACACAATATCAAATTCCATCTGGTATTGGTCCTCTCCGGTTTTTCTGAATCCCTGATTCTCATATTTCCGCAGATTAACCTCGGTAAAGGCAACGGGAGGATTCATCTCCTCCTGAAGAATGATCGTGGAAGCCGGGGTATCCACAGAGATATCCGCACTCTCCGCCTTCACTGCAAAATTCACCTTGTGCATGGAACCTTTACGCACGTGAACCATCATGGAATTTTTTTCCAGAGTCATGCCTTTGGGTAAAGAGTTTCTTTTAACCATGAACACATGGGAACCTTCTGTGATGTCAGGCACAGAATATAAACCGTTTTTATCCGTCGTAATGATAAGTCCCTGCTCGGAGTAAATCACCGCGTTGGGAATTCCCTTTTCTCCGTAATCCTGGATACCGTTTGCATTGGAATCCAGAAAGACCTTGCCGATCAGGGTTGAATTTTCCATGAACTCATCCGGCACAACCGCAACCTCCTTAAGGCGGAGGTCACTTAAATAAAGAGCACTTCCGCCGCGAACCTGATAGGCCCTTGCCCCGATCATAAACTCTTTTTCCTCGGCCCCTCCGGACACCCAGAAAACGAGGGGAATGGTAAAGTTATCTCCTGCCCTGATATTGGAAAGAGGCAGAATAAAACCGTCTGTTTCCGTCTGCAGGCTGACCGTTTCTCCATTCACCTGGACAGGAGCGGACGATGCCAGTTTCAGGGTGGGAGGAAGATAATAGCGAAGATTCACTTTTGAATAATCATCCGTCGAAGTATTGTTTATTGCCAGTTGAACACCAAGGGGATCTCCGGCAGAAACCTTATCCTTTTCCAGGGTCAGATTAACATCCAGCGGATACCCCTGATCCACAGGAATTTCCAGATTCAGAGAAGATTGAAAACTGAAAACCTCCCCTTTGGCCGCACCGGAAAGCGACTCCGTAAGTATGGAAGGAAAGCGATACCCCTGTTTCTTCACAACAATGGAAAAAGTCCCCTGAAGAAGTGCAAAAGTAAATTTTCCGTCCGTGCCTGTGCGTGTGGCGGTATAAATCCGGTTTTGGGAATCATAAAGATAAACTTCCGCATCATAAACCGGCATCTTGGTCTTGGAATCCAGAACAGTTCCCGTCAGGCCGCCTTCTGTTATCTGCACGTCAAAGCCGCTGGAATTCCGGACTCCGTCGCGTGCGACAGCTGTAATGATCTGCCCCGGATGGTCATAATCAAAGGTGAAGGAAAACTCGCCGTCCGCATTGGGCTCGACAGTTCCCTTATAATACCGAGCTTGGGTTTTATCAGTCTGAGAATCACTGATATAGATGTCAACCACTGTCCCGGGAGTACCCAGCCCGTGAACAGTAACCTGCTGGGGAGAAGTATAGGTTGCCGGGGGGTAAATGTAAGGAACTGGAAGCGCCTGGTTGGCACCGTTCACATTCCTGTATCCGCCCTGCGCATTGGAATAATAGGTATTGAATCGGACCAGGTTCCGGATCGTATCCCAGCCATCCACCTTTACCCCTTCTGCAAGGTTGTTCACAATGAGGTTCCCGAGACTCGCTGTATCACCACCTATAAAATTATCCGTTGATCCGCTTGAAACCAGAACCCCGCACCAGCGATTGCCGTATACAGCCCCGGAAGAATTTGTTCCAATGGTGTTGTTATGGATTCGATTGTTGGAAGCCCCCATCAGCCAGATCCCGTTCTGCTGATTTCCAAGAAGGGTGTTGTTGATAATGGTACTGGAACCTGAACTACCCGTAACCAGAATTCCTGAATAAATATTTTCAGCAATCACATTATTTTCTATGGTCGTGGTTTCGCAATGGTCATCAATCTTTATTCCCTCAGCCCCATTGTGGGTAATGGAATTATTTCTTAAGGTGTTGTCCGTGCAGGTTCCTGAAATGATAACACCCGGCCAGCCGTTGCCTCCTGCGCTTCCCCCGATTTCGCATCCGGTTACAGAATTGTTGTGGCAATCAGAAATAAACCAGATTCCGCTCTGGGTATTGGAATAGGTTCTGCAATTGCTGATATCTACATTTGAACTTTCAGCAATCAGAAAACCATTCTGGGTATTGTTGTAACTTACGCAGTTTTCAATGGAAACATCCTCAGTCCTCTTAATATAAACACCGCTATGCGCCTGGTTATAAAAAACACAATTCTGAATCGTGATATTGGAGGTATTCTGACTTCCGTCCAAAGAAGCATCAGTACCATCGACAACAATACCGCTGGCTCCATTGTTATGAAATGTACAATCAATAAAGGAATTATTCGCTGATCCGGATGAAACCAAAGCGCCCCCATAGGCACAATTTCTGAAAGTAATTCCCCTTATTGTCGCATTACCGCCTAACTGCCCCCCCCCCCAAAGGTGCCCGGTGTCCACAAGCCATATTCCAACTGCAGGCCATCCAGGATCCAGATTCATACCCGTTCCGTCGATGATCACATTGTACCCCTGGGCATCAATGGTAACCCCCTCATTATTATAAACAAAAACACGGCTAATATTTGTTAAACTAATAGTCATATCTCTATCAAACACAATGGTATCCGGACCCGGATTTGCCTCCGCCTGGTGCAAAGATCCTCTCAGCGTACCGACTGCGAATTCTGCCTCGCTGTCGCTGCTTACTGTGTACGTAGCTGAAAAACAGAAACCGGAATAAAGCATGAAAAAAAAGAACAGAACTCTTTTCATAAATAAACCTTTTTTTGTATGGATTAAAGGGTGTATTCTTTATGACAAAAACCTTATTCCTGAGATAAGAATTTGTCCAGAATTAATCACACAAAAACAGGCTTTTTACTGTATTTTAGAAATTTCGGACTAAAGCGGGCTGACCCGGAAAATTATTTAAAAACTAAAAAAACTCCCTGCTGAAACAGAATTAATCAAACTGAAATAATGTCAAAACAGTCCTCCATCGTTTATTTTAAATAAAACGATATTATAAAAGAATCCGATTATTTCCAGATCCCCTAATGAACTACCCCGCAGCAAGCTGCGAGGTATCAAATACGCCATTGCGAGGACGCTTTGGGACGAAGCAATCTCTCTCATCTAGATTGCTTCGCAAAGCCTCGCAATGACAAAGCCGCAGCAAGCTGCGAGGAATTAAACCCAATGAGATAAAAAAACTCTACCCTCTCGGGTTGAATTTGGAAATATCCGCCAGTTCCTGAAATAACTTTTTTTCCTCATGCGTGGGGTATTTGGGATTCATGATTTTAACGACAATGTACAAATCCCCGCTCTCGTTATTCTTCATTTTCATACCCTTTCCCTTCAGCCGCAGCCGATTTCCTGACTGTGCGCCTGACGGAATAGTAAGGGTGATGGGATTGTCCAGAAGTGTAAAACTGACCTTGGTTCCAAGCAGAGCCTCCCAGGGACTTACTTCCAGATCCGTTTCAAGATCAGACCCCTTAATGCGGAATTTCGAATGAGGCTGAAGATGAATTTTTAAAAGCAGGTCGCCTTTTTTACCTGATCCACGGCCTTCCCCCCCCTGTCCTTTAAGTCTTAAAACCGCTCCGTCACTGATTCCAGCCGGAATTTTAACATCAAAATTTCGGGCTCCATGGGTTCTGGATTCAAAGGAAAGCGTCTTATTTACCCCCTTGTAGGCTTCTTCCAGGGTGATGCTTACTTCCGCTTCCAGATCCTGTCCTGCGGCATGACGGTTGTGTCTTCCGGAAAAAATATCCTCCTGGCTCATGCCCTGCCCGAAGCCGCCACCGCCGAAAAAGGATTCAAAAAAATCACTGAATCCGCCGAAGTTTCCAAAATCCGCATTGCTTTGTCTTCCGCTTCTTCTTTTACCAAACCCGTACTGCTCCCAATCCGGCGGCGGGTTAAAATCCTGCCCGTTCTGCCAGGCACTGCCCATGTGATCATAGCGGTTTCTTTTTTCAGGATCACTCAGCACTTCATTCGCTTCATTGATGTCTTTGAATTTATTTTCCGCCCCGGCGGCCTTGTTCACATCCGGATGGTATTTTCTTGCAAGCTTGCGGTAGGCCTTTTTAATATCGTCTGCCGAAGCATTCTTCCCTATGCCCAGTATCTCATAATAGTCCTTATATTTCACTTTTCTTTCCTTTTAAACGTTTATAAAAAATAAACCCGGCCGGAAAAAACCGGCCGGATTAAGGGCATAGATTATCAATCCTCCGTCTGAATCGCTATCTTTTTTTGATTCTCCTGCCTGCCTCTGATTTTGGGAAGAAGAACAGTCAGTACTCCCTTTTTCATGGAAGCCCTGATCTTAGCCGGATCTATCTGATCCGAAGGTACTGCTATCCTTCTTTCAAAGGAGCCGTAGCGCCTTTCCGTCAGGCGTCCCTTCGATTGGCCTGAACTCTTCTCCTCCTTCTTCTCCCCTTTGAGGGTCAGACTGTTTCCTTCAAGCGACACATCCACATCTTTCTCATCAATCCCCGGAAGGTCGGCAGTAACCCGGATTTCCTTTTCATTTTCATCCACATCCACCTCAGGCGCCTTCATCCATCCCTTTTCAAATCTGTTGAGTGGAGGAAAAGCAAAACCAGGCATATCGAAATCTCTCAGAAATTGATTAAACATTTGATCCATCTGTTTATGAAAATTCATAAATGAATCTTCCTTCTTCCGAGCCGCCTCCATTTTTCCTTTTTTCCATGGGATAAGATTCTTAAACATGGAAATCACCTCCTTGTTCTTAAGAATTTTTATTTTTCAATTTCTACAGATATCTTCTTAGGCTTCACCTCTTCGGACTTGGGAAGCTCAATCTTTAAGACTCCCTGTTTGACAGTGGCCTTGATTTTTGCCTTGTCTATGGTCTGAGAAAGCGTGAAGGATCTCTGAAAAATTCCCCTGTCATAACTTTTGTACAGGGCCTGGTACCCTTCGTACTGCTCCTCATCCTGGTAGGCGGTAATGGTCAGCACATCGTTTTCAAGGGAAATATCAATGTTTTTTTCCTGCACCCCGGGAACATCACAAACCACATAAATCGACTCCGTTGATTCATAAATATCTGTGAGCGGGGTGAATACAGGTTTGTCTTGTGTGAGTTCAGGCCGGGTATTTTCTTTTTTATTATTGTTGGCATCGTTATTCATGTGCAGCCTCCTTTTTGTTGTCGGTTATTATTCTTGTGTTACGGTTATTTTTCTCGGTTTTCCCGCTTCTGCCCTAGGCAGTGTTACCTTTAAAACACCATTGGAATATTTTGCGGAAATATTCTCCCCGTTTACTTCATAGGGAAGCCTCACTGTTTTAATAAAGGGATCACCTTCCCTTTCATTCCTGTGAATACAGATCCCCTGTGAATCAATGACCTCTGATTTTTTTTCAACTTCCAGAGTCAGAGTATCCCCTTTGGCGGTCAGCTGAATGTCTTTCACATCCAGACCAGGAAGCTCTGCTGTGACCAGAAGACCTTCAGAATTCCCCCAGATATTCACAAGGGGATATTCACCACGACGCTCATTAAAATCCTCAAATAAATCACTGAGCTGTTTCTGGAAATAGTGCAGCTCCCTTAACGGATTGTAGTAAGCATAAGTTCCATTCATGGTTAACTCCTTTCTTGGTTTATTTGTTTTTTATTATCCCTATAAGGGCTGTGTTTAGTATTTATGCTTATTATAAATTCATAACGCATGCCAAACATCGCAATAATTGCAACTTTATATTTTTAAATAAATTACACAAAAAAGCCTTCATCAGACCTTTTTTTATTACACGGATACCCCTGTCAAAAAATGAGACATTTTGTCACAAACCGAAGAAAAAAACCTTACTCTATTGCCAGCAAACCAGGGATTGTGTTAAATACACTTTTGTTGAATTCACAGGAAGGAGCGTAACAGCATGCAGGATGCCATTGTTCAGATATTAAAAGCCATTGGAGAAGACCCGAAACGTGAAGGGCTTGAAAAAACTCCTGAACGCGTTGAAAAAGCGTATCAGTTTCTCACCAAAGGATACAAGGAAGACCCGATCCAAATCCTGAAATCCGCTGTTTTTCATGAAAACTATGATGAAATGGTGGTTGTAAAAGACATAGGCCTTTATTCCCTGTGTGAGCACCACCTTTTGCCCTTCCACGGAAAGGCCCATGTGGCCTATATTCCCAACGGAAAAATCGTGGGTTTAAGCAAAATCATGCGGGTTGTGGAATCCTATGCGCGCCGTCTGCAGGTTCAGGAAAGGCTGACCCAGCAGATCGCCCAGTGTATTGAAGAAGCCCTGAATCCGCAGGGAGTTGGCGTTGTGATTGAAGCCTATCACCTTTGCACGGCCATGCGCGGGGTTGAAAAACAGAATGCCACCATGATCACCAGCTCCATTTTAGGCTGCTTCCGCGACAGAGCCACCCGTCAGGAATTCATGAGTTTCGTCAAAGGAAATATCAAATAATCACGAAGAAAGACCTTATGCGGGTTAGGCCGCCTTTGAAACCGCTTCGCCGGAAATTTTCAGTTCCTCCAAAGGACCACGGTTTGCGAGCAGAAAATAAAGCACAGGGTAGTATTCTGCAATAAAAGGCATAAGCTTCAAATCCTCTTTGACTGTTTCCTCAAACCCGCCGACCTTGTACAGAATGTACTGACTCAATAAATGATAAAGCGCCTGAACTCTTTCCCTTTCCTTAGGATTCACTTCCTTTTTATTCAGCGTTTCCAGTAAAACAAATATTTCAGACAGGCTCTGCAGTTCATTCTGAATTAAAATCTCAGAGGGATAGACCTCGCTCAGCTTGAGAAAAAGAAGCCCTTTTTCAAACTGATAAGCATTGATTCCGCCCCCGAGAACACCCTTTCTGAAAAGCCATTGCACGGCCTCTTTAAAGGTCATGCAGCCGGATACTTTTCTCACATGATCCACCAGAAGTCTTACATTGACATTTTTACGGTCACGGATAT
Source organism: uncultured bacterium (assembly GCA_964443875.1). Lineage (GTDB taxonomy): Bacteria > Auribacterota > JAFGBW01 > JAFGBW01 > JAFGBW01 > CAYUET01. The sequence goes on along the minus strand of CAYUET010000002.1, from coordinate 118,607 downwards.
TGTTGGGATCCGTCATTTCCGTGCATAATCCCGTGGGCTCTCCCACGGGATTATGCTCACACTTTGACCGGAGTTCCTGGTCAATATCAAACCACCCTTTTCCTTCAGTGCTGATCTGGTCGTCAATGCGCTCTCTTAAGGTTTCAGGAGCCACATAAATCGTATTCACATATTCCACAGGCATTACAACGGTTCTTGTGCCGTTGCGGATGGTCTGCTGAGGACCTTTGATCTGTGAAGCCTGATCAAAGCTCCAGGGGGATCTTTTTTCTTCATATTCATTGGGTTTATATTCCTCTATCCATTTCCGGATATTGTTGATCAGATTTCCGGAAACCTCGCTGTGAATATTCCACTGAAGCAGACGGTCCAGGATCGATTTGTGAGCCGTAAGAAATTTCAGATTATAAAACACAGCCTGCAGCTCTTCAGAGCCTATAATTTCCTTCAGATACTGAAGCCCGGTATATCCAAGCTCCCCGTCACCGCCGTAGGCGGCAATGGATACCCAGGTTTTATCCTCAATGCCGCGTGAAAGCTGGATTTTTTTCAAATGATAGGCCATATCCAGAAACAGGGTATCCGTATTGGGGGAACGCACATCTTTCTCAGGATAATTTTTACCGTTCCGGGGAACAGGAAAACGGGCCGCAATATCCCCTCCCATATCTCCGATTATGGTAAAAACGGATTCCTTTGATGTCATCCCTTCGTAATCCTCTGCCAGATCCTTTCCGCTGACCGCCGCATCCGCCATAAGCACTTCTATCCCTAAAGATTTTGCCTTCTCAACAATTTCCCCGTCACTTAAAGCCACCCGGGTGGTAAGCTCTTTACCATCGATAACTATATCGCGCCTCTCATCATCGCTCACAGAGGAAACAACCTCAATGCCCTCAAAAATACGATAAAAATGACGACTGTTTTTACAGGGGGGAATCGATTTCAGTTTGCCCTTTACAGGGTAGAGAATTTTTTTCATGTCTGCCGGACCGCCCTTGGGATTCTCGCTTCCCCTTTTCAAATTCGAGGTAAAAACCCTGAAGCGAATATTTTTTTTACCGGCCTTAAGAAGCACTTCCTTCAGGGACATGGCCTGCAGAATGGCCCCGTAAACATCTCCTCCCCCCCCGGCCGTGACAATATCCACTGTTCCGTTGTCAGGAATGGACAGAAAGGCATTGGCAAAGCGGTCTTTGGAATGAAAGGATTTGTCTGACAGATTCATAAGCCTTAAGTTGGAATAGGGATAAAATTCCTGGGCAGGCGCAAGATTAACCACAAAATGAGCATGGGGAAGCTGCGGATAAATATCATTCAGCTCATTCTTACGGATCAGGTTCCATTTTTCCACGGATTTACTATCATCCGCAATGCCCAGTTTCCCCTTTCGGATTTTTTTAGGGTAATTGACAAAAAGTTTTAAAACAAAAACTCCCGTCTCTCCGGCCAGGTAGTTCCAAAGCTCATCCTGAAGGGCAAAAGGGCCTTCCACCACAATCCTCTTGTTAGGTTTTTTTACCAGATGTTTGGCAATATCTTTTTTCAAAAGCTCCCAGTGAACATCTCTGGGGGTTGCCTTGTATTTCACAGTCTGATCCAGGTAGTAGTCGGAAATTCGGAAAACGGTTGTCATTCTGGGATCTGCGACCTCCTCCACCAGATTTTTAAGCGGAGTACCCTCTGGTGCGGCCAGGAGGGTGATTTTCCCTCTCTTAAGCATCTGCTTCAAAAGATCCTTGCCGTGAGGGGTGAAGCCCTCAACAATTTTAACCTTATAATCCTCAGGAGTCTTTTGAATCTTATCCGGCAGATTTTTCAATTCCTCTTCAAGCTTTGAAATCTCGCTGATAATCACTTCGTCATAATTCACCCGAAAATCACTGCCTTCAGACTGAACCATGACAGAATGAGGACTGAGTCCCCATACGGAGTTTCCCGTCAGGCAGAAGCCGCAGGACACGGCAAAAACCAGGATATAAATTATTTGTCTGGCCATAATCGTCCACTTTTATTCAAATTAACATAAGATACCATAAGTGGAGAGGTGTGGGAAGAGTCTCGTTACTTTTTCTTCCGGATAAAAACCGATAAAAAAAGGGTCAGGAAAAGCCTTGACCTTGAGCCAAAAAAATCCCTAAATATCCGGACTATTTATATAAAAAGGAGAATATAATGGCCTCAAAAAGAATGCAGCTGGACTTTACCGCAAAAGAAAAAAAACCCACAGGCGAATTCACGGTTAAAAATGCAAACCGTATCAACCGGCTTTACTTTCCTCTTTTCAATATGCAGGGAATGATGTCCGCCGTCACCCCCGAGCTCAAAGGCGATATCAAAACCGGCCAGAATTCCTTTTTAACAGAACCCCAGGTATCCGAAAGCATTCTACAAACCAAAAATTCCAGGAATTTCTGGGTCAAAATCAACGATAAGGAAATCTGGTCTGTCCCGGGGGTCAGTGCCGATGAAGCTTTTCAGAGAGCCAAAAGCCAGAAAGCCTGCAATACGGATGTCTTTGCCGGACCGGGGTATTTTACCACTGAAAGAGCCCATAAAAAAACAGGCTTAAAAGCCCGAACCGATATGTTTGTTCCTTCCAATGGAGACCCTTTTGAAGTCAGTCTGATTACGCTCACCAACACTTCTGATGCCCCGCTGACGCTTCTGCCTACGGCTGCAATTCCTTTATACGGCCGTTCTGCTGATAATTTGAGGGACCACCGTCAGGTGACCACCATGCTCAACCGGAATAAAAAACACCCCAACGGCGTGATCCTCTGCCCGACCATGTCCTTTGATGAAAGAGGCCACAAACCCTGCGCCAATGATTATTCAGCCTTTGCCTTTTCTTCAGAAGGGGAAACCCTTGCAGGTGTTGTTTCCGACCTTGAAGCCTTTATCGGCGAGGGCGGAAGTCTGGAAACCCCGGAAATGATCTATACGGACAAAGCCTTTGAAGATCCCAAAGACACAGACGGCATGCAGTGCATCGCGGCCCTGCGCTTCAAATCCTTTACGCTTAATCCCGGAGAATCCCGGCAATTTGCAATCCTTCTTGGAATTCATAACCGGGAAGAGAACTGGATGCCTCTTCTGGAACGCTACAATTCCGACCGGAAGGTCATGTCTGTTTTTGAGGAAACCAGGGTCTGGTGGAAAAACCAGGTTGAGCGGCTCGTCTTCATGACCGGAGATCCCGCCTTCAACAACTGGCTTGTCTGGGTTTCCCTGCAGCCCGTCATGCGCCGCATCTTCGGCTGTTCCTTTCTTCCGGATTTCGGCTATGGCCGCGGAGGAAGAGGCTGGAGAGACCTGTGGCAGGACTGTCTGGGCATCCTTTTAACCAACCCTTCCGATACACGAGACATCCTTTTGAACAACATTCAGGGAGTCAGGATCGACGGCTCCAATGCAACCATTATCGGGCTTAAACCCGGAGAATTCATTGCCGACCGCAATAACATTCCCAGGACCTGGATGGATCACGGCGTATGGCCGACAGTGACCATTGATCTCTATGTTCAGCAGACAGGCGATTATTCCATTCTTCTGGAAAAAAGACCCTTTTTCCAGGACCGTTTTTCACACCGGAGCAAAAAAATCAACCCGGACTGGAAAAAAGAAGACGGAACCTGGCTTAAAAATAAAAATAATGAAGTCGTTAAAAGTGAAATTTTTATCCACCTGCTTCTTCAGAACCTCACCCAGTTCTTCAACCGCGGAGAACACGGAAATCTCCGGCTTGAAGATGCGGACTGGAATGACGGTCTGGACATGGCTCATGCCAAAGGCGAATCCGTTCCCTTTTCCGCAGCCTTTGCAGCCAACCTCGCAACCCTGGCCCGTTACTGCGGCATTCTTGCGGAAAAAGACATCCCCGCCCTTTCCCTTCCCTCGGAAATGCTCTCCCTGGTCAAGCCCGGAATCCCCGCTGTCTTTTTAAACGACCCCGTAAAACTGCAGGCTGTGCTTCAGGCTTATTTCATTAAGGTAGAAGAAGGAAGAATTAATGGGGAACAGGTTTCTTTTAATCTGAATGAACTTTCTGAAATTCTGAACACCTATTCAGAGGCCCTCAAAAAACAGATCCGTGACAATGAGTTCATCTCTACCGGAAAACACGAATATTTCAACGGCTATTACAACAACGACGGAATGCGCCTTGAAGGAATGATTAATAATGAAGAACAGATGACCCTCACCGGTCAGGTCTTCCCCATCATGTCCGGCGTGGCTACTGAATCCCAGTGTAAAAAGGCCTTCAAGGCCGCAGGCGATCTTTTGAGAGACAAGGAGCACCAGGGCTTCAGGCTCAATACCAACTTCGGAAAAATGATGCTCAACATGGGACGCGCCTTTTCCTTCAATTACGGAGACAAGGAAAACGGAAGCTTCTTCAGCCACATGAACGTCATGTTCGCCAACGGACTTTACCGCAGAGGCCTTGTAAAAGAGGGTTTTGAGGTCCTCCACTCCATCTATAAAATGTGGAAGAATACTGAAAAAAGCCTTTTCTTCCCCTGCGTTCCGGAATATTTCAACGGCGAAGGCCGCGCGCGTTACTGCTACATCACAGGCTCTGCCGCCTGGACTGTCATGACCATGCTCCTGGAGGTTTTCGGCATCCGCGGCATCATGGGCCATTTAAGCTTCAATCCGAAACTGCTTGCAAAACAGTTTGATGAAAGCTGCGAAATCAGCGTCCAGACACTTTTCCAGGGCAAAAAAATCATCGTAACCTATAAAAATCCTGAAAAGCTTTCCTATGGACAGTATAAAATCGGAAAACTCCGCTGTCAGAATAAAGACCTTGCCTTTAAGCTGGAACAGGATATTCCCTTTATTGAAAAAGAGGTACTGGATCAATTTGCCGAACCTCTGAATATTGAAATTGACCTGATTAAAAAATAGAAACTTCAAATTAAAAAAAGCCGGATACAGGGAGCTCCCGTATCCGGCTTTTTTTATATCGTAAATATCTACCATTTCTCCCAGTGGATCTGAGCGGCATTATATTTGTCTTTAGGTTTATCCTCCCCTGTGGGAATGCCCACGGGAATCAGATTCAAGGGGATGTAACGGTCGGGAATCTTAAGTGCCTCCCGTACCTTACTGACTCTCAACTGATCCGGATAAATGGCTGTCCATACAGCGCCAAGCCCCATGGATTCAGCAGCCAAAAGAAAGTTCTCCGTAGCGGCGCTGCAATCCATCACCCAGAAATTGCTGTTTGTTCCGCCGAACTGTTTTTCCGTATCCCCTAAAATAATCACCGCCGAGCCTGCCTCTGTCACCATTTTGGCATACGGCAGAACTTCGCTCAATTCCTCCAACACTTTCCTGTCCGTGATGACAATGAATTCCCAGGGACGCTTGTCCACAGCCGTTGGAGCAGCCATAGCAGCCTTGACGAGCAGACTTAACTGATCCCGGGTGACCACTTCATTTTTATAAGAACGGACACTTTTACGGCTGAAGATTGTTTTCAGGGTGTCATTCGTAATCTCTTCTGCATTGAGAACCACGCCGCTAAAAATGGCCACAATCATTCCCCAAAAAAGTATTTTCAATCCATTTCTCATAACGCCTCCTCTGTTGTTATTGACCGTCATTTAACAGTTGATGTTAATCAAAAACAAATTCAAATCAAGCTTTGATTTGTTTTTAAACTTAAAATATGGTTAACTGCTCAAGGAACATGAAAATAAAAAATGAAACACCCCGCAGCAAGCTGTGAGGTATCTAAAGTCATTCCGAACAAACGTGAGGAATCTGGATTTCTCGCTAACGCTCGAAATGACAAGCCGCAGTAAGCTTCCGGGAATTAATTCCAATGAAATTAAAATCAGAAATTTTACAATTTCTTTATAGGAAAGGTTTTTAAAATGATTACCCTCTATGTGGATGCGGATGCCTGTCCTGTCAAAGAAGAGGTGTATCGTGTGGCTCTGCGCTATAAGATCAGGGTGTATCTCGTGGCCAACGCTCCCATGCGGATACCCCGGGAAGACCTGTTTGAAATGGTCGTCGTCCCCGGAAACATGGATGCGGCCGACGACTGGATTGTTGAAAAGGTCACAGATACCGACATCGTCATCACAACCGACATCCCGCTTGCCTCCCGCTCCATTAAAAAAGGGGCAAGAGTTCTCAACTCCAAGGGCCGTATTTACACTCCGGAATCCATAGGAAGCGCCCTGGCCGCCCGGGATCTTTCCACCTACCTGCGAAGCATCGGGGATATGACTTCAGGCCCCGCGCCCTTTGAAAAAAAAGACCGCTCCGCCTTTCTTCAAAGCCTGGACACTCTGATCCAGGCCATTCTCAAGCAAATAAAAAAAAACAAAGCCTGAAATTTTCTGTCTTCAAAGAAGAATGAACAACCCTCTCGCAGGCTGCGGAGTATCAAATCTCATTCCGAACAAATGTGAGGAATCTGGATTTCTCACCAACGCCCGAAATGACAATCCGCAGTAAACTCCAGGGAATTAAACCCATAGGGATTAGACAGATACTCTTTTATCCATCAATTTCTGAATAGCCTTGCCCAGCCTTTGAATCCCCACAAGAATTGTGGCTTCATCAACGCAGGAAAAATTAAGCCTCATGGTGCGAGTTTTTTTCTTTCCCACATAAAAAGGATCTCCCGGAACAAAAATAACATTATCCTTCACCGCCAGCTCAAAAAGATCGAGAGAATTAAGCCCCTCGGGCAGTTCAGCCCAGGAAAACATTCCTCCCTCGGGCCGTGTAAATTTCATCTCTTTTGGAAAATACTCCTCCATCCCGTCAAGCATCGCCTGACATTGCTTCCCATAGGCCTCGCGGATAAGACGGATGTGCTTGTCCACATCATTATCGTTCAGATACTGATACAGGATACTCTGGGTAAAATGGCTCGTATGCAGATCCGCCGCCTGCTTGGCAACGATCAGCTTATCCATGATGGAATCTGAAGCCACAACCCACCCGATTCTGAATCCCGGAATTACAATTTTTGAAAAAGATCCTAAAAGCACGCACTGTTCAGGAAGCAGGTCCTTAAAAGACTCTTTGCTCTCCCCTGAGAACCGCAATTCACCGTAGGCGTCATCCTCAATCAGCAGGGTCTGACTCCGCTCAATGATTTTAGCGACTTCACGGCGGTTATCAGGCGTATAGGAAATTCCTGAAGGATTCTGAAAGGTGGGGACGGTATACATCAGTTTCGGTTTTTCAGAAACAATGACTTCTCTTAATTTCTCTGTATCCATGCCTGTTTCAGTGATCCTGACCGGCAGAAAACGGGGCTTATAAAGTGAAAAAGACTGAATAGCTCCGAGGTATCCGGGTTCTTCAATCACGAGGCCGTCCCTGTCGTTTAAAAGCACCTTTCCCAGAAGATCCAGTCCCTGCTGGGAACCGCTCGTTATGAGAATATTATCCACCGGAATGTTCAGATTTTTCTTTTGCCGGTAGCGTGCGGAAATGTATTCCCGGAGCTTTTGATGACCTTCGGAGTTGCTGTATTGAAAAATATCACAGCCGTAAATATCAAACACCTGCTGAGTCGCTTCTTTAAGCTCTGCAACCGGAAAAAGATCACGATTGGGCAGGCCTCCGGCAAATGAAATAACATTTTTATCAAGGGTGACCTTAAGAATTTCCCGGATAAAAGACCTGGGAACATCCACGATTCGATCTGAAAATATGTTCTCCGACATTATTCAACACTCCTTATATTTACTCGAATAACCCGCATATTGAATGAAAATAATTTTAAATGCTTTGAATCCCTTATTATATAAAAAGTTTGATCCTGTCACCCTCCTTTTAGGGGAATTACCGCTGGCACGATAACCAACCTTAAACCATGTTTTTTGACCCTATCATACTTAAAAAAAATATACCTTAAAATTTTTCATCATCCGCAGACGCCGATAAATATTTAAGTAAAAGATGGAAACATTCCTTCTGAAAAGCTATAATGTGTTAAACAGGAAGAATCCTTTCAACCGTATTTCAAAATACTTGAGCAGAAGGGAATTTTTTATGCTGAAAATTCATCAGAAATTTTTAAAGATCTTTATTGCCTGCCTGACCCTGACCATCATCTTTACAGGGTTTTCTAAAAGTTTTCAATCCCTCTATCAGTTTATATCGTATCACCCCTTTTTAATTCTCCTTCTCTGCATTTTCATCGGAATAGAGCTTTTTCAGAATTTCGAGGAACTGGCCGATGATGTGATCGCCCCTGAAAATGAAGAAAAATTCCATATCATCAAACATTTAAACCGCCTGGCTCTTATTATCCTCTCCGGAGTTCTCGCCTACATTTTCTTCAACGTCCAGCAATAAAATCCCCCAATGTTCCATTTTTCAGCAATGTGAGAAAAAATCGTTTTTTTCTCTTGTTTTTTTTCAATCCCCGTCTTAAGATTACGCCTTAAATGAGGGGGGCCTTATGATTCATAACGAACAGATGCTTGACGCTTTCAAAACCATGATAAGGGACATAAAAACCCCGGTCCTGGTGAACTTTCAAAGGAAAAATGAAATGGACGACAGAAATTCCCCGCCTTTTGTAGAAGTCATTCAGCCCGAATACAACGGCAGGCTCAGAAAATTTGAATTGAATTATGAAATGAGCCGGAAAATCATTGAACATTATAATCTGCCCTATTCAGAAACCGCTGTGATTTTTGAAAATGGGGCCACCTTCAAACACCTTCAGGGGTTCAAGAATGTGCGGGCTTACCTGCGCACTCTTGCCCAGAGCAACTAAAGTCTTTATGCGTTCTGAAGGACGGCTTTTCAATCAGCTCCGGGAAACCTCCCTTCTGGCACCTCTGCAGAAGTATGCCAAGGGATCAGTTCTCATGCAATCCGGCAATACCCTTGTCAACTGTGCGGTGAGCATTGAAGACAAAGTTCCTCCTTTTCTGAATCCCCTGACCGACGGCTGGCTCACCTGCGAATATTCCATGCTTCCCGCCTCTACACCGACCCGCGCTCCCCGGGAAGCCTCCAAAGGCAAACAGGGCGGACGCACCATTGAAATTCAGAGACTTATCGGCCGGGCCCTCCGAACCGTTGTGGATCTTAAAAAAATTCCGGGTAAAACAATCTGGATTGACTGTGATGTGCTTCAAGCCGACGGGGGAACCCGTACGGCATCTATCACCGGCTCTTCCGTAGCCTTAAGCCTTGCGATTTCCCGGATGCTCAGGGAAGGTCTCCTTCAGGAAAATCCGCAGATCGAACATGTCTGCGCCGTAAGCCTGGGGCTTGTCAAAGGGGAACTGCTCTTAGACCTGGATTATTCCGAGGATTCCAAAGCCGATGTGGACATGAACCTCGTAATGACGGAATCAGGGAAATTCGTGGAAGTGCAGATGTCCTCCGAGGAAAATCCTTTTACTCAATCCCAGCTGGAAAGTCTTGTTTCCCTTGGAAAATCAGGCATTCAGCAGATTCTTGAACTTCAAAAAAATTATCTCAGCCGGAACAGATCATAAAAAAATAGTAAGGTCTCTCTGAAAATCTGCTTCCTTCAGGCCTGATCTCTTTTGATTTTTTTACAAAGCCCTGTTTTTTTCAGAAGACGGGCCTTGTTCCGGGGATATTGCAGCAGCATCTGAAATCCGGGTTAAACCTCTTTGATCCATTTCCGGATATAGGTCCTCCAGATAGCATCCAGCATATAGATCATCCAGGGCACAAAAAGAATCCAGGAACAAATTTTAAAATAAATAATCAGTTCACGGGACGTATGCGCACTCACAAAAGGCTGCTGAAACACCAGGATACAAAGCATAAAAAAACCGATGAGAACAAAAGGGATCAGCACATATCTATAAATCGTATGTTTAACGGAATTCGAATGACTGATGAAATCCAATTTGCTGTACATGACCCAGGAAAGAAAAAGAACCGCAATCGTAAGCGCCCAGACCTCCTGAAAAAAAGTAAACGCCACCATCACTCCCATGGAGCCGGAAGGGGAAGGCATGCCGACAAAATCCTGTTTTTTGGTTTTATCCTCATTATCATTTAAAAGCACGGTAAAACGCGCAAGCCGCAAATGAACGAAAACAAAATAGATCGAGCCAAGAACAATGCCCAGCAAAGGCCAGTTTTCCTGCCAGAAACGGAAGGAAATAATGATGGCGGTAGCAAGACCGAAGGTGGAAAGATCCACCGAAGAATCCAGGCAGGCTCCGAAATCCGAATAGGACTTCAATTTTCTGGCCATGGGACCGTCGATGGCATCGCAAATCCCGGCCGCGATAATCCAGAACAGCACCACAAAAGGCCGGTAGTCCACATGCACCTCCGGCATCGCAAAATAGACAGCCGTGACCCCGCAAAGATAATTCCCCATGGTAAAGAAGTTCGGAATGCCAAGAATATACCAGGCCTTATTGCATTCCTCCTTCTGAGATTTGGTATAATCGTTCACATAGGAAAATGTTTTATAAAAGGGGAACAGGGAAATAATGGTGCAAAAGCACATCAGAAGCATTCCCCAGAGAACAAGACCGTCAGGAAGCATTTTTGCAAACTGGTCCAGACCAATCGTACCAGGCAGAACAGGGGATCTCAAAATGACAATATAGAGTACGGCAAACTGCACCCCCGTTTTCACCTTCCCAAGCCATTTGGCTGAAACATCCTCTCCCTTGCGCCGCATTCTTGCCCTTTGAAACATGCTTAAAACCTCGCGGACAACCACAATCGCAAGCACCCACCAGCGAAGTCCCGCATAAAAAAAGCCCAGAAGAGCAAGGCAGAAAGTGACCCATTTATCTGATGCCGGATCCAGGGATTTCCCGTCTTCGGTGATGGCATTCCATTTTCGGGCAAAGGTTCCGTCCAGATAGTCAAAAACACAGACCAGGGCAAAACATAAATGGAAAATAAAATTCCAGAAAGGGGTATGGAAAATCGTAAAAAAGTAAATACAGCACATAAAGGCCCCGATTGGAAAACGGAGATAGGACATGAAATTGGGGATGTTTACGGTATATTGCCCGAACCAGGGGTGAAGTTTTTCCCTGTCACTTCTGCGCTCATGCCCGATAATCAGAAAACAGACACCTGTAACGATCAGAACAAGAAGAAAAAGATTGATACTTCCCTGAATAACAGAGTTATTAAAATATGTGTTAACCAAAGATGTCATGGGCAAAAGTCCTTTTTAAGTTGAAAGGGAAAAGCCTGCTTTTTTATACTAAAACACTGTGTCGCAATCATGAAGTTTTTTCTTATAATACTATTTTAAACTTACGTCACGCGGAAAAGACTTTTTTGGATTCTTTTACCCGCACATTTTATAAATAGAAATCTGGAATCAATTGGAGTCCAATTTCAAAAAAAAGGATTTATGTTTATATTCATGCCGTATACGGGATAGCCATAGCTGAAGGGCTCCCCAGGGACTGATGCCGCCCGTTTGCACAAAGGATTGATCTCCATAAAAAACTGGTTGGTTATTTATATAAAAAAGATTAAATAAAGATTATGAAAAAGACTGAAAATAAAAAAGTGGGCATTATCATTTCGACCAATGATATTGAAACCTGCTGGGTGGCTGTGCGCTATGCATCCTTTCACCTTATGGAACAGGCACATGTTTATATCTATTTTGTGGACTCGGGATTAAAATATAAAAACATCTGCCATGAAAAATATGATGTCGTAAAACTTACTGAAAATTTCACCAGTTCCGGTGGGAAAATCTTCATGTGCGATGACCGGGGAAATTTGAAAGTCTGGTTAACAGAACATTTTTTTCCGCTGTTAAGAATGAAGGATATTATCAGCATATGCGATGATGATAAATTTATAAGCATAATGACCGAGGATCTCTATCTGAGGGAATTTAAAAGAATCATTTAAGTAAGGAGATCTTGATTAATTTCAGATAGTTATAACAACTATGGAATAAAGAGGAAGAAAATATGCTCCTGCAAGATTTGGCTCTCATATTAACAATAGCGGGTTTTACCGCCTTTATCTTTCACAAACTGGATCAGCCGAAAGTTATCGGATATGTCCTGGCAGGGTTAATCATCGGCCCTAATACCCCTCCTTTCAATTTTATTCATGATGAACAGATCATAAGGACGCTTGGAGATATCGGTTTGGTGTTTCTGATGTTTTCACTGGGAGTTGATTTCAACCTTCGCAGACTGAGAACAGTGGGGGGCACTGCTTTTATCGTGGCCTTGCTGGATGTCGCCATTATGTTATGGATAGGATTCATTCTTGGACGGTTCATGGGCTGGGCACCTGTGGAGAGCCTTTTTTTAGGGGCCATTATCTGTGATTCCTCCAGTACAATCCTCGCGAAAATTCTGAATGAAATGGGACTTACCAGGGAAAAATACGCCGGGGCAATGATCGGGATTACCCTGGTGGAGGATATGCTGGCGGTTATCATGATTGCCATACTCACAGGCATAGCCTATACCGGGACTTTTCAGACAGCGATGGTTGTTGAACGGCTTTGGCATTTGACTCTTTTTCTGGCGATGGTTATTGTCGCCGGTTTATTGACCATCCCGCGTCTGCTCAATTACATTGGCCGTTTTAAAAATGATGAGTTGCTTATCGTGATGCTTGTCGGCCTGTGTTTTGGTGTGGCCTTTTTGGCCGTAAAACTCGAACTGAGCCTTGCCCTTGGAGCTGTTCTGATCGGAGCAATCGCCTCGGAATCCAATGCAAAAAAACAAATCGTGGCCCTTATAGATCCTTTAAGGCATATCTTCAGCGCTGTATTTTTTGTGACCATCGGGCTTCAGTTGAATCCGGCGGCTCTTTGGAATTATCTCCCTTTTCTCCTTCTGATCACCTTTGTTGTGATCGCCGGTAAATTTACAATGAATTTTTTTGGCACATTGTTTACAGGCCATTCTCTGGATTCCGCCATCCGGATTGGAGCAGGAATGGCACAGGTAGGGGAGTTTGCCTTCATTATTTCCGCACTGGCTTTCTCCCAGGGAATCGGGGGCGAGTCTGTTTACCAGATAGGAGTAGGAGTAGCTGTCTTAACTACCATTCTCAGCCCCTATATGATCAGAGCCGGGGAAAGGGGCTCAAAATTGCTCCCTCAGTATGAATCCGGACGCCGCTGGGCCGCAAGGTTTGCTTTCTACGCGCAGTGGATTGAACAATTAAGCAGGGGAAAATCAAACAGCGCTATACGCCTTGTTGTCAAACGTTCCATTATCACCATTGTCATGAATCTGGTTTTAATTTCAGCTATTTTTGCACTTGGGACTTTCGGATACGGGGCATTGGCAAGATACGGGATTTCACTGTCGGGGCAGCTGGCAGCCTTTGTATGTCTTGCTTGTGTGATTTTCAGTTTGCCGCTTTATCTCGCGATTATAAGAAAAACTGAAGCCCTGGCCATGATGCTTGCGGAGACAGCTCTGCCCCTCTCCCTGAAGGGCGTATGGGTGCGTCCAACCCGCTTATTCATTACCAACGCTCTCGTATTGGCGTCGATTTTTCTGCTGTTTCTTTTAACCTCCATCTTGAGTTCAACCCTTCTTCCTTCCCGGACGGTGTTTTTATTGTTGACTGCAGTGGCCTTGTTTATCACCCTGTGGGCACGCAAACGCATGTCGCTTGTATACAGCCGCGCGCAGACAGCTTTGGAATCCATGATCTCCGTCAAGGAGCCCTCCCCTAAAAGGGAAAAAACCTCCATTGACACTTCCTTATTACACACGGAATTATCCCCCGGCATTTACGTTGACTCCTTTGAACTTGAATCCCAGTATACGGCTGCTTTTGAGGGGCGCACCCTTCGGGAAGTCGACTTACGAAGGAAGACGGGTGCAACGCTGATTGCCATTGAACGGAAAGGGCAGCACATGACCAATCCCAATCCTGATCATACCTTTTTAACCGGGGACAGGGTATTCATGCTGGGCACTGCTGAACAAATACAGGCTGCACATAAACTCCTTCATTTCGGCACCCCTGGTTTAAAAACTTCCCCCAATTTCCAGTGATGTTGACCTTTTGACATAACTCCCGTTAATGAATTAATACAAACAGGAATAATCTGAATATTTATCGCGCGTACAAAACTCGAAAGGAATCAATTCCTGAAAATTAATGCCAGACTAAGCTCCGGAACATAAGTCACCAGAACAAGAACAGCCATCATAATGAACCAGAAGGGTAAAGACGCCCTGTAAACCTGAGTAATCGGTTTTTCAAAACGGAGCGCCGACAGAAACAGATTCATGCCCACGGGGGCCGTCATGTATCCGATTTCCAGATTCAGAAGAAAAATAATCCCCAGATGAAGGGGATCCACGCCATACTGCAAAGCAACCGGCAAAATGAGAGGGACGACAATGATGATGGCGGAAAACATCTGAATCATATTCATGACCAGAAGAAAAACATTCAGAAGAATAAGAAAAAAATATTTATTTGAAATATACATATGAATCCATTCAAACATATGCATGGGAACCTGAGCATCAATCAGATAATTGGTAAGCCCCATGGCCATTCCCATCATGATGAGAATAGCGCCTACCAGCATCATGCTCTGTTCAATCACTTTCACCAGATCTTTTTTTAAGGCAAGATCACGATAGATGAAAAACTCAACAACAAACACATAAAAAGCCATGATGGCGGAGGCCTCCGTGGCTGTAAAAATCCCCCCGTAGATTCCCCCGAGAATGATAAAGGGAAGAGGAATCTCAAACATCGCCTCCCGAATTGAGGTCCGGACATTTATCCATGAAAAAGAAACCAGGGGAGGATGCTTTTCACAGACAAACCCGTAAACCATAAGAACAAGGATCAGAAGTAATCCGGGAATGAGCCCTGCAAGAAAAAGCTGATCAATGCTGATTTTGGCAATGAGACCGTAAAGAATTATGGGAAGACTGGGAGGGAAAAGAAGCCCCAGGCTTCCTGTTGTGGTTAGAAGGCCCAAGGTATATTTTTCCGAATAGCCTTTATTGGTAAGCATAGGATAAAGCAAGCCTCCCAAGGCAATGATTGTGACTCCGGAAGCACCGGTAAAAGCCGTAAAAAAGGCACAGGTAAAAAGACTGACCACGGAAAGCCCTCCGGGAATCCAGCCGAAAAGAGACTCCGCAATCCCTAAAAAACGTTTTGGAGCCCTGCTTTCCGCGAGAACATATCCGGCAAAGGTAAAAAGTGGTATCGCCACCAGGGCAGGGAGAGAAGCAAGGCGGTACATTTCCGCAAAAATGGCTGAAGAATCAATTCCTGCGGAGTGAAAGGCCACGAGGGCCAGAGCGCCGAGAATCAAAAAAATCGGAGCACCCAAAAAGGTCAGGATCAGGAGGACAGAAAGAAGGAGGAGTATCATTTTCGCCCCCCTTTTCCTCTGAACAGAAGACAGGCATTTTTGATGAAGGAAAGCAGGGAATGAGTCAGAAGCAGAATAAAACCTGCCGGAAAAATCAGAGTCATGCTCCAGGATTTAACGTGCAAAGAATAAAAGGAAAAAAGCTCTGATCCGTATTGATAATCATCCATAAAAAAAACAAAGGCGCCCTTTAAAAGCAAGGCCAGGACAAGGATCTCAAAGATATCCGTCAAAAAATCCGCAAATTCCCTAAAACCCGGGGAAAGATTTTTATTTAAGAGATCGATAATAAAATGTCTTTTCCTCACTGTGGCGCATGCCGCGCCAAAAAATCCTGTCCAGAGCACAAGATGTCTTACAAACAAATCAGCCCAGAGAATCCCTGTTGAAAAAAACTGCCGCAAAATAACCTGGGTAAAGGCAAAAAATATCATGAGAGTTAAAAGCAGAACCAGAAAAAACTGTTCAACTTTTAAAAGAAAAGCTTCAATTTTCTGAATCCAGGGCATCAGTCTAATCCGCTTTTAATGGATGTGCGGCACGATATTCCGCAAGGGAGGTTTCAACCTTTTCCAGAAATTTTTTGTCATACAGCTTTCCAATCAGCATTTCCCTTGCCCTGGTTCCGGTCTTCTCTATCGTTTCCGATCCCTCGGGAATCAGGGACTCCGTAACTTCAACATGATTCTGCTTCAAAAAATCAATTGCCGAAATATTTTCAGCACGCGAAAGTTCTGTGAGATGCCTTAAATGTTTCTTCCCCGTGTCCAGAAGAAGATCTTTTTGATCGCCGGGCAAGGAATCAAAAAGCCTGGCAGAAACCAGGACAGCCCCTGAAGCATTGCACAATTTGAGGTTCAGCATGTATTTTGTACGGTTTGTCCACTGAAGAGCCAGGGCCCCCATGGGAGAGGAATATACCCCGTTGATGAGTCCGGTCTGAAGGGAGGTTGTAACATCGGCAATAGAAAGGGGAACCGGACTTATATTCAAGCTTTTAAAAAGGGCTTCTGCAATGGGATCTCCTTCCCAGGCCCACATCTTCATCCCTTTTAGATTCTCAAAATCAGAGGCTTTCTCTGCGGTAAAAAAATAAACAAACCCCACTTCCGCCCAGCCTAAAAGCACATAGCCTTTCTGTCTGAAGGCTTTGAAGAATTCTTTTTCAAAGGCACCCAGAATATAATCAACTTCTTCGGTATTTCTGAATAGAAAGGGAGCATCCAGAATGCGTACCTCAGGCGCAATTTCACCAAGACCTACTCCGGTAAAGCCTCCGGCATGGAGCTGTCCCAGCCTGATTTTCCGGATCACATCCTTTTCGTCCCCGGCCACCCCTCCGGAATACACACGAAACTTAAGTGCTCCCTTGCTTTTTTCCGTAAGTTCCTGATTCCATTGAGTAAGCACCTTGACCCAGGTGCTCCCCTCAGGGGCCAGAGAGGCAAATTTAATTACTGAAGCAAAAAGGGCTGAAGGCAAAATTAGAGAACAAAGCAATAAAAAGAAAATGCACTTAAAAACCTTCATTTTTAAATCCTCCGGATTATGACGAAACGATTATTTAATAAAAGTAATCATTTTAACAAATACACGGAAAGAATAAAGAAATACTTCGAGAGAGGTTTAAAGAAAAAGATTCTTTGTTACTTGGTTCAAAATTCGGGCTATCTTTTAAGCCGCGTGTTTTTCCGGGTGATAAGGGGAAATCATTTCTGAAATTTCAGCGGGGATTGGTACATTTTCTCTTACCCGTGTTTCCGCATTTTTCGGGGTCAGCATATATTTCATAACATCCTCCAGAGAAAGAACGGCAACAGGATTTCCCTCCCCATCCTCCACAATGGAAAGATGGGCTGTTCCCACAGCCAGAAACTTTTTCAGCAAATCCTTTGCCGGGGAGGAAAGAGAAATTTTAGGAACCAGGGTATATAAAAGACTCGAAAGGGGAGCTCCCCTTCTGTTCTTTTCCGTATAGGCCTGAAGGATATCTTCCTTGAATACACATCCGATGTAATTCATTTTACCGTTGATAACACGGTCATAGAGAAGAATTCTGGAAAAAGGACAATTCTGAATAGCAGAGTTGGCCTTTTCGATCGTAATATCAAAAGGCAGATCAAAAATTTTCGGAAGGGATTTCTGCTGAGCTTTGATGTTCAATAGGTCTGCAACAGTAACAACTCCCGGAACCTCACCGAAAAAGGCAAGACCCTTTTCAAGAAGACCCAGCGTAGTCTTCTTTTCTTTATAAACAGGTGAGTCAGGTTCGCTGGCAAGAGCCTCCTGTTTTTCCGACTCAAAAACGCGGTTGATCTGCTGCCTTTGCTGGTTATAAATCTCAACGCTCTCCTTCTGATGGGCAGGGGCAATAAAATCAATTTTCCCAAAGGTAAGCGCCTTGAGATACAATTTAAAAAACAAAGTAAGTTTCTGCATTAAAAAAATAACAGGGTAGAAAACTGCTCTTAAAAATTTAAGAATAGGAGCCGCTACTTTTGAAACGGAAAGAGAAAAACTTACACCTAAAAATTTCGGAATGACTTTGACGAAAACAGTAAACCACAGGGTGGAAAAAAACCAGCTTCCCAGCTCCCCGAGTATGGGAAGGGATGCGGATTTCAAAAGGATCCCTCCGGGAATTTTAATCAGAGTATCAAAAAATACAGTGGTCGGAATATATTTCTGCCGGTTTTCAAGGATATCCTTGAGAAGGAAAGCCAGAGGATCCCCTGAATAACTCAAGTTTTCAACTGATTCCCTGTTGACGGAAAAGACCGCCGCTTCCATTGCAGAGATCAATCCGGATAAAAACGTAAGCGTCAGGGTCACAAGAACAAAACCGCCCATCTGTGAACTGATCAGGAATCCCAAAGCCACAACTCCCCCGATCAGAAAAGCAATCATTCCGGAGGTGAGGAAAGGCTGTATTTTTCTAAAAAAACTCCGGGGATGGTAACTTTGAGTGGATTCGGCAATCTGGGACATTTCTTTCAGACGGATCAGATTATCTTTCAAATAATCTTCATTCCTGTTCATTAAAAAAGCGGCCGTTTTCTGAAGCACTGGTTCCTTAAGGAGAAAATCAATCCGGGGATCCTTCTGGGGATTTCCAATCTGGGCATAGCGGATCAATTTGTAGAAGTCATTGTAAATCTGATGAAAATTATGTGCGGCGGGAACCCCTGAATTCATACGCTTGATTTCTTTAAATGCCTTTCTCAGCAGAATGAAAAGATCTTCATACTCTTTTTTTTGCTGAAACCATCCGGCAAGGACATGATAACCCTCCATATTGCAGGAATAGATAAAAGGCTGTATTTTACGGTTGCCAAACGCATCTGCCCATAAAAGGTCAAAAAGGAAACCAATCTGAACAGAAGAAAGAAATTCAAGTTCCTTTTTCAGATGGGAAATTTCATAGCGATGATCCAATGCAGAAGTTTCCGGCTTTGTTTTTTTAAATTCAAGAAGTCTTGCCGCCAGACGTCTGTTTTTCTGAATTACAGGATTCGAAATAAGCTGCATGGGTTTCCGGGAGAGGCTTTCCCTGCTTCCAGAATTCTTGGCAATGTCCGTCTCATCAAAAATCTCCTGCTGAAAAAGAAATTCCATGATATCTTCCAGGGTCACCACCCCAACAGGCCTTTTACGGGCATCCACCATAAGCGCCATTTTCGGTGGATATTCGGAAAGAAAAAATTTCAGCACATCACCCGCCGGCTGATCTTTACTGATCATCACATGAGGAAGAGGATCCAGAGTCAGGAGATTTTTATACTCCAGGGATGAAATCTGATATCCAAGTTCCATGGAGTTCTTTTCTGCAATCTGAATATGTTTTTTATAAATAGAGACCAGCCTTTGAATTTGTCCATCCTCCGGGAGTTCTTTCAATGAAGCTTCCTGAACTTCAAGGTGATGCATCAATTTTTCTTTCCTATCCCGGAAAAAATCCAGTTTTTTCTGCAGCGTCACCCTCTTTTGATTATGAAGAAGAATATCCTCTCTGGATACAACCTGGTGACAGGAACCATATTTATCAATCAGCGGAATATAGGAAAAAAATGTTCCATCCAGTTTTTCTACGGCTTTAGAAATACTTAGCTCCGGGGATAACGAAAAGAGGGTATAGCTCCAGTCTCTTTTGGCAAAAAGCTCTCCGACTGTTGTAGAATCAAGGGCAAGAACTCCGTCAAGAAAATGGTATTCCAGGTCAGAAAGCGTTCCTTCAAGCCAGCCATTTTCAAAAATTCTCCCCATTTTTTTAGCATAAGTCCTTTGTTTTTTCTGCGAGGAACGGTCCAGAAAAAACAGAGCTGAAACAAACTGAAGAGAAAAATGATTTAATCTGTTCAAAAGGGCTATCACCGGCCACAAAATCTTTTCAAAAAAAGGAAAAACAGGGGCCATGGCCATGACAATATAAACCTTTTTATCCGCAGAAGCTATATCCTTGGGAATCTGTTCAGTAAAAACAAGTGTCAAGACTACTGAAAAAATCCTGTCAAGAATCTGGGCCGCTATTCCGCCCGTAAAATAGCGTGAAATAAAAGAATTCGAAATACCCGAAATCATGATTCCGCCCGGAACACCAACCAGATTTTTAGTCAGGGTGATTGTAGGAAGTTTCTGATGGGTTTTATTCACAAGGTCAAGCGCCTTCTTAGCGGACCGGTTCCCTTTCTTAGCCTCTTTCTGAAGATACGCCACCGCTTTTTCATCCCTTGTCGTGCTGATCAGGGCTGTTTCAGCCATGGTGATAAGCCCCGTTATCACAGCAATCAGAAGTACAGATCCCAGGGCATAAAGCCCAAAGGGCGCATATAAAAAAAGCAAAGTAAGGGCTGAAAAAGTCGCCGCATAGGCAAGGACAGCTCCGGCAATGCGCGTTGAACTTTCAGGAGTGCTGTTTTTATTAACTTCCCTAAGGGTTTCTTTTTTCTTTTCCTGCTGATTAGCCCAGAGATCCTCGTCAAAAGCAGGTGTTTCAAGAAAATCAAGAATCCGGGTATCCATGCTTTCAATCCCTTCATTGAAACCAAAAGCATAGGTCTCCTTGTCCGGAGGAAAAGTTATTTTAGGCTTGATCAGGTTTTTTCCTTTTCTGTCAAAATGAAAAGAGACCTCCTGGGTGGTTCCCTTCATTGTTTTAAAATAAAGGGTGACATAGCTGTCCTTTTCACTGCTTCCGGATATTTCCCTGATATTAAATCCGTTTTTCACAAGGTGATAATGAATTTTTTTCCAGTCCATTACCCCTTCAGGGTCCTTATTCCGGGAATAATAAAGCCAGGCCTCTATCAGGGTGTTGAGAAACAGTTTCTTAACATGGATGGCTCCCATCTCTGAATTTGGAGCAAGGCACTGTTTTGACATCTCTGAATCATTTGAAACACAAGGGGTTGCATAAACTGAAAAAGCCTGCTCAAAAAGAAAAATAAAGGCAAAAAGGAGGACTGTCAGTTTTTTAAAAAACACCATGAATTCCGATACCTGTTTTTACGTTATAAATAAATTTCCGCATATAAAGAATAAGCTACCACATCCCCTGTTCAATGGGAATGGCAACAGGCAAAATATTTTCATTTCATAACAATCAGGTTTTCGAAGAGTTAAGGAAGCAGACTTATCCTGGAAAAAAAGAAAGAAAAGGCGATTTACATATAATTACGAAAGGAAACATTCAAGGTCAATGTTTCAGTCTGGGGAGTCCCGTTCAGCGTGTTCTGCACCTCTGCGGTAATGACAATCTGAATATGCCGGATGCTCAACAGCTTTTCGCTGGAAAGAGTCCCTAAAGTATGTAATCCGTCACTGAAACGAATGGATTTCAATCCTTTGGCAAGAATATAATCATCCGTTGGCCGGGATGAACCCGTTTTTGTGCTTCTGAATGTTTTTCTGATGAGCTCGCCTCCGGATAAGTAATAAAAATAATAATCGGTATATTCCGGATCAGATACATCAATAAACTCATTGGTAGAATAAACCGAAGGAATTTTGACAATCAGCTGATTATCTTTTGTCTGATAAACATTAAAGGGGTCATTCACGGCGTGAACTTTTGAATAATCATTGTTATAAAGCCCTTTGGAAATCAGGAGATCCTGTTTGAGCTTATCCAGAGAGGAACGCATGGCATTAAGATTTATCGCTTTCTGGGTGGAGGCAAGCCCTCTTGCCTGGTAAAACCGGAAGGCAGAAAAAAAACCTATACTCACCACCGCAAGCAGAGTCAGAGAAATAAGCAGCTCCACTATTGAAAAAGCTCTTTTTTTCATAAACTCATATTCCTGACGGCGGTTTTGACAACACCATTTCAAAGGCCTCTGATTTTGCTTTCCCATTTTTGGAAGTCCAATTCAGCGTAATCGTAATCCTTTTCAAAGTATTCGTATCTGCGCCGGATGCATCCTTATAAGGTACAACTGCAACATTGACCGAACTCCCGGGGAGAGAATTCAATTCAGCAACCGTCGTTGAGTTAAAAACCAGGGTGGAAGAATCAATCACATCCCATCCGGCCGTATTTCTCATATAGGTGATTTTTTCGGCAATATCACCTAGAATCTGAGAGGCGATCGCCAGTTCACGGGAATCCTTTTGAACAGTGAAAATAGAGGCAAGACTTTTCATGACTCCTGAAAAAATCAGAAAAAATATAAAAATGGCGATCAGGAGTTCGATCAGGGAAAATCCCTTAATCCGGATCCTGGAATCGTGATGATTACATAATATCCCCATGGTTTCGACCTTTCAGGTTTAAAAGGTAAAACGGCACAGATCACTCTTATTATTTTTTTAAAAGCGATTATTTTTTACGCATGCCAGTCCTATGCGGCATAGGCCTGACCCTGGCTCCCGAATATTTGCAATGCCGGTCCATATTCGGGTGAAATCCGCTTTTAAACAAATAATGCGTCTGGTTTGTCTTCTTCATATTTCCTCCCATCCGCTTAATCCGTATTTATCCGGGGCCACCCCGTCCACAAAGCCCCATAAACGTTCATCAAAATGAATCTTTGATCCGTTTTTCGGAATAATCTGATACGAGGCAAAGGCGCCGAAAACCTCATTGGCATTATTAAATTCCACCTCATAATACGGGGCATAGACAAATCCGAAAAATGACCCTCCGTTTTTAATATTGATTTTTTTAGCTGGGGTTGCAAAATAGCCGTTCCCGCATCCGTAAAGCTGAAGCTTGGTGACATCATAATTGCAGTACATATTCACTTCATTGCCCTGAGAAAAGGTGAGTCCGCCGTCCACATAAATTCTCAGGGTATAAACCTTATCCACGTCAGGCAAGGTGTCAGGATCAGATCCATCCGCTTTCAGGGTATAATTGATTATCATCGCTCCGTTCCCCAGAGACAAGTCTCCTGTGATATAGATATCACTGTTTCCTTTAATGGTCAGCACCTTGCTGTTGCCAAGAGCCATATCCCCATCTATTTTATAAAAACCGCCGGTAAAAGTCAAGTTTCCAAGACCCGTTGCCCCTGTATAATGACCGCTTCCATAACTCCCCCCGCTTGACAGAACTGCAGTAGGCGAGCCTGTCATTAAAAGATGAGGAGGAATAGCGACCGGTTTAAACTCTGTAAAAACCCCTGTACTCCCGCCGCAATTATGTGCTGCAGTTTCATCTGCAGCGGTCCAGTACACATTACCGTTGGAATTTTCTCCGGTATTGAAAACCGGAACAGGACTTGGAGGGGCGTAAACATGACCTCTGACAATGGTTCCTGATTTTAAATTGATACTGTCATCTTTGGTAAACACATGCCCGTTGTAGCCCGGATGAAGAGCGTCATAGACCCCATTTGCAAAGGAATCCACGGTAAAAGAATTCATGGTCACAATGTCGGACTGGGCGGCAATGGCTCCCGGGAAAATGGGATTAATGGCTGAAGAGCCTGCCTTAATAGCCTTAACTTCTAAACCTTTTCTTACACTCTGATAGAATCCATAACTTTTAATCACCACGGAATTGGGGTCTGTATAATCAACCGTCACATTCACACTCCCGATATCCGAACGGGAGAGGGTATAAATATTACCGCCTGAAGAAGCCCAGTAAAAATCCCCGGCTCCGGAAAAAGGGGAGGAAGTCTGGTTATTAAGCTCATCAAGGGCAAGCATAATACCAGCTTCCGCCATATAGCGGGCTTTATTACCCTCAAAAGATTTATGGTTCGTCTTGTGTGTCAGGTATTGAAAATTCTGAAGCGCAACAGTCCCCATCCCGATAAGGGTTGAAAAAATAATAGATACAATCAGCGCACTCCCTTTAACAGATAATCTTTTTGTTGTTTTCATCCTTTTCAGCTCCTCTTTCTTAAGATCCCTGCCATTCATTAAATTCTGATCAACATCATCAAAAAATACATTACAATATTTTTTTCAAAAAAACAACATAATATTAACATTTAAGGCTTTTATGGTCTAAAAATGTAATTTTTTATTACATTTTTTAATAAAAATAATTATATTTTGTATTTTTTATACATTCATTTTTTTAATTTTTATATTACCCAAAAAACAACAAAGCAATAGAAATTCAATTCATAAGCATCTTTACATTGAACACTGATTTCTTCTTTCTTTCTTGACTCTTTGACAGAGGGATCTTTATATTATTTTTCAACATCCAAAAGGAAACCGCTTTGACAGACTATTCCTTTTCTCAGGCTGATATCCGGCAAGTTGAAGAACACGGATTAAATATGCCCCAGATTGAATCCCAGATTCAAACAATTACCCGCGGATTCTCACCGTTAAAACTAATCAAGCCCTGTACGCCTGGGGAAGGCATTGTAATGCTGAATCCTGCAGAAATTCAGGATGCTGAAAACTATTTTAAAAGAGAAATCCAGTCAAAACTCTGGCTCCACTTTATCCCCGCCTCCGGCGCGGCTTCCCGGATGTTCAAACCCCTGCTTTCCCTGCTCAACAGCTATCCCTCCATCAGCCGTTCCGTCTTCTACCACGGAGTCATCAACAAAGATCCGGACTTTTTGAGCCTTGAACAATTTCTGAACAACATTCAGAAATTCGCCTTTTTTGAAGACCTCCAGGCTTGTCTCAGGGAACAAACAGGAAAAACAGTAAAAGAACTCATCTCCCGCGAACACTATAGAGAAATACTCGATATCCTCCTGACCCCCAAAGGACTGAACTACGGAAAAATACCCAAGGCCCTGATCAAATTTCATAAAAATGACCAGCAATCTTTAAGCCCTGTGGATGAACATCTTTTCGAAGCTGCTTTAACCTGCAGTCCCTTTCCAAAAAATTCCCATGTACATTTCACTATTTCCGAAGATTTTTTAGATCCCCTGAAAGAATATATTCAGTGCCGTAAAAACGCCGAAACAGAGGTCCTGCGGCCCAGCTCCGTCAGCTTCTCCGTTCAATCCAAATCTTCCGATACCCTCGCTCTGGATCTGGAAAACAAGCCTTTCCGTGATTCAAAAGGCCGCCTTGTCTTACGCCCTGCGGGACACGGCGCTCTTCTCCGGAATCTCAGCCAAGTCTCCGGGGAGTACGATATTGTCTTCATTAAAAACATTGATAATGTGCAGACCCTTTCAGCGAAAACACCTTCCATTCAAAACATGAGAATGCTTGCCGGACTTTTACTCGGAATCCAGGAAAAAATTTTCAATTATCAAAAAGAACTGGATCTCACCAAACCCGATAAAAGCCATGTGCAGCAGATTGTTAAATTCATCAAAGAAACACTCTCCCTTACACCGCCGCCCGCTCTTCATTCTGAAAGCCTTGAAAACCAGATAAACTATCTGCGCCATACACTCAACCGACCCGTGAGGATTTGCGGACTTGTGCGCAACAAGGGAGAAATCGGAGGACTCCCCTTCTGGGTGGAGAACCACGATAAATCACGTTCTCTTCAGATTGTGGAAACTTCACAGATCGATCTGAACTCCGATAAAGTAATGTCCATGGTCAGAAGCTCCACACATTTTAATCCGGTTTTCATGGTCCTGGGCCTCAAAAACTACAAAGGGGAGGCCTATGATCTGACTCATTTTTCGGAACCGGAAGGCGGGATCATCTCGATTAAATCGCATGAAGGCAGAAACCTGAAAGCTCTTGAGCTTCCGGGCTTATGGAACGGAGGCATGTATTACTGGAATACCCTTTTTGCAGAAATCCCGGAAAGCACCTTTGTCCCGGTCAAAACTTTCACTGATCTTCTGGTCTGTGAACATCAGGGGCAATAAAAATCTCCCCCAGCTCAACAGACCTCATGTCGACAGGATGAGAAGAAGAGGGCTTGGAACGCTTACCCGTTCGCTGATCATAAAGCCCGATAATCACCCTTAAAGACTTCTCCTTAATGGATTCAGGGATTTTTATAAAATATTTCCTCTCAAAAGGTTTTTTTAAATCCTGAGGGTTTCTACCAAAATCCAGATCTCTGTCCAGCTGAAAAACTTTATACCCTGTGGAGTCCAGGGCATGAAGGAAAAAAGTAGAAGCCATATTCTTTCTCTTCTTTTTAAGCCATGAAAAACGGGCATGAACCTCAAGATACCCGCCCGGATGAGGGTTTGAAGGATTAAGAGAAAAATCATCCAGAGAAAGGGTTTCTTCAAAAATTGCCACAGAACCCGAAGCCTCAGTCTTTTTTACCAGATACTCGTCCTTCCCGGATTTAAAATCCCCAATAATCTCTGATTTGCAGAAATCCTCAAGATCCTGAGGTGTTTTGTAAAGGCCATGAAGAATAAACCGAACTTTTTGAGCAGGAACCGGTTTTTCAAAATGTACCTCTGAGCCCTCACGGCAGGATTCCAGAATCACTTCATCCGTCCAATAGGCCTCATGAGTTTTAAAAGCAACAGACTTCCATTCTCCGCCCGAATCCAGAATCTCAATCATCAGATCTTTCCACTGAAATCCACATGGCGGTTTTGCCAGTTTAAAACCATAAAGCAAGACAGGCTCAGGAAAAAAAGCTTCAAATACCGGATTTTGATTAAAAGTCTCTGCCCATTTTGTCCGGGGCAGCAAAGGGATGTATTTTCGATCTTTCGGAATCCCGCAGGACTGTGTTTGCACAGTAACGAGGTTGTGCGTTTCCTTCAGACTATAGGCTATTTCATGGGACTGAAGATAATTTTTAAAATACTCCCAATGATCAGGCGGCAAAATAAACAAAAGATCAGAATCCATATTCAAATACCTTTTGGGAGTGTCATAGTCCCATACCCTTGACCAGTGCAGATAAGTCAGCATGGGCGGATAAAGAGGAATGGTTTGCTGATCATGGAAAGTTTTATAATAATGTTTGAGATATAGCTCCGGGGTTGTAACAAGAAATCTGTCCTCCGGAATTTCAGGCACAGAGCTGATTAAAAGAGAATTTTCCTGTTTCTGTTCAAAAGGGATAATCTCCCCTATTTTCCAATGAAAAAAGCGATCCTCCCCGGTCTGAAAAAGTGTGACAGAAGAAAGCTCTGTTTCTTTGTCCAGACGGATCTCAATTTCCCCTTTCCCAAAAAGCCTTGGCTTTCCATGAAAAACCTTGAAAGATCCGCAAATGGATTTCGCCTCTGCAAGCTTGATCCTGTGCCCGCGGACATCCGTTCCTTCCATGCGAAGCCCTCTTGGAAAGGCAAGATAATCCGTCCCCGGAATCAGAAGAAGCCGCGTCACCCTCACCGGTTTCACAAAAGTCAAAGTTATCCACTCTTTGCCGGTCATGGGCTTTTGCGTTTCCCAGAAGGTTTCAAAAATCCTGTCATTCAGTAAATTTTTCCGTTCCTGCTGTTCACATACCGAAATACTCTGAATGCTGCCGGAGGGCAAAGGGGCATCAGAGGCGTCATTAATTTTAAAATCATGAAAAACAGTAAAACGGCCGCATTTTTTCTTCTGATATTTCCTCGTCAAAAGCTTGATTGTGGATTCCAGGGAATCACTGTCCGGAGCCCCCAGAAGATCCTCTGCGGCAAGCCCGGTGCGAGGGTCATTGTCCGCCTCCCGCAGGTAACTCATATTTCTGAAACCCGAATAATCCGCAGCAGTCACCGATTTTTTGGACTCAAAAGTCAATATCTGAGTAAAACAGTAGGCCCCATAAAGATGCCGGATATTATTCTGTCCCAGATAATCAAAAAACTCATTTAATTCCGCTCTTCTGGGCGTGAAACGATTGATATAGGCAGGATCGAGATTACTTTTCGTAAAGCGGATATTTTCAGGAAGGCTCATCAAAAGAAGAAGCCCTGTTGAAAAAACAAAAAAATAACGCCCTTTAAGCAGAAAAGATAAGGCAAAAGGCAGAAGAACAGGAAGCGAGGAATAAAGAGGAAGAAGATAACGCGGGAGTTTAAGATCTCCATGCGAGCTTACAATATAAGCCAGAGAGTTTCCGGTAAAAGCAACAATCAAAAGGAGAAGAGGATCAGGTTTCTTAAGTCTCGCAAAAAGACCCTGTCCGGAAAAAAGAAGACAGGGAACCGCGATCAGAAAAAAAGCGGCAAGGCCTGCGGTAAAAGTCCTGTATCCCTGGGGCTGAAGGGAATAGTTACCCAGAAGTAGTTTTAACACCTCATAATAATTACGGGCATGACCCGGAAAACTTCCCGGGTCAGCCCCCGTGACTTTCATGGTAAAGGTTAAAAAATCGTTATTCCAGTTCCACATCCAGAAGGGAAGACTCCCCAGAACAAATCCCAGAAAGGAAAGAAGCAGAGGGATTCCCGGATAGCTGAAACGCATCCGGAGAAACAGAATCAAATGGCAGGCCAGAATCACAGGCGCAGTCTGAATAAAAGTCCAGAAGGAAAAACCCGAAAGAAGCCCCAGAAGAAAAACATTCCGTAAATTCAGCCGTTTTTCATCCGTAATCATGATAGAGGTCAGAAGTATCATTAAACTTCCAAGCATGACCGTATTCATGTAATCCCCGATGGCGGTCAGAGAAAAATGAAGAAGATAATAAGGCGGAAAAATCAGAAACAGAAAACAGAAATAAAAGACTTCCTTTTTCATGGTGAGTCTTGCCTGGGCTAAAAGGGCTCCTCCATAGATCAGGTAGGCCAGGAGTGGGGAAAGCCTTAAGGCAAAAGTGGAGGCTTCTCCGGTGATAAGAAAAAAAAGAGCTGCAAACAGGGCCTCCAGAGGCCCTAGATAGGGACAACCCCAGTAAAATACGGGAAACTCACCCCTTAAAAGATGCATCCCCATAAGCCCGGTGATCGCCTCATCAAAATAAGTGACCGCATAGGAGGGAAGAGAGATGAAAAACAGCCGTGTAAAAACAAAGACAAGAATTGCTGCTGAGGTCCAGAAAAGGCTCCGTTTGAACAAAAACATTTATTTAAATTCCTTAAAAATTAGTTTTTAAGATTCCTTCAAACAGAACTTTTTGTAAAGCGAATTCCAGCATATAATTTTATTGACGTATCTGAAAAAAGTGTTGATAAACAACATTTTTATACTTCAAGGAAACATCCTTTTTAGAAAGGTCCGGGGCTTATCATGAAAACCATTGATGGAAGTGAAAAATCCTCCATTCCCCGCTATAAAACACTCGGAAAATTCGGGCCCTATGTGGATATCGCAAGACCGGATCACTGGTTTAAAAACGTTTTCATGGGGCTGGGCATTATTCTGGCTTTTTTTCTGATTCCGGATTTTTCAGTCATTTCGCCCTTAAAACTTCTGCTCTCCGTTTCAGCCATCTGCCTTGTGGCTTCAAGCAACTATGTGATTAATGAAATCCTGGATGCCCCCTTTGACCTTTATCATCCCAAAAAAAAATTCAGACCCGTACCCTCCGGTCTGATCAATATTCCCCTGGGTTATGCCGAATGGATCTTTCTTGCCTGTGTGGGCATAAGCCTCTCCTTCTCTATCAATATTCCCTTTGGCTGGGCCGCAGTCTCCCTGTGGATCATGGGAATGTTCTACAATATTTCCCCTTTCCGCACCAAGGAAATCCCTTACCTGGATGTCCTTTCCGAATCCATAAACAACCCCATCCGTCTCGTGATGGGCTGGTTTATTCTGATTCCGGACCGTTTTCCTCCGGTATCCCTTTTCATCGCCTACTGGATGTACGGGGCCTTTTTTATGGCCCTCAAGCGCTTTGCGGAACTTCGGGAAATCAAACAGGAAGGAAAAGCCGGAGCCTACCGAAAATCCTTTCGGCACTACACCCCTGAACGGCTTCTTTTCAGTGTCTTCTTCTATGCTGTCACCGGAAGCCTTTTTGCCGGCATTTTCATGGTGCGCTACCACCTGGAACTCATTCTCATGCTTCCTTTCCTCTCAGGATTTCTCACCTACTACCTCTATCTGGGCTTTAAAACGGACAGCCCGGTTCAGGCACCGGAGAAACTCTACAGGGAACGTAATTTTGTTTTTTTCACACTGTTCTGTCTCATTCTCTTTATTGTCCTGATGCTGTGTAAAATTCCAGGCCTTTACTCCCTTTTCAACATCAGTGAGAATCAAATCATGCCTCTCTGGCAATGGTAAATCCATCATGTTGAAATGGGTCTCTTCACTTGCTCTGATTGCAACAGGCCTTGCCTTTCGTTTCATCTTCTGGAAACTTCCCTGCTTCGGACACGTCTATTATGACGAAGCGGTTCCCGGGCTCATGGCCATGGATATGCTCGAAGGCCGTTTTTCACCCTTTTACTGGGGGGCCCCCTATCTGGGGTCCCTGGAATCGATCCTTGCCGCGTTTTTCTTTTCCCTGTTTTCCACGGATACCTTCTGGCTCCGCATGTCCCCCTTCATCTCCTCCCTCTTTCTCATAGCCGGAATGCTCATTCTTTCACGTAAAATGAACGGAAACCGTTTTCCCGTCTATACCGCCCTTTTTCTGACAATTCCGCCTCTCGTTTTTAATGAATACAGTCTCTCCCCTATGGGCGGCTATATGCAAACTATTGCTCTGGGAACCTGGTTTCTCATCCTTCTTCTTCAGGCCCTGAAAAACTCCGAGGCTTCCTTTCCCCTCGTTTCAATCTCCATTGCCGGACTGATTGCCGGGATAGGCTTCTGGACCTTTATGATGATCCTTCCCTTTCTGGGGGCAGGAGCCCTTGTCTTTTTCATCCGGCTTCGTTCCGAATACCGGGGAAAAGCCCTGGTTCTTCTGAGTCTTTTCTTCTTCATCGGAAGCCTTCCCTGGTGGATGGGAAATATTGAAAACGGGTGGCTTACCTTCCGTATGAAAGGGGGACTTGCCCATTTCTCCGTATACTTCGACCAGCTTGTCAATTTCATCAACATATCCTCCATGCTCTTCGGCCGCTGCCGGGAATTCGCCCATCACCCCTGGGGCCCTCTTATTACAGGACTTACATCGCTGGTGTGGATTTCGGCCTTTATGTCCTTTTTCTTCTCATTCCGCAACCGCCTCAAAAACAGACAGGAGACTAATGCTGTTTCCTTGATGCTTTTTTCAGGACTTCTTTTTTTCGCCGCATGCTTCATCTTCAGCCAGAACGGCAGGGAACAACTAAGCCGCTACGGGCTGCCTCTCTATGTTTTTCTGGGCATTCCCTTTCTATCCGCTTTTGAAAGATTTGCCGCCTGGAAACCTGTCCTCCACATTCCCTTCCTTTCCATACTCATAGTTCTTGTCCTTCCCTATAATCTGGCCTTCATGCAGTTTTACGCCCATGATAAAAAACGCATGGAAGGCCCGGAAGAAGTCATCCGTTATCTGGAGCAACAGGGCATTTCAAAGGCCTACGCTCATTTCACAACCGCCCAGTCGGTTTCCTTTGAAAGTAAAAAGAAAATTATCTGTTCGGACTTCGGCGGTTTCAGAAACATCGAATTTTTAAAACTTGTGGATGACGCTTCAAAAACTGCCCTGATCACGGATAGCCGGATGAATCTCCCCAATCCAGACGCTCTTGAAACCCAGCTAAAATCTCTTGTCTGCTCTTATATACGGAGGGACATGGGCAGCTACACGGTTTTCCATGATTTCACCTTTTCCCCCAATGCCTATGAAGACATATCGGCCCTGCTTATTCCGATACAGGAAAATAAAAAGGCGCCTTTTGGACAAAATCTTCTGGACCGCCATTTTTCAACCCTCTGGACCTCCCCCGCCGAAAAAAACTCCTCTCTCACTTTTAACTGTCAGACTCCTGTCGCCCTCTGCAGAATTGAGCTGGTATCCGGAACGGATGTAACCTCCATTCCTCAAGGTATTCTCGTGGAAGGAGCCCAGGAAGCCGGGCAATGGCTTACCCTTGCACAAATACCGGGATACATTCCTGTTTTTCAGGAATTCAACGGTAATATACGTCTCCTTCCGAACGGACATATTGATATCCGCTTCAAAGAGACCCCCCTCAGACAAATACGTCTTACTCTCTCCGGAAAAAATTCATGGGGAATCGCTGAACTGTTTGTTTATAAACAACATGCCTCCCTTCAACCCGATAAAAAAGAAGCCCTGTCTCTGATCCAAAGCCTTAATCCTCAAGAAAAAGTATTTCTTCCGCCCGCACTCATTCCCTCCGTCCAGAAACACCTTCCGGGATTAACCACTCCCCGGCTGATTCAGGACAAAGCCTGTTACCGGGACAGGTATCTGTTTTGGGACTATAACGAAAGAGTGATCAATCCCTTCGGAGAAAACGGATTCCTCCTCGAATCGATTCATCTCAATGGATTAAAACAATTTTTTACAGACAATCATCTCCCTTATTCGGTTCACGAGTCCCAAGGATGGAGCTATGTTTCCCTGCCTGCTCTTGCCCCCCTTACCGATAAAACGTCCCTGTTTCTCACCCGTTTAACCCATCCACAGATTCTTTATGACTCCTCCCTTCACGAAATTCAGCTCTCCTACCCCCTTAAGCCGGACACTCTTTTAAAAAAGATCCGGATCAGCCTTCGAAATCCTGATCTCATCAAACTCAATGATCTGAAAATCACCCTATTCAACAAAGGAAATATTCTTAAAAAGACCCCCCTGTGTCTCGACCGGTGGATCTGGGCAGACGGCTTTATTGCCCGGAAAACAGATTTTCAGACAGATTTTCTTTTTTCAGAAACATTATCAGCGGATCGGGTAATGATCGGTATTCCTGAGCTTATGCTGAATTCCCTCACATTGAAAAAGATTGAAGCAGAAATGACAAATCCTTTGCCAGAGCCCCCTTCCCTTCCTGATTCCAAAGGATGGCAAAAACACCCCGTAAACGCCCTGTTTGACGGAAAAGCAGAAATCAATACAATCGCCTTTTCCTCTCATCTTCTCAAACCCAGTGAATATCTCATGTTTTACTGCTCCGGAAAAAGTCTCCAGAAAACACTCCCGCCGTTCAATCTATTCATCCATTTTTTAAATTCCAAAGGAGAGCTCCTTTTTCAGGAAGACATTCAAATCCACTCACCCTATTCAAAAAATTTTGATAAGAATGGAATTCTCCAGTTCGAACATCTAATCCCTGTCCCGAAGACTCTGAAAGATGAAGCCAATATTACTGCTCTGATTGGACTTTGTGAATCTGACAGACCCAAACGCTGGAAAATAAAAACAAAACAGCCCCAGGAAAACCGTGCTTTGATTCTCAAAAATTTTCAGATTTCTTCCATGGACTCCAAATAAATCTTAACGTTTTTAACTTCCCCGCAAAACTTAACCTCTAACCCGAATA
The DNA here is from genome assembly GCA_964443875.1 of uncultured bacterium. Lineage (GTDB taxonomy): Bacteria > Auribacterota > JAFGBW01 > JAFGBW01 > JAFGBW01 > CAYUET01. The sequence goes on along the minus strand of CAYUET010000002.1, from coordinate 85,565 downwards.
TTGCATGAAAAATTAACTCAAATCCTTTTAAAGGCTAACAAATCAATCATTCCAGCCCTAATATCGACTTCAATCTTATGGTACAAATTGTACTCAATCTTACATCCAAACAAAAAACAACCTTTTATCTGCGCAAGCCTGTTTTGACTGAATCAAACTGACGTTGCCTCCTGAATATTTGACGCCTGCGCGCAAAATTCAGACTAAGACATAAGGGCATTTAAAGGACCCAGGCGAGTATGCCCTTTCTTTCTCTCCCTACTTTACAGCACGGGTAATCACAGAATCCCCGAACCTGTCTTTGATCTTATTTAAGGCCTCGCTGAGTTTTTCCTTGCGGATTTCCCTTGAGTCTTCAAAGAGCAGTAATTCCTCAGGCCCCTCTTTTTTGAAACAAGAGACCGAAACACCAAGAAGCCTTATCCTGAGCCCCCTTAAATCCAGTTGTTCCAGAAGGTCCTTTACTGTGTTAAAAATATCCAGATCAAGATAAACAGGGTTGGAAAGTTTCCGGGAACGGGTCATGAGTATAAACTGACTTGTTTTGATTTTCAAGGTTACTTTCTTTCCTCTTACACCATCATTATAGAGCCGTCTTGAAACATTTTCACAAAGCCCCCAGAGGATCTTCCTCATTTCCTCTTTATCTGAGCTATCCTTTTCCAGAGTGGTTTCCCTGCCTATGGACTCCGCCTCATACTCTGTTTCAACCTTACGGTCATCCTCACCCCGTGAAAGCTTGTAAAAACGCTGCCACTGATTTCCAAAAATGCTCTTGAGCTTTTCTTCAGAACAGCGCCGTAAGTCTCCAATCGTATTAATCCTGTTTCCCTTCATCACCGGCAAAGTGGCTTTCCCTATGCCCCACATATTTTCTATGCTCAAACGGTCGAGATAGGAGTCTGTGGAATCCGGGGTGACCACAAAAAGGCCATCCGGCTTATTTTCTCCGGAAGCCAGCTTGGCTAAAAATTTATTGGGGGCAACTCCGACAGAAACCGTTATCCCGGTTTTTTCTTTGACCTTGTGCTTCAATTTCAAAGCGGCCGCAACAGGATGTCCGAACAGACCTTCGGTTCCTTTCATATCGAGAAAGGCCTCATCAACACTTAAAGGTTCATATTCAGGGGTAAAGGATTCAAATATTTTAAAGACCTGAGCGGAAACTTCTGCATAACGCTGCATCCGTACCGGGAGGAAAACTCCGGAGGGACAAAGCGTATAAGCCTTTGCAAGCGACATGGAGGAATGAATACCGAATTTTCGGGCCTCATAGGAACAGGTCGACACGACGCCTCGACTTTTCGGACTTCCCCCAACAATGATAGGTTTTCCTTTAAGCCCGGGGTTGTCATGAATTTCCACATTGGCAAAAAAGGCATCCATGTCGGCATGAAGAATTCGAAGACTTGAGGGATGATCAAAATAATGAAAAGTCCCGCCGCAGACACAGTATTTTTTATCGGGTGATATTTCAACCTCCCTGTGTTTCAGACATCTGAAACAGATTTCCAGAGAAGTCATATCACCTCCATATGAAGGACATCCTCATTACTGCAGATAAGAACAGCAGTAATCTGTAACTGTCTTAACTTTGAGGCTGAATTTGGAATTAGCTTTCACCTCAAAGGAATCACCCTGAGTAAAGTGATCCCATAGCGTTTCTCCGGGAAGAAGCACCTCCAGATCGCCCTCCAGAATCTCCATTATTTCCTTGGCTCCAGTACCAAACTCATATTCACCCGGCAGCATGATTCCGAGCGTCTTTTTGGTGCCGTCGCTGAAAACAACAGTACGGCTTGTCACTTTTCCATCAAAATAGATATTCGCTTTTTTTATCACCTTTACATTTTTAAAGTCCTGCATAAAACCTCTTTTCTTGGTTAAATGTTCGTATTATCCAAACTCACTTCAACTTTTCAATAGAAAAAAGGGATGTTTTTTCCATTAAAAAAAGATAATACATTCTCATGCATGCTGCGAATAATCAAAAAATAAAAATCCTCCATGTCATCACCACCGCTGAAATGGGCGGGGCACAGCTTTCCACGCTTCGCCTCCTATCCCTGTTAAATTCGGCTCAATGCTTTGATCTTTCACTTTTTTACGGGGAATCCGGCCCTCTTGAGCCGGAATATCAGGCCCTGAAAAAACAGGGCATTCAGGTAATCCGCAATCCTCTCCTTTGCAGGCCGTTCAATCCTTTCAAAGATCTGTTCCTTATAATTGCTCTGATCCGTTTTTTCCGTAAAAATAAATTTGATATTGTTCACACACACTGCTCAAAACCCTCTCTTGCAGTCCGCTTTGCTGCGTTTTGTTCCAAAATACAGGGGGTTATTCATACCTATCACGGATTTGGACATGATTATTTTCTTAATCCGCTTCTGACAAAAATTTATGTTGCACTTGAAGCCTGGCTTAACCAAAGGTCCGACTCTCTGGTTTTTATTGCCCGGGAAAACCTTAAACGTGCACAAAGCTGCTCTCTTTGTTCTTCCTCTTCCAAAGCCCATGTAATCCCTGACTGTCTTGATTTAAAAGAGCTGACACTGAACGTTCAAAATCCGCCGCCTGCCAAATCCCTTTGCATCGGTTCGGTTTCAAATTTCAAAGAGCAAAAACAGCCCTTTGCACTTCTGACTCTTTTTAAAAGACTTTCTCTTCTCTTTCCTTCCGCAGAATTTCTTATTGCGGGAGAAGCCATTGGTTTGAAGGCCTGCCGGAAATATGCCGAAAAACTGGAACTTTCGAATGTTCACTTTCCGGGAATATACAAAAACATGAGGGAATTCTACTCCCGTCTGACTCTTTATGTTTCAACTTCACGCTTTGAGGGACTTTCCATGGCAGAACTGGAATGCCTATACCTCAAAATCCCTATGGTTATTCCCTTCCGTGGAGGCATTACAAGTATTATGAAACAGGGAGAACAGGGTTTTTTTTATCCTTTTCAGGATCTGAATACCGCCACTGAGTACTGCCGCCGGATTATGGAGGGTCATTTCATCTATATTCCCCTTTCCCCGGATTGGCTTAAGCCTTATGAATACGGGACTATTCTTAAGGCTTATCAGAAACTTTACAAAATCCCCCCTTTTATTAACCCAACCCTTCCTGATGACTTTTCCCTGAGGATAAACTCTTAAAAACTTTTAACTTGCATATCTGCGGACTCTTTGATAAAAAGTTCTAAAAATTTTTTCCTTGGTAAAAGGAGTGGTTTGTCCACTCCTTTTTGTTTTATAGAAGATCCACCTAAAGAAAGATGGGATTGAAAATGATGAATAAAGAATTAAAAACCGTAATCGACTATATGGAGCGGGAAAAGGGAATTGAACGGAATGTCCTTTTAGAGACCATCAAGTCCTCTCTTCAATCTGCTGCTCGAAAAAGCGTTAGCGGAATTGCAAACCCAATCATTGAAATTAATCCTGACACCTTTGAAGTGGAAGTTCATGCAAAATTCACTGTCATTGAAGATGAAAAAGTTGCAGGCACTCATGAAATCAACATTTCCAAAGCCCAGGAAACCAACCCGGACGTTGCTTTAGGTGATTTCGTTGTTCTGGAGGTGACTCCTGATAATTTCGGCAGAATAGCGGCCCAGACCGCCAAGCAGGTTCTGATTCAAAAACTTCGCGATGCGGAAGCAGATCTGGTCTTTAATGAGTACAAAGATAAAGTTTTTCAGGTTGTCACAGGAACTGTACGCCAGAAGGAGGGATCCAACATCATTATTGATCTGGGTCGCGGTGAAGCCCTTTTAAAACAGAGAGAACAGATTGAAAACGAAGATTACAACATCGGGGACCGTTTAAAAGTCTATATTCTTGAAGTTAAAAAATCCTCACAAACCCCTGAGGTTCTGGTTTCCCGTTCACATCCCAATTTTGTAAAAAAACTTTTTGAAATCGAAGTTCCGGAAATTTCCGATGGAACCGTTGAAGTCAAGGGAATCGCTCGTGAACCCGGCTACCGGACAAAGATTGCCGTATTTTCAAAAGAATCCAAGGTCGATTGTGTGGGCGCATGCGTCGGAATGAGAGGTTCCAGAGTTAAAAATATCGTCCAGGAACTGAACGGGGAAAAAATTGATATTGTTCCCTGGTCTGCCGATGTTGAAACCTTCTGCAGAAATGCCATGAACCCGGCTAAATTAAAACATGTTACCGTGGATGAACAGAAAAAAAGAATCCTGATTTATGTGGATAAAACACAGTTTTCGCTCGCGATCGGCAAACATGGACATAATGCACGTCTTACCTCCAAGCTTCTGGGCTGGAAAGTGGATATTGAAGTGATTGAAAAAGAACTTACTATTACACCCGTAGCCCCTAAAAAAGAAAGTAAGGAATCTGAAGCGGCGGCTTCAGAAGCGGATGACAAATTAAAAATTCCCCTTTCTGAAATTGAAGGCTTCAGCAATAAAGTCCGTGAATATTTTAATGAAAACGGGTATCAGTTTTTAAGCGATCTTCAAAATTTAAAAGCAGATGAACTCTATTCCATTCCCGGTATCGGAAAAAGCGGTACTGAAGAAATCATGGAGATCATCCGAAATGCCATCAAACAAAGGATTTCTTAATACATTATGCGAATTTATGAATTAGCAAAAAAACACAACTGTTCCTCCAAAGAAATTCAGACTGTTTTGGATGAACTGAAAATAACTTATAAAACCCATTCTTCGTCCATACCTGAGGAATCTCTGACTGTGGTGGAAGAAAAACTCACACGTCTTTTAGCCATGGGAACCTCAGCTGTGTCTGCGCCTTCCCCCGTTGTTCACGCTGCTAAAAAAGAAAATCCTGCCAAAAAGGCGGCTCCCGCTGATGACTCCAGACCCAAAAAACATGAAAAAAAATCTGTAGAAACGGCCCCCAAAGCAAAATCAAAAAAAGACACGCTTCCTCCTCCGACGCATAAAGTAGCCACAGAGGAATCCCCGGATGCAAAAACTTTTGCTGAAACGACTCTGGAAGAACTTCCTGAAGAAAATGTAGACATTGAAAAATATGAAAAAGTTTTTGAGGAAATCTTTGAAGAAGAACAATACATCAAAAGAAAAACAACAAAAACAAAATTCAGTCCAAAAACCAAAGACGGCGAAACCGATGCAGTTACTGACACTCAAAATGTAAATGCGGCTGGTTTTGTTCCCGAAACAAAAGAACCTATTATTGTTACCGACGGCGTTACGGTTAAAGAACTGGCAGAAGCCACCAATATTCCTGCATCAGAAATCATCAAAAAACTGTTTTTGCTTGGAATGATCGCTTCTATTAACCAGAGCCTGGACAAAGATACGATTTTAATCGTTGCCGATGAATTCAAAATTCATATGGAAGTTAAAGCCCCTGAACAGGAGCTTCTTAAAAAAATCACAGAAAAGACACAGGACCCTGTTGAACAGACAGAAGAGGCACTGGAAGTACGTGCCCCTGTCGTGACGATCATGGGGCATGTGGATCATGGAAAGACCACACTTCTGGACACCATCCGTAAAACAAAAATTGTAGATACTGAAGCAGGAGGAATTACCCAGCACATTGGAGCCTACATGGTCCAGCATAAGGGAAGTAAAATCTGCTTCATTGATACCCCCGGTCATGCGGCTTTTACCTCCATGCGTGCCATGGGGGCGAATGTAACCGATATTGTTGTTCTGGTGGTCTCAGCCAATGACGGCATTCAGCCCCAGACCATTGAATCTATAAGCCATGCCCGTGAAGCACAGGTTCCAATCATTGTCGCCATTAATAAAATTGATCTTCCTTACGTCAATCCGGATAAAATCAAATCCGATCTTGCCCCTTACAATATTACCCCTGAAGAATGGGGTGGAGACAATCTTTTTATTGCTGTATCGGCTTTAACCGGTCAGGGGATCGATGAACTTCTGGATGCCATTAATCTTCAGGCAGAAGTCCTGGAACTGAAAGCCAATCCAAAAGGAAAACCTTTCGGAATCATCCTGGAAAGCTGTCAGACCAACCAGCTCGGACCTGTGGCCACGGTACTTGTAAAAAATGGAGTTATTTCCACAGGCGATCCGGTTGTCTGCGGACATATTTACGGTAAAATACGACGCATGGAAAATGATCGCGGAGAACAGGTAGAAAAAGCGACTCCCTCCATGCCTGTCAAAGTATATGGATTCTCAGATGTCCCGGAGGTTGCGGCAAAAGTCAAAGTCTACCCTTCTGACCGTGAAGCCAAGGAAGTGGCAAAAAAGGAAGAGGAATCCAGACGTCGCAACATGCTCAATAAAAGGGACGTCATTACGCTTGATAATCTTTACAGTTCCCTTCAGAATGAAACCAAAAAGGAATTTAAAATCGTCCTTAAGGCAGACTTCCAGGGATCGATCGCCGCCTTAAATTCTTTACTTCTCTCCATTACTTCGGAAAAAGTGAAGTTAAAAATTATTCATGCCGCCACAGGCGCCGTTACTGATACCGATGTATCTCTGGCTCAGGCCTACGGGGCTATTATTTTTGCCTTTAACGTCAGGGTCAGTCCTTCTGCGCAGACCCTTGCCAAAAGGCTTAATGTTAAAATTCCGGAGTATCAGGTAATCTATAAACTCTATGAAGATGTTGTGAAAGCCATGGAAGGTCTTTTGGACTTTGAAACCGTCGAAAAACCCATAGGTGCCTGTGAAGTGAAGAAAATCTTTAAAATTTCAAAAGTGGGAGCAATTGCCGGAAGCCTTGTAATTGAAGGCAAAATTCTGAAAAGCGCCTACGGAAGAATTAAGCGCAGCGGACAGAGACTCAGCGAACAGGCTTATAAAATTGCAACACTCAAGCATTACAAAGAAGATGTCGGCGAAGTTAAAATGGGAATCGAGTGCGGAGTTCAGCTGGATGGATTTCACGAATTTGAAGAAGGTGATATTATTGAATTTCACATTCTTGAAAAAACCGCTTCAAGTTTATAAAAAGGCTTTTCCATGTCAGAGCGTTTAAAAAAGGTCGGCAGCCTCATTCACAAAATTGTCAGCGACATCATCCAGAAAGACATTCAGGTCCCCAAGGGTAAAAATTATTTTTATACGGTAACCGATGTTGACGTCACCCCTGATCTCGATGTTGCACGTGTTTATATTTCTGTTTTAGGCTCCAAAGAAAAAGCAGAGGAGGGATTTACTTATCTCTGCCATGCCCTCCATAGAATTCAAAAACTTTTTTCAGGCCGTATCCGCCTCAAGTATACCCCGAAACTCCACTTATTTCCGGACCACACTTCGGAATATGCCTTTAAGATTGATCACCTGATCAGAGAAATTCACAAGGATGAAAAATAAAACCAGCGGTTATCTGCTATTTGACAAACCCTGCGGATGGACTTCCTTTGACTGTGTCTCTTTCCTGAAAAAAAAATATCGTTTCAGTAAAATGGGCCATGCCGGTTCACTGGATCCCATTGCTTCCGGCCTAATCATCATCATGACCGAAGAGGCCACAAAATTATTTGACGCTTTTCAGAAGCAGCCCAAAATTTATGAAGCCACTCTTCTCCTGGGGGTTGCTTTTGACACGGAAGACATCACAGGGAAAATTACCGATTTCTGTTCTTTGCCCCACATTCCCGCACAAGCGGATGTGGAAGGGACTCTCCATAGTTTTGTAGGTACCATCATCCAGAGGCCTCCTGCCTACAGCGCCATAAAAATTCAGGGAAGACCCGCCTATGAATACGCCCGAACCGGCCAGAATATTGAAATCCCAAGCCGTGAGACCTTTGTTGAAAAAATCGAACTGATCCGTTATGATTTTCCTCATATCAGCTTTAAAATCACCTGCAAAAAGGGATTCTATGTCCGGACTCTTTGTGAAGATATCGCCAGAAAACTCTCCACAAGAGGCGTTCTGACTTCTTTAAGACGCATAGGCCAGGCAGGGCATCACGTTAATGAGGCCTTTACCCTTCATAAGCGTCCAGATTCTATTGAAGCTCTACTGAAACGAACTTTGCCGGTATAAGGCCAGAATGAAACTTTTCGAAAAAATTGAAGATTTTAAATGGGAGGAATTAAAAGGAACTTCCATCGCCATCGGTAACTTTGACGGAATTCACCCCGGGCATCAAAAAATCATTGAAGCAACCGTAGCTGAAGGTTTAAAGCTTTCCATTCCCTCAGGCATATTCACCTTCAGAAAACATCCTTTTAACATCCTTCATGAGAACTCTCAAATGGAAACTCTGCTGACGATTCCTCAAAAGCTTTCCCTTTTTTCAGATATGGGGATTTCTTTCTGCATGCTTGCGGATGTATCCAGGCATTTCTTTAACACCCCTCCGGAAGCCTTTGTCAAAAAAATTCTGGTAGACCTTTTCAAAGTTAAATCCATTATTATCGGAGAAAATTTTCGTTTTGGAAAGAATGCAGGAGCCTCTGCCCATGATCTGAAAATAATGGAACCTCAATTCGGGTTTAAAGTTCAGATCATTCCCCTTCTTTCATTTCAAAATGAAACCATAAGCTCCTCCCGCATCCGACAAGCTTTGGAAAAAAATCAGTTTGAACTGGTCAACCGCCTCCTCAACCGTCAGATTTTCTATACCGCCATGGTTATCCAGGGACATCAGATAGGCCGTAAGCTCGGCTTCCCGACAGCCAATCTTTCCTCTCCTTCCCTTCAGGAACTTACTGAAGGTATTTATGTTATCCGGGCCTGGATAGATAACAATAAATATACAGGCGCTCTCTATATCGGAAAACGTCCCACGTTTGAAAATCAGGGACACTGCATCTATGAAGTGCACCTCTTTGATTACAAAGACACGGTTTCTCTCTATGGCAGGAAAATCACTATTGAACCCCTTCAAAAAATACGTAATGAAATGCGATTTCCCAATACAAATGAACTTATTGAACAAATCACCAAAGATGTGAGCCAGGCGAAAAAGTTGTTGAAAGAATGGGGGATCAATGTTATGAACCCCAAAATAAAGGCATAATAAGCATACGCATAACCTGATTTTGTTTACTCTTTAAAAGAATATGCTCTTAAAAAAAAGGTAATCTATGGAAACAAATCCAGTCATTCTTTTAGGAATCAGTGGAGGCATCGCCGCCTATAAAGCGGTAGAAGTTGCCAGCCGGCTTAAAAAAGAAAATTTTAAAGTCTGTACCGCCATGACGCCCTCTGCCTGCGAATTTGTTCAGCCCCTTTCCTTTGAAGCCGTAACCATCAATCCGGTAATAACCACTATTTTTCCGAAAACACATTCCGGCATCAAAAATGAAACCTTCCCGCACCTTTATCCCGCCTGTGAAGCCGCAGCCATGATTGTTCTGCCTGCCTCGGCGGATATGATTGCAAAAATCGCCCATGGCTTTGCAGATGATGCGGTTTGCGGATCTGCCCTGGGAACAAATCCTGAATGCCTCCTTTTTTTCTGCCCGGCTATGAATGCCAACATGTGGAGTAAAGAAGCTGTACAGAAAAATGTTAAAACAATGCTGGATCAGGGATGGATTCAGATCGGTCCGGAAACCGGAGTTCAGGCCTGCGGCGCTCTGGGTACGGGACGAATGAGTGAACCCTCCCAGATCGTTGAAACAATTCTTTCCCGTCTTGCTCAAAAAAAAAGTCTGTGAATAAAAAAATACTGATTTTCTCAGGACCTACCCGTGAACCCATTGATCCGGTACGCTATCTCAGCAATGCTTCCAGCGGAAAAATGGGGAAAGCTCTGGCTGAAAAAGCAGATGCTTTGGGCTTTGAGGTTATTTTCATCACAGGTCCGGTGGAAGAATCCAACCTGCCGCATGGAAACCGAATCCACACGATTCACATCCTCACCGCCCGGGACATGCTGAACGAAGGTTTGAAATACTTTCAAAAAGCCGATGCTGCCGTTTTTGCCGCTGCAGTTGCAGACTATTCGCCCCAAAATTTCAATTCCAGCAAAACAGCCAGCGGCCTGAAAAATCTGACTCTGGAGTTAACAAACAATCCGGATATTGCAGCCACTTTAGGGGCTTTGAAAAAGCCGCATCAGAAAACCCTGGGCTTCGCCCTGGAAACAGAATTTCAGCCTGAAAAAATCCGGAATAAGATGAATAAAAAAAATCTGGATGCCATTCTCTACAATACGCCCGATTCGCTTGGCAGTGATACAGGCGAGTATACTCTTTGGCTTCGAAATGCCTCCACACCCCAACCCTGGGGGTTATTGAACAAAAAAAATGTTGCCGAAAAAATCTACAATTTTCTGGAAATTTAACAATTTTCATTCTCCTGGATAGGTCGAGTTCTGAAAAAATAATACAAATATATCATTTTTTCTTTCATTTTTGTGGATAACTGACAGATATCGATTTCCTGAAATATCCCCCATATCCTTCTCCTCAAAAAAATTCATTTTTAAAAAATTTATAGACAGATTCAAAAGCAGCCTTGTATTAGGGACTGATCAAAATAATCACTCTGCATTTTCAAAACGGAATTCTTTTTTTGTTACTGTTTCCACCCCGGTTCCCTTGCAGGATTCGCACTTTTCCCATTCCCAGTCCCGGTCGGTGTAGGGCACCCGCACATCCCCTCCGCCGCTTCCATTGCAGCTTGAGCATTTCCTGCGGATCTTCTTTTCTTCAATCATTATCTTTTTTCCAAGCTTAAAAATTCTGCGTTCAGCGGCAAGAGCCCATTCCTTTTCACCGCGCATGAAACTGTATCCCAAATAATCAAGATCATTGATATGGGCAAAAATAAAATCAGGCTGAGTCTTTTTCGAAAGTTCATACAACCCATCCCGGATCGAATAATGAAGTTCCTTTGTAGTCTTAAACTCTTTTAAAAACCACTCGGTGAGCTTATGAAAATCCGTTATCTTCGCAATCGCCTTCTCTACAACAGTATAAACCTGACAGCTCACATAAGATCCCATAGTGTAAGTTCTCGCTTTTTGAGCAATCTCCAGAAGCAGACCTGAGTCATCTGTCTGGGCAACCTGATCTTCCCATATTTCAAAAAGTCTCAATTCCAAAGGCACTTCCAAAAAGCTTTTCCCTCCTTCCTTACGCATTTTAAAATAAAGAGAACGAATCCTCTGTTCATCCATAATATTTTTCAGCAATTGTTTTCTTAAATCCTGCGAATCATCCCCATATACATTCTGAAACAATTTCTCACTCCGGTTTTCATCCTTTAACCTGAGAACGGCAGCTTTTTTTATTTCCAGAGTTTCCTCCTTATTCAGAATTATTTCCTCCAGAATGTCCGGATTCAATGCCCCAGTCTGAACCGCTTTAAGTCTTACCAGGGGATCACTTCTCTTCCATGATGGTATAAATAGATCTTTAATGTTCACTGCTTTCTCCATAAACTCTGATTCAGGATTTTCCATTCCATAATGATGAATTCAATCAAAATCAATATCATAAAAAAAAATAATTTAAAAGAGTTAGTGAAAAATTCAGGGGATATCTTATTTTTGCAGGTTTATCATAATTAATGCACCTTTTCATCTTCTCACTCTTCCCCAGTCTTCGAAACGCGCCACCTTTCCTCCATAAGCTGAAGAAGGATAGTTCCCGGAAGGAAGATAAAATAAGATGTCCTGTATATTTTTCTTATCCGATACCGTTATCATCCATTCTGAATCAAAAAGAAAAGGCTCCCCCTCTTTCCTTTTCTTATATTCCAAAATCGAAAAACGTGACATTCCGGTTTCAATACGGCCTTCAATGCATCCTTTGAGGGAATCCGGGAAGTATCCTTTTGAATTGCGGTATTCTTCAATCTTTTGAATCAACGGCTTCATTCGTCTGGTAAAATTCAGGATACCTTTTTCCTCAATCCATCCGGAAAAGATCATCGCCGTCAGGGAAACACAGACATAAATAAGAGAGGCAAGAATCAAAAAAACAACCTGATTTCTCCAGCGTTTCCAGAAATAAAAAGGCAGACTCAAAGGAATCAGTAACACACAGGAAATAAGAGGGAAAATTCCCAGAGTTGCCAGAAGAGCTATTCCTGGAGTAGCATAGGGCGTTACGGCCTGATAACTGGCTATCAGGCCGAAAAGGTTAATCAACCAGGCCGCGATCATCGTATACAACGAACATAAAGCAGCGTTCTTCAGGGACAGCATCTGAAATTAAGCTATTCCCAGTTCTTTTTTGAAATATCCCAGTGTTTTTTCAAGACCTTCTTCCAGACCGATCTTAGGCTCCCAACCTAAAAGCGTTTTAGCCCGGGTAATGTCAGGCTGACGCACCTTGGGATCATTTTCAGGAAGAGGGTCAAATTTGATTTTGGATTTTGATCCGGTAATTTTGATAATCCGTTCTGCAAACTCTAAAACGGTAATTTCGGATGGATTTCCGATATTGACAGGCTCATAGTACTCTTTCTGGGATAGACGGTAAATGCCGTCTACCAGATCTTCCACATAACAAAAACTCCGAGTTTGTGACCCGTCTCCGTAAACAGTCAAATCTTCGCCTTTAAGTGCCTGACACATGAAATTCGGAACCACACGCCCGTCCCTGAGCCGCATGCGGGGACCGTAGGTATTAAAAATTCTGACAATACGGGTGGATATGCCGTGGTAACGGTGATAGGCCATGGTAATGGATTCCGCATAACGCTTGGCTTCGTCATAAACCCCTCTCGGCCCTATGGGATTCACATTGCCCCAGTAGCTTTCCTCCTGTGGATGAACAAGGGGATCTCCATAGACTTCCGAAGTGCTTGCCAGAAAAAACTTTGCATTTTTCCCTTTGGCAAAACCCAGGGAATTATGTGTTCCCATGGCCCCTACCTTAAGCGTTGGAATGGGAAACTCCAGATAATCCACAGGGGAGGCCGGGGAGGCAAAATGAAAAATGTAATCGACTTTACCGGCAACAAGAATACTCTGTGAGACATTCTGTTTTAAAAATTCAAAACCAGGTTTTCCGCCCAGAGACTCAATATTCTTATAACTCCCGGTCAGAAGATTATCCATACAAACAACCTCATGGCCTTCTTTTAAAAGCCGTTCACATAAATGCGATGCTAAAAAACCTGCTCCGCCTGTAACAACATAACGCCCCATATGGTTATCCTTTCTTAATTCTTTAAAGCCTATACTTTTAAGCAATTTTTTTATTTTTTCAATGGAAATTCTGCTTTGACAAGTTTTGCAACCAGAGATCCTATTCTTATCTCTCCTGTCACCAGAAGAGGAATACGCCTCGTATCATCCGTCAGGTAAATGAAGAGGGCGGAAGGATTCTGGCTTATTCCGATGAGATCAAGCTGGATCTGGCTTGGACGGATTTGCATGCACCGTTTTGATCCCAGAACACTGTCTATTTCCGCGTATCCGTTAAAGACGGATTTGACTTCATAACATTTCCTTCCGTCTGAAACAGCCCTCTTCAAACAAGCCTCCTTCCTGTAAGGATATATTCTCGCCGTAAAAAAAGCCCCAAACATATCCATAACATCCGAAGGAATGGGTATAGCCGGCCTCCTGGAATCTTTCTCTTTTACCGTCTTATCTTTTAAATCAAAAAGATAATTCTTTTTTCTATGATATTTTTTCCCCTCCCTGAAATCAACCGCAATCTCATAGGGAGACAGAGAAACAGGATGAACATAGGTTTGAACTGTATCCTCCACATAATAAATTCTTGAGAACCATAGAGCAGAATGGACTTTTCCTATAAAACGCAAGGCTCTTTTTCCATGGTAGGGAACAATATCCGTTTGAAGAAGTGCCTCACCTGCCGGAATTCCAAACCAGGAAATATTATAGGATAATTTTTCCCCATAATATTGTGCAAGAGGTTCCGGTGAATTTTCAGAATACCCCGAAGACAGACTTGCACAATAAAACAGAAAAAGTCCTGAGAAAAAAACAACCCGTATTAAAACAGCCAAGGCAAATGCCTTATGCATTGTCAATCAGCAGAGATAAATCAGAGGACTTATAGGAATGAGTCAAAGCGCCAATGGAAATATAATCAACTCCCCTGATCAGATATTTGTGAATATTTGTCAGATCCACATTCCCGGAAACTTCAATTTTTGTCCGGTTCTGGATGACCTTAACTGATTTTTTTATTTCTGAAGGAGACATATTATCCAGAAGAATCACATCCGCACCCGAAGAGGCCGCTTCCTCGGCTTCCAAAAAACTTCTGATTTCCACTTCAACTCTCAAGGAAGGATGCATGTCTCTGCATTTCTGGACAGCTCTGCGGATATAGCCTTCACCATGTTTTCCTTCAATCATGAGATGATTTTCCTTAAGCATGATCATATCCGAAAGACCAAAACGGTGATTTGTTCCGCCTCCGGTACTGACCGCATATTTTTCAAAAAGCCTCAGGCCCGGGGCTGTTTTTCGCGTATCAAGAATGGTTATCCCGGACCCTTCAGTTTTCTGCACAAAAGATCTCGTGAGAGTCGCAATTCCGCATAGGCGCTGCATGATATTAAGTATCGAGCGCTCGGCGGTTAAAATGGTCCGGGAAGGCCCCTTGCCGGAAAGAAGAACCTCTCCTGTCTGAAGAAGCTCCCCGTCTTTGGTTACTTTGTCAAATACAAAGCCCTGACTTAATTGGCTGAAAAATTCCACGGCAATATCAGAACCGCAAACCACCACTTCTTCCTTGGCTATAATTTTAAACCCGGAAAAAGCGTCCAAAGGCACAATGGCCTGTGTTGTTGCATCTCCCTTGGGTGCATCCTCGGTCAATGCGAGCTGAATAAGGCATTGTATGTTTTCTTTTGTTGGTTTCATGATTCAGAATAAAAATTCAGGATATCCTTCAGCTTGGCAAGTTCATCCTGCATTTCCTCATATTTGACCTTTTCCGCCTCCACAATCGCCGGAGCGGCATTGGCAACAAATTTTTCATTGTTTATTTTCTTGCTAATATTTTCAAGAACACGGTTCGCTTCATCTATTCTTTTCTGAATTCTCACTTTTTCCTTCTCAAAGTCAATATAAGACTTATCCAGTTCCATATAAATGATCCCTAAAGGAGTGACTTCAGAAGGCATGGGATGAAGAGGTTTAAAGGCAGAATCAACCTTCAGGGATGCCGCCTTGATATGCCTTGAAATCGCTACTGCTTCAACCATCAAAAACTCCCGTCTGGATTCATCATCCGCCTTAATGATGAAATGAACCTCTGCAGAAGGAGCCAGGTTAAACTGCTTACGCAGATTTCTTGCTGACTTGATCACCTCATATTTGGATTCTGTGTATTGTAAAAGAGGCTCTGACGGCGCGAGCATTTTTATTTCAGGGTATCGGGCAGCGGCCAATAGAGGAGAAAGATCCGGATCGATCTGTCTTAAAATCTGCCACAATTCTTCAGTAATAAAAGGGATGACCGGGTGTGCACATTTTAAAAACTGACTGAGAACATGGAATAATACAGCAACTGAACGTTCATTATTCTTTCCCTGTTCAGAAAAATAGGGTTTCACGGATTCAATATAGCGATCGCAGAAACTTGTCCAGAAAAACTCATAGAGGCAGAGCGAAGCATCGTTAAAACGGAACTCCTTGATCGTCTTATCCACTTCAATAATCATTTCCTCTGTTTTTCTCAGGATCAGCCGGTCATCCGGACTGAAGGAATCCTGATACTTCAGATAATCACAGGCCTTGAGTTTACGATCTCCCATGTTCATCAGCATAAACCGTGAAGCATTCCAGATCTTGGTTGCAAAATTTCGGCCAATCTCAAATTTTTTATCGGAAATATAGATGTCATTTCCCCTTGAAGAAACCATCATTAAGGAAAACCTTAAGGAATCGCATCCAAACTGGTCAATGATCTTGAGGGGGTCAATCACGTTCCCGTAGGATTTACTCATTTTCAAACCGCTTTCATCCCTCACCGTTCCGTGAATATAGACATCCTGAAACGGACATTTCCCTGTAAACTCAAGCCCAGACATCACCATGCGGGCCACCCAGAAGAAAATAATCTCCTGAGCCGTAACAAGTGTCTGGGTTGGGTAAAAATAATCCAGATCAGGTGTTTTTTCAGGCCAGCCCAAGGTAGAAAAAGGCCAGAGCCAGGAGCTGAACCAGGTATCCAGAACATCCTCTTCCTGTTTGATCTTTGAAGAACCGCATTTGGAACACTGTTTTACGGAATCCTCCAGAGAAACCATTGTTTCCCCGCAATCTTCACAATACCATACAGGAATCTGATGCCCCCACCAGATCTGTCTTGAAATGCACCAGTCCCGTATCCCTTCCAGCCAGCGGATATAAATATTTTCAAAACGCTGGGGGGCAAATCTCGGGCGTTTATGTTCATAAAATTCATGCAGAGCTTTCTCTGCCAGAGGCTTCATCCGGACAAACCATTGTTCGGAAATCCGTGGCTCCACTATGGTGGCACAGCGGTAGCATTTTCGGATGGCCATGGCATGAACCTCTACTTTCAAAAGCAGGCCTTTTGTCTTTAAATCCTCCAGGATCTTTTTCCTGCATTCAAAACGGTCCATTCCCCGGTAAATTGCGGCATGTTCATTCATCAGACCAGCCGGGGTCATGACATTGATGATTTCCAGATTATGCCTTTTCCCGATTTCATAGTCATTAGGGTCATGAGCCGGGGTGACTTTCACCATCCCTGTTCCGAATGCGGGATCCACCCACTCATCCGCTATAATCGGAACCGGGCGCTCCACAAAAGGAACAACCACTTTTTTTCCGATGAGGTGCTTGTAGCGTTCATCCTGCGGACTTACAGCCACCGCCGTATCCCCAAGCAGGGTCTCCGGTCGTGTGGTGGCAACCGTTATAAATCCACTTCCGTCGGCATAGGGGTATTGAATGGTATAAAGAGAACCTTCCTGATCATGGTGCTCTGCCTCTTCATCGCTTAAAGCCGTATGACAGCGGGGACACCAGTTAATGATGTGCTCACCTTTGTAAATCAGGCCTTTTTCATAAAGCTGAACAAAGCATTTGCGCACAGCAAATGCGAGGCCTTTATCCATGGTAAAACGTTCATTTTCAAAATCGCAGGAACAGCCCAGTTTTTTAAGCTGGTTGATAATGGTGGAACCATGGAGTTCCTTCCATTTCCAGACTTCATCCAGAAATTTTTCGCGTCCGAGATCATGACGTGTCAATTTCTTTTCTTTTAATTTTCTTTCCACCACATTCTGGGTGGCAATTCCGGCATGGTCTGTGCCGACGACCCAGCGTGTATTAAATCCGTCCAGACGGGCCTTACGGACCAGGATATCCTGAATGGTATTGTTAAGCGCATGCCCCATATGGAGTACCCCGGTCACGTTGGGCGGTGGAATAACCAGGGTATAAGGATTTTGGCTAGAATCGGCTTTTGTATGAAAATAGCCGTCTTCCGTCCACATTTTAAAAATTCGATCTTCAACTTCCTGAGGATTATATGTTTTTGATAATTCCATAATCTGTTATACACCTTCTGAATTCAACAATTTATATTCAATACTGTCCACCAGGGCTTCCATGCAGGCTTTAATAATATTTTCAGAAGCACCGCAGGTTCCCCAGCTTTTCTCTTTATCTTTTGATTCTATGAGAACACGCACTCTTGCGTCTGTTCCCTTATCGCCTTCTATCACCCTTACCTTGAAGTCCATTAGCTCAACATCCGAAAGAACCGGAAAATCCGGAGTCAGGCAGCGGCGCAAGGCTGCATCCAGGGCGTTGACAGGCCCGTCTCCTTCAGCCGCCATATAAATTTCCCTGTTGTTGACAATCATTTTAATCGTCGCTTCAGTCATCATCTTTCCGTCACGGTTCTCAATAATCACGCGGTAATTCTGAAGATCAAAAAAACTCTTATAGGTTCCCAGGATCTTTTTCATAAGAATTTCAAAGGAGGCTTCAGCGGATTCATATTCATACCCCTGGTGCTCTTTTTCCTTGAGTTTCTTAAGAATTCCTTTGGTATGAGGATCGTCCTTGGAAAGATCAATCCCGAATTCCTTGGATTTCATAAGAACATTGCTGAGCCCCGAGAGTTCAGAAACCAGAATTTTCCGCTGCCCGCCCACAACATCAGGATTAATATGTTCAAAGGATTTCGGATTTTTCTGAACCGCATTGACATGCATCCCCCCTTTATGAGCAAAAGCCGCTTCTCCCACATAGGGCAGACGGGGATTATGATTCAGATTGGATATTTCATCAATATATCGGGAAGTCTCCACAAGCCGCCGGAGCTGATCAGGATGAATCACCTTATATCCATATTTAATCTGAAGATTGGGGATAATACTGCATAAATCCCCATTGCCGGTTCTTTCTCCAAGACCGTTCATGGTTCCCTGCACCAGAGAAGCTCCGCATTCCACTGCAATCAATGCATTCGCGACAGCAACTCCCGTATCATTATGGGTATGGATACCCAGAGAGGCTTTAATATGCTTTCTAACCTTGCTCACAATCTCTCTCATTTCAATAGGCATTGTTCCCCCGTTTGTATCACAGAGAGTAATATTGTCAACACCAGCTTCTTCAGCAGCCTTGAGTGTTTGAAGGGCATAGAGTTCATCCGCCTTGAACCCGTCAAAAAAATGTTCCGCATCATAAATGACTTCTTTTCCATTTTTTTTCAAAAAGGACACAGTATCTGAAATCATTTTCAGGTTATCCTCATAGGAAACCTTTAAAATATCGGTGACATGAAAAGACCAGCTCTTTCCAAAAATGGCAACAACCGGAGTTTCTACTTCCAGTAATTTGATGATATTGTCTTCATTTTCAACTTTTACATGGGCACGCCGGGTTGAACCGAAAGCTGAAATTTTGGAATGCTTCAGCTTCACCTGTTTTATTTCTTTGAAAAAGGCAATATCCTTCGGATTGGAGCCGGGCCAGCCGCCTTCTATATAGTGTACGCCTAAAGCGTCCAGGCAAAGAGCAATCTGGACCTTATCGAGTGCTGAAAAGGAAACCCCTAATCCCTGGCTTCCATCCCTTAAAGTTGTGTCATAAATGAATATCTTGTGTGTAGTCATAATGTTTAAAAACGGAAAAAACCGTCTATTCCTCCTTGGCAGTTGTATTGAGTATTAATCCCAGTTCAAAAGCATCATGCAGGGCCACCACGGCATCATCAGAATGTTCCTGATTAATCACGACTGAAATTTTAATTTCAGAGGTTGAAATCATCTGAATATTGATGCCCTTTTCCGAAAGGGCTTTAAACATTCTGGCGGCAACGCCGCTGTGACTTTTCATTCCCACTCCCACAATGGATATTTTTGAAATTTTCTCATCATGAGTAAGCCCCTGAGCCCCAAGAGGTTTAATGATCTTGTCTGAAACAGCAATGGCTTTTTTAAGATCATCCTTGCTCACCGTGAAGGAAATATCCGTTGCTCCATGAGCAGAAACGTTCTGAATAATCATATCCACGTTGACATTGGCTTCAGTAAGAGCCTGAAATAATTTTGAAGCAATACCCGGCTGATCCGGAACTCCAAGTACAGAAATTTTAGCCTCATTCTTATTTGCAGTCACCCCTCGAATAATGGGCTCTTCCATTTTAATTTCTCCTTCTTCCTGAATAAAAGTGCCGATAACACCCGGATCAAAAGATGTTCTGACATGTATGACAATACCATATTTTTTCGCAAATTCTATTGACCTGGAATGCATCACCTTGGCACCTGCAGAAGCAAGTTCCAGCATTTCATCATAGGTAATGATATCCAGTTTTTTAGCTGTTTTAACAACCCGGGGATCAGCCGTATAGACTCCGTCCACATCGGTATAGATATCACAAACATCCGCCTTGATCGCTGCGGCTATGGCAACCGCCGTTGTGTCAGAGCCTCCCCTTCCCAGGGTGGTGATATTTTCTTCGGCATCGACTCCCTGAAATCCCGCCACAATGACAACCTTCCCTTCCTTCAGGGCTTTAAAAATGCAATCCCCGCTGATTTCGACAATGCGCGCCTTGGTATGGCTGCTATCCGTCAATATTCCCGCCTGGGCGCCGGTAAAGGAAACCGCATCCATTCCTATGCTGTGAAGGGCCATGGCCAGAAGAGAAATCGAAATCTGTTCACCGGTAGCCAGAAGCATATCCATTTCCCGCTCGGAAGGCGAACCTGTCAGTTCTCTGGCCAAGGCCACTAAAGAATCGGTGGTCTTACCCATTGCGGAAACCACCGCAACCACGTCATTCCCTTTCCTTTTTTCTCCTGCGACAATGCCCGCTACCCGTTTAATCCGCGAGGCATCGGCAACCGAGGAACCTCCAAATTTCTGAACCACTAAAGCCATTTACCTTACTCCTTTTATCACCGGCACAAATGGATGAAACCATCTTCAATACTATAACCGGGCTGGACTGAACAAAAATTATTGCAGCAACCTGCGGGCCCCCTTTTTTTCAGGGATAATTTCCGACTGCGATTTTTACTCTGCTCATGCCCGTAAAAAACAAACTTCAATAATAAACGAACTATGGTATATCTTTTAAAAAATCTGTAAATTATTATTTTAACAGCGGGCTATTTCCTGAATAAGGTCTTTTTGAGCAGTTTATATCCGGCATAGGTTGATAAAAAGGAAGTTCGCGCCTCCTTTTCATTAAAGGTTTTGGATTTATCGGCACTTATGCCTGCGCCATAAAACACCCAGGGGACTGTCATCTTCTGAAGAACTGAACGGTCAGAAGCTGAAGAATAGCTCGTGGCCACAAGAATACGAAAATCTCCCTGATGCTGAAGATGATCCAGAAGCCTGCCGACCACTTTTTCATCAAAACTTTCAATCACCTGGCATTTGCGCTGCAAATCCGCTGTCTGTCCGATTTCCTCAATTGTTTCCACATGCATAATGACCGCATCATAGACTTCAAAAGCCCGTATAGCCGCATCCACCCTTTTAGGAAAAATTTCGTGGGCCTGCTTGGAATGAGGGGCTATGACCGGAGCCGCATCGAGCCCGGTATTCAGGGCAATTCCTCTGATCAGATGCGTGCCGGGAATACAGAAAGCATTCATTCCGTATAACTCCTGAAATGTTTTGACTTTTTTAGGAATCTGATTTCCCCAAATCCAGATCGCATTAACCGGGTTTTCCCCCAGATCCAGTTTTACATGATTGATTTCATGGGTGCTTAGAAAAGTAAACGCTTCCTGGATTATTGAAATCAGTTTTTCAGAACCGTTACCCATAGGAAACAGGTCTTTTGTCAGACATTTCCCGACACTTTTTGGGGTATAGGTTTTTAAATTTCTTTTTTTGCTGCCGAATAACCAGTCATTATTAACGACCATCAGGAGCCGGTAACCTGAAAGAGGATAAAATTTTACAGGAAGATTTGAAAAATGCTCATTAAAAGAATTGGCGATCAACACACCCTCATCATCCGAAATGCTGGGACAGCCGAAAAAAAGAACCTGACCGTCCTTTTCTGTTATCAGATTCACCCTGAAAACGGTTTCCTGATCGGACATTTCGAGCCCCAGTCCGCGGGCTTCAAAATAGCCACGTCCCCCTTCCACTCTGGAAGGATTGTTACCCAAAAGGGAAATAAACGCCGTATCGGACCCCGGGTGACTGAAACTCGGAATTGTCTTACAGGATCCGGTTCTTCCCTGCATGGCCAGTTTATCCAGCCAGGGAGTTCTCGCCAGTTCCAGAGGAGTCTTATCATCAAAGAGCCTGGATGGAAAATCAGCAATACCTTCAGCGACTATGAAAAGAGATTTCACAATTCAAGCCGTTCTACAATTGCCTTATAATCCGCGTCGATAATGGTGGGTTTTGAACTCACCTCGATAGCGCGTTCCGGATCCTTAAGACCATGCCCGGTTAAAATACAGACAATTGTCTTTTTTTCATCTTTGGGGAAATAACCTTCGCGGCATTTTTTTATTACGCCCGCAACGGAAGCCGCTGATGCAGGCTCACAAAACACTCCCTCAAGGGATGCCAGCATCTTATAAGCCTCGATGATTTCATCATCCGTCACCGCTTCAATCAGTCCGCTGGATTCTCTGGCTGCCCGTTCTGCCTGTTTCCATGAAGCGGGATTCCCAATTTTAATGGCTGTGGCAAGCGTCTTGGGGTCTTTGATGGGATGCCCCATGACAATGGGGGCAGACCCTGCGGCCTGAAACCCGATCATTTTGGGAAGCGTGGTGATCTTTGCATCTTTGTGATAATCCTGGTAACCTGCCCAGTAAGCCGTGATATTCCCGGCGTTTCCAACAGGAATCGCATGATAATCAGGAGCTTTTTTCAAAGTATCGCAAATCTCGTAGGCTCCGGATTTCTGTCCTTCAATTCTGTAGGGATTAATGGAATTAACAAGTTCCACAGAATGTTTCTGGGTGATTTCTATCACGAGTTTCAGGGCATCATCAAAATTCCCCTTGATGGCCATAATTTTTGCTCCATGCACCCCTGCCTGGGCAAGCTTACCCAGAGCAATCGAATTATGGGGAATTAAAACAAAAGACTTCATACCGCAGCGTGCCGCATAAGCAGCAGCTGAAGCAGAGGTATTTCCGGTAGAAGCGCACATAACATGGGTTTTACCGGACTCCAGAGCCTTGGTAATGGCCATGGTCATTCCGCGGTCCTTAAAGGATCCGGTTGGATTTAATCCCTCATATTTCAAAAAAACTTCCAGATTCCCCTGAAGTTCTCGGCTTAACTTTTTTGCCGGAATCAAGGGGGTATTGCCTTCCAGCAATGTCACCACGGGTGTTTTACTGCTTACAGAAAGGTATTTCCGGTATTGTTCAATAATGCCTTGCCAACTCATGATGATATTTCCTTAACTTGAATTATTCCAGTATTCTCATAATAAACGGAGCTTCTTTTAAATGTGCCTCCGCCTTGATTCTGCTGATTTCGGAAGCAGCCTCAATCATGTTTTTTTCAGCGGCCATATGTGTGGTGATAAAAACAGGGACCCATGGGGAACCCTCAATATTTTTCTGGATAACCGTTGCAATGCTGATGCTGTATTTACCAAGCACTCCGGCAATCTTCGCGAGCACGCCGGGTTTATCCTCAGCCCAGACCCGGATAGCAAAACGGGAAGGATTCCCATAGTCCGCCATGGGTTTATTCTCATTGGGTATTCCGTTAAAAATCGGATGCTTTAATCCGCCCAGTACATTTTGTGTTGCACAACTGATAATATCTCCCATTACCGCCGAAGAAGTCGGATTTCCACCGGCTCCGCGTCCGTAAAACATGGTTGACCCCACGGGGTCAGCTTCCACAAAGACGGCGTTAAAAACGCCCTCAACAGAAGCCAGGGGATGATGTTCATCAAGCATGCACGGCCCCACCCGGACATCCAGTCCCTGAGGGGTTAATTCTGTAGAGGCAATAAGCTTGATTTCATATCCCAGTTCTCTGGCATTGCGGATATCATGAATGCTGACCTGGGTAATACCCTGGATATTTTTTATATTATTAAAAACTGGAATTTTCCCAAAGGCTAAGGCGGATAAAATAGAAATCTTATGAGCGGCATCTATTCCTTCTATATCAAAGGTCGGATCCGCTTCCGCATACCCCTTGCTTTTGGCATCCTCCAGGGCTTTAGGAAAATCAATGGCTTTCTGAGACATCTCCGTCAGTATATAATTGCAGGTTCCGTTAACAATACTCTGTATTTTCCTGATGGAATTCCCTGCAAAAGAATGCTGAAGGGCTGAAATAATGGGAATCCCTCCGGCCACGGCCGCCTCATAATAAAAGGAGGCGGAGCTCTTCATCACTGCGGCATGTATTTCATGGGCATACTCCGCAATCAAAGCCTTATTGGCCGTAATGACGTGCTTGCCTTTTTGCAAAGCCTGCAGCACAAAATCTCTCGCAAGGGTTTTACCCCCCATTAATTCCACAATAATGGAAATACTGTCATCCTGAAGGATATCTTCAATACGGTTGGTAATCAGGCATTCCGGACGAACCCTGCTTTTATGAAGAGCAGGTTCTTTCTCCAGAATCCGGGTCACATTGATTTCTATACCCGTTTTTTGAATAATGGACTCACGGTTCTTATAAAGATTTGAATACGTTGCATAGCCCACTGTGCCGATTCCAAGCATTGCAATATTCACATGATTATTTTCCATGAAAACTCCTTATGATCTACAATTATTTACAGAAAGTGCAGCTTTGGCTGAGTTCTGTACTCATTTTAATGCATAATTTTTAAAGATATTGAATATCTGGAATTGTTGTAAAGAACAAAATAAAACAGTTATATATTAAGGGCAGCCTTTTTCCGTTTTTTTTCAGAACATCTTGAATTAAAAATATTTTTTATCATCAGGATTTTCGTGTATACCAAAACTCGGAATCCAAAAGTTTTGAATAATCTATCGTTGTTTTTTTTACTTTTTTTATGGGGACCGATGAAGAAAGATCATTTGGAACAGGAGTCTTTATTGTTTCCTCATAAAGAAATGGAAAAAGCAATCTAAAGTAATCCTCTGGAGGAAGAAAAGCCGAGTAGAAAGGGGAAGGATTGCTTTTATTGTAATGAAAATAAGGCAACCCTGAATAGTTCTTTTCAAGGTAAAAGCCGCTTTCCCTGTCATACAAATGTCCCAGATAAAGGAAGGGATTGTTCGCATCTTCATGAATAATATAGACCTGACCCAGGGCATCATAGGTATAGGAGCCGGAAATTTCACCTAAATGATTGGTCACACCGATAACAGAACCCTTATTATCAAGATGATAATAATACTTCTTCTGTCCTCTGTCTAAGCGGATAAGAATATTTCCCTCAGGCGAATACATAAAAAGACTTTCAAAGCCGGTATTATTTACATCAAACTTACCGATAATTTTTTCATTTTCATCAAAAAGAAACTGGAGCTTCTGAGGCTTGCTGCCCGAATCGCCTTCAATTTCCGACTCCCTGAAACAAAGCAACCCATTGGCATAATAGCTGTATTTTATCTTTTTAAACAAACTTCCGATGGGAAGTCTGCAGTTTTCCAGCAAATTTTCATCATTATAAGAATAGACCGTATTTACACCCTCTTCACTTTTAAAAACCACATTTCCATTCAAATCATACTGATATGTGACACGGGCTTCAGGATCATAATAAATATCAACAAAATAATTATTATCCCGCCCTGAGGAAGAAATCGTATGCACAGGAATGCTGTTTTTCCCGGGTTTCAGGAGGACATTATCAACCTGAAATTGCGTTCCTGAGGTTTGAACCACCTGTCTGTCCACCTCAAGAAAACCCGCCTCTTTTGAAATAACACCCTGCAGGTTCATTCTGAATTTTTCAGTTGAAAAAGATTGCTTCCTGTTGTTGGTCAGAAGTTTTACAGGCCTTAATTTTTCATCATAAATATATTTAATCGCATAGGATTCCCTATCCGTGACTACCTGAATGCGTTCAAGCAGATGATCCTCACGATATTCGTAAGTCTTTTTCGTTCCCTCTCTGTCATCAATCTCTTCAGAAAGAATCTGCCCAAGAGGTGAATAATTTCTCTTGATAATTCCTCTTTCCGTTTCAATTTTTTCCTCCCGGTTATTGTCTCCATAGGTATAACTTCTTTTAAAAAGAAGCTTTCCTTCCGCTCCGGTTGTTGTCAAATCAATGATCCTGTCTTTGTAATCATATTCATAGCGGGTTGTAACTTTATTGGGATATTTGATTTGAGTAATACGGCCAGATTGATCATACTCATAAAGAACCGGATCAAGTCCATTTTCAGAAATACTTTCCAGCAAACCCTTGTTATTGTATTTATTCTGCTGAATGATCATGCCGGGGAAAGTCTTCTTAACCAGTTTCCCTGATTCCGAATAGGACATAAGGAGAATATTCTTTTTATCAAAGCTTATTTTTAAAACTTCATTCTTCTGGTCTGCCCAGGTGATCTGATAAGGCGCAACACCACTTGCACTTTTTACTCGGCCTGAAAGATCATAAACCCACTGATAGATGATTCCTGAGTATTCATAGGCCTTTGATTTTAAAAGTTTGTTGGGATAATAGGAATACTGAATCTGATTTCCCATGGAAAATTTTTCAGAACTTAGCATGTCCTGGGCATTAAATTCAAATTTCCGGTATCCTGTGAAAGGATTCATGATTCCACTTTGTTGAGCCTGATCATTATAATAATTTTCAAGAGTGAGTCCGCTTTTCAATATCATTTGAGACAGAGATTTATCCTCTGTCCATTTCCATGAAACCAGCTGTTCAAGCCACCCCAGATTGACAGCAGAATAATTACCGGAAGAATCCCTCTTTAACCGGAAAATATTTGAATTATGGTCCGTCACGGCCATGAGATAGCCGTCACGGTCATATTCGGCAATATAAACTTTTTTTTCTGAATTATCATAAATATAATTCAGGCGATTGTTTTTATCGTAATAAAAGTTATTCTTTCTGTTTTTATTATGAATCCATGAAATAAGATTTCCGGCAACATCATATTCAAAAGAATCCCTTTGTCCCGAAGGTCTGGCAATTTCTTTGATAAGATATCCCGGGTCATAGTTCACTTCCGTTTTTAAACCGTCCGGGTCTGTAAGCCCTGAAAATGTAGAGCTGAAAGGAGAAATATCTACTCCATATTCCTTTTTATATTCAAATTGCCAGAGCTTAAGCCCACCGTTTGTGACCACCTTTTGAAGACGGTTAAGAAGGTCATAAACAAACTGAATCTCAGTACCGTCAGAATGATTATACTCCTGCATTTGCCCCATCGGATTCCACTTGTATTTTTCAGAAGCACCGGAAGGCTGGATAATTGAAATAACATTTCCAGCCGTATCATATTCATAGGAAGTTTTATCTCCTTTTTTATCCCGAACAGAAATCAGTCGCCCCGATTCATTATATTCAAAACTTTGAAAACGCTGATCAATTTTTTCAGAATCACGATTTTTAATTTCCAACAGTTTTCCGCCACTCCATTTATATTTTTCGCAATATCTCCCGGGAAATTCCTTCTGAATCACATAACCGTCCTCATTATAAAGAAAATGAATTTCATTTCCATCGGATTTTTTTACACCTGTTTTCAAACCCGAATCATTATAAATGTTCAATTCACTGTTTTTTTCTCCCTCCCAGTTCCGGGATTCAAGAAGGCGTCCTTTATAGGTCATTCTCAAAATATCTCCTGAAGGCATTTCCTTCCGTACAAGTAAACCCTCTTCATAGCCATAAAGGGTCACATTTTCAAGAGGATCAGTTGAACAGATTATTTCTCCCTGATCATTATATTCAAAAATTTCAACCCCCCGCCGTCTTGTCTGTTTTTCAATCAGCCTGTCCGCCTTATTCCAGGTATATTTAATGGCCTGATTCTGTGAATCCACATATTTTACAACGCGGCCGCTGTCATCAAAGGCAATGGACGTTTTATACCCCAGAGGACCTGTAATCGTTAAAATCAGATCTCCATGATTTGAAAAAGAATATTCTGACCCCATCATGGTCTTAATTTTGCACAATCCCAGAAGATAATCTCTTTCCACCTGCATTCTTGATTTTTCCGGTGTTTCAACGGCAGAAAGACGCATATTCTCCCAAAAATATTTCAGCCCCGTTTCTTTCTCTCCGGAACCCGTAATTAAATGCTTAAAAAACTTTTCTTCATAGGCATAAACCTTCTTATAATTTCCTGCCTCGGATTCAATCTTCACAAGATTATTGTAGTCGTCATAGCCTAAAATCAATTTATACCCTGAAGGAAAAAGCACTGTAGTTATAAGCTTTGTTTCCGGATCATAGGTATAAACCGTTTTTCTGCCCGTATTTTCCTCCTCAATAGACTCCAGCCAGCCGGATTGCGGGTCTAAATTTACTTTATAGGCTACCCCATTAGAATACAGAATTCTTTTCAGCAAAAAATTCATTTCCTTATCGCTGTTGATGAACTCATAACAAAGCCCTAAAGCAGATGTAATGGCAAAGGTGTTTTTTTCCGAATTAAAAGACAGATTAAAATCTTCATCTGATTTTTTTAAAACAAAATATTTATTTTTCTGGGGATTATACTTAAACGTTGTGACATCTCCATTGGAATTTTTAAACACATAGATATCATTGATTAAAAGCAATTCCACATTCCACTGGGGACTCCAGCCATATCCCAAAGGAGTAGGCTTTGCACAGTTTTCCGACTGATATATCCTTATGAAAGACAGAGGATTAGGACAAGAAGAATCCACCTCCGGATAAACCCTATGATCCGTTTCCGTTAATTTCAGCTCACCGGAAATAATATCAAAAAAGAATTCGCCTTTTCTCTTTTCAGGGGAAAGAGGTATTCCGGTCAGATCCGCCGGCCATTCCATCACTGGATGAAATGCCATAAATACGGGATCTCTTTTCACTGTAGAAACAATGTCAATAATCTTTAAATAAACAGAATCCAAACCCAGAGAAATTTTAAATAGGCTGATGCCTATCCAGCGTCCGGCAAGGATGATGATCAGTAAAACAAGTAAAAATAATGTTTTTTTATAATTTTTCAATTAACGCCTCAAAACTTTGATAAGGAAATAACATAACCATTCCATTTTTTCTTAAAATCTTCCGTGTTCATCTGAATCGATTCATCTACCCCGGTGCTTAAATCAACAGCATCTTCCTTGAAACTGTTAAGAAGAGCAAAGGATTCATCATGAAAAAATACAATATGGATGCCGCTGGAAGACTCTTTCAGATAGGCCAAATCCACTTTTATCCCCTGAACCTGGGCTCCTTTTGCTCTTGCCGCAAGATATATCCCGTAAACGGTCAATGTTTCTGAATTTTCTCCTGAAAGTTCCATCAGTTCAAAAGCGGTAGATACAATTCCCAGACGTTTCAGAGCCATTTGTAAAATTTGAACGCCGCTTTTTTCAAGCCTGTTCTTTTTAACCTCTGAAAACGAAGCGGTTGTCTGT
Source organism: uncultured bacterium (assembly GCA_964443875.1). Taxonomy (GTDB): domain Bacteria; phylum Auribacterota; class JAFGBW01; order JAFGBW01; family JAFGBW01; genus CAYUET01. Next base: position 56,657 of record CAYUET010000002.1, on the reverse strand, counting down.
CCCTGGGACACATCCGTCTGAGCCTGTCTCTTGGGCTGAATTTTAGATACCGTTTGCATGCTCAAGGTTGTCCTTGCTGAATAAATCTGTTTATGAGCTCTGGGAACTTCTCCGTGAGCAACCCGTATATCCTCCATTTCAGGGGCCTTTTCAGTCTTTTTTCCTGTAAGCCAGCGGATCAGAAAAACACCTCCGCCTGCAAGAAATAAAAGAGAGAATATCCAAACCAGGGAAGTTTTAGAATTATCCCCTTTGATCGTCTCAACGGTTACACTTTGTGAATTTTTGCAGGATAAATTCCGCATTGCTGCTGCATTGTAGAGATCATCCCCAAGAAACCCACTCCCGGCTTCATTTATGAGACTCTGCAGCTGTTCATTTAAATCATCCGTTTTCCCTTTCATCTCATTCAAATTAAACCGTAACAACCCGATGATGATTTTTAATTCAGGCTCCCCTGTATAACGGTTCATGACTGTTTCAAGTTCTTTGTGTTCCTGCATACGAAATAATACAATCATCAGCCGTTTTACCCAGTCTGTTTGAGCGGGATTTTCCTGAATCTGCTGCCGGATAATTTTTAAGGCCTGCTGATAATTTCCGGTTTCTATACTCAAGGACACCAGATCATCCAAGGCGTTTACTTTTTTATAAGTATCAAACGCTTTTTCATAATCCCCCAAACTTTTATAAAGCAGGGCAAAGGAACCGGAATCTTCATTTTTCTGTAAAAGCTCATACGCCTTTCCATATTGTCCTTTACATAAAAATAAAAAAATAGTTTTCAGGGGATTGTTATTATTCATTGAATAAAACTCAGTTGCCTTATCCAGCAGTCCCGCAGCCTGATAAAAAGTGCCAAGTAAATGGGCATCGCCAACTTTCTTCAGCATATTTTCGGTATTGTAAAAATCTTTTTCCGTAAGAAAAAGCATCGCCTGTTCCAGTCGGTTTTTGGGATTTAAAAAAACAGAACGTACGGCAGGAAAATCCCCTTTCACATAATAAGTTAAGCCAAGCCCCAGGGAATCCTTTGCTCTAATAAATGCTTTTTGAGCCTGGGAATAACGTTTTTCTGCCAGATCCGTCAGGCCAATTCCCGAATATTCAGAAGTTTCATTGAAAATCTTTCTGGCTTCTTTTAAATATCCCTGCACCAGTTTCACCTGGGCAATCCCGACATTGTCATTCACTTTTTTGAAACAATCCTGAGCTTCTTCATATTTTCCCAACCCATAAAAAGCCCACCCTATTCCCCGCCAGTTGTTTTCCTGTCTATAGAAATTGTATGCCTCTTCAAAACGATCCTGTTTATAATAGACAAAACCTAAAAGTTCCTTGTTTTGTATCATGGATAAATAACGTTCGGCTTTGCTGAAATCGCTTTGTATCAAAGCCGATCTCGCCAAAAGATTGAAAACGGTTTCATAAAGCGCTCCGGCAATGAGCACCATTAATAAAATATTAATCCAGCGAACTATTCGATCATTCATTGTTTCACCTGGAAGTAACCTCGGATTTATCCGGTGGAAGGATAAATTTTACATTTCTTTCTTCCGGAAGGGGAAGATCCACAGTGATTTTCTTGATATTATCCGAATGCTTGTTTTTAAGTTCTGCAATCAAAGTCAAAAAAGAAGCCGAATTTCCGGGGTTGAACAGCTGTGTTAACGAATTGGAATGATAAGGCTCCCAGCGGCAGTCCTGACCTTTTTCCGCCTGATAGATCTTCATCCAGTCTGCATTTTGTGCCTGCAAGTTGACCAGGGCATATTTATAATCAGCACCTACAAACTGTCCCTGAAGTTTACAATTATAAATTACAGGTAATTCCAGATCTTTCTTATTCAGAAGACGGTGAAAGACGGTTATTTCATCCATATATCCTTTAAAAAAACGGGCTTCATCCGGGCCGCCTCCAATATAAAGGGTATCCTGAGGATTAATAATTTTAGACTGATATGTTTTAAGCTGCGTTACCCTGTTTGAAATATTCATTTCAACTTTTGAAGAAAATTCATCCACAAGAATCTGAATAAGCTGCCACTGGTTGGCCTGTAATTGGCCTAATGCCTCATAAGTCAGCAACTCTTCCCCAATCACTGCTCGCAGCCTGGAATCGCGGATTTCAACCTTAAATCCGCCTCTGATAAGCAGAGGGGAATAAACCAGGGTGGAAGGATCAGGATAAATCCATAACTGATAAGATGTTTTAGACTGATAGGCGGCCTTATAATTATTTTTAATTTTAATATACGCCTGTTCGCTGAATTTCAATGCATTTCCGGCCACTCCATCTTTTAAGATCCATTCTTTAACAGAGGCACCGTATTCCACATCCTGATTTGCGGGACATTTATCCTTGAGGGAACGGCCGTTAAATTCTTCAAAATCGATCCTGCAAAACACATCTCCCTGCTGTCCATCCTCTGAAGATACAGACATGGACAGAGGTTCTCCTTCCCCGTTCAAATTTTTCAGGATCTGCAATCGTTGAATATCCAGCTTACTGATTATCTCTTTAGGATTTTCATCCGGAAGCTCAGGAAATGTCTGAGTCGGCTCTCCCCTGATTTTCAGCATTCTATTGATATCCTGGCATATTTCAGCATAAATCTTTTCATTTTTCGTGCGCTCTGCAATTTTTAAAATCTTATTTTCCTGCTGTTGCCTTGCTTTTTTGGCTTTTTCTCTCTGATCAGCCTGAATTTTCTTTAATCGCAAATCCGCTAATTTTTCCTCAAGCTTGGCAACCCTGGCCTTAATATCTGAAACAGTCAATATTTCCATATCCGATTCCACCTTGGGAATCCCCTGTTTTTGATTTTCAACAACCTCATCCTGACTGAGAAGTTTCGAAAATAGCTTGAAATCATCCATCATTCCTGCATACCCCTGCCGGTCCCCTGCGGAAGCCAGATATAAAGGCGTGTTTAAAAACACAGAAGATCCTGAGAAATCTTCAGGATATTCAATTTGATTTACAAGAGATCCATCCATGTAAAAGGTTATCATTTTCTTATCCTTATCAAATACAAAAGCGATATGCTGCCACAGATTGTTTTCCAGCGTTATCCCTGTGTCTATAAGAAAATCTTTTCCAAAGGATAAGATGACTTTATCCTCCTGTGTCTGTACCTCAAATTTTGATGAATTGACTTCTCCCAGAGACAAGATGGAGCGCATATCATTCAATCGAGAAGGATTCACCCAAAACAAAATTGAAAAATTCTCAATTTCATTCAGGGAAGGAGTTTCATGAATCACCATTCCTTTTGCCGTTCCATTAAAGACAACGCTTTTATTATAAACGCCGCTTTCAGACCATTCATAGTTAAAATCTAAAAAATTACCCATATTTCCGTATTGAGACCGGTCTTTCGCTAAATTCCCTTTTCCATCATCAAAATCAAGATAAATTTTAGCAGTGGGGTCATCCCGTTTCTCGACAGGGCCCTCATCCTCGAGGCTTAAAGCTTTCAGAATACTCTCCGTCTCGCGGGCCAAAAGACGATAATTTTTTAACAGGACCCCTTTTTCAATTTTCTCCTTGGCCTGTTTCTCTTTGTCATGCATCTTCCGTATCAGAACGTTAACCTCATTTTCCTTCTGCTTCAACTGGGAAAGCACCTCCGGCTCCTCTCCATCCTGAATCAGAGGCAATTCCATGACAGGCTCATTTAATTTTTGCAATTTACTATTGATTTCAGCAAGCAAATCATTAATAAATTTACGTTTTTCCAGTCGATCCGCTTCTGTCTGATTTTTCAGATATAGCTCATAATCCGATTTTACCTGTTTTAAAAAAGTTCTGCCTTTATCCAGAATTTCTTCCTCAGCACCTGCCTTTAAGTCCATTCTGAATAAATGTTCCACCCCCATTTTAATCTGGAATTCCTGGATCTGCTTCTCAAGATTTAAGGCTTCATCCTTCATTTTCGTTAACCGGAGTCCTTGTTGTTTTTCATATTCCTGATATTCTTTTAATTTTTCCTCCCGGAGTTTGGTCAGTTCCATCAAGGCCGTGGATTCCTTTCCGCTTTGAAAAGAATAACTGAAACTTCCATATCCCATTTTTTTATTTAAATCTAAAATTTCATCCTTCAGCTGCTGAATCTGATCTATCTTTTTAAGTCGTTCATCCTCCATACGCTGCATCAAACCTGCAAGCTGTTCATTCAATTTTCCGGATTCCTCCTGCAAGACCGCATATTCCTCTTTCAAAAGCTCGACATCATCCACTTCTGAGGTCAGAACCTCCTCCTGCATTGTTTTTTTGATCTGAGTCTGCTCCAATGCCACTGTATAAATTTTCAGCTCATCATAAATGCCGGCAAATAAATCCAGAGATTGATTAAAATCACTTCCTAAGATAATATTGCCGGAAACAAATTGTCTGAATGGTTGTTTCAGATTAATCGCTCCGACTTTTTCTCCATTCATGAATAATTCAAAAAGTCCTTTCTCTTCGCAGCGAAGGGCAATATGAATCCATGTTTTTTTCAAAAATTCCGAAGGATTTTTGATTTCAATGGTTTCCTGTCCGACTTTTGCCTGAAATTTTAAAAATCCGTCTTCTATAAAGAGTATACATCCCTTTTTATTGATTTCATTATAGGAAGTGAATAAATCTCTTTTCCCATAGGTTCTGAGCGCATTTACCCAAAAACAGATTGTCAATGAAGAACTCTTGAGAATTTCTTCCGAAAGGGATAAATGAATAAATTGATCCAGCCCGTTCAGCTGTGAAGCAAAGCCATATTTCCCAACAACTTTGCACTCATCTGAATAATTGGGAATGAAAGAATTACTGCTGTTACCTGTTTCATCGTTAAGCTTACCCTCCTTCAACTGATCAAACTTAAAATATTGCCCCAGCCCTTTAATTTTTTTCTCTGAAGATAGTACCGTAGGCATTTTATAACTGGAAAGGTTTAAATCTTTGACATATTGACGGATACGTTTTTTTTCTTCATCAATAAGCAGCGGCAATCCTTCTGCTGTTTCTTTCAGGGCCTTGAGTCTTTCTTCTTCTGTTTTTCTCTGTTCCTGTAAAGCCAGTTTCTTTTGTTCAGCAATACTTTTCAAGGCGGCCAGTGATTCTTTAGGCTGATTATTGTCAAAAGCAATATTGACCGTATTCTCCTGATTCAACTCCTTAAGGATGGAATTCAGCTGCCCCCAGACCGCATCAAATTCATTCCGAAGATTCCTGTTTTCAAGCTCTTTTTTGTTTTCATAAGCCTTCAATGTTTCACGGGCTTCGCGTATTTTCTCGTCCATTTCAGATAAGGCCGCCTCAACCTTTTCCATCTGAGGAACAGTCAAAACAGGAATCTCTTTTTCCTGTTCTTTTAAAATCCCGGATAAAATCTTATATTTATTCTCCCAGGTTAAGATCATTTCTGTCTGTTTTTTCTTTTTTATTCTGTTTGAAGTTTTATCAATTTCTGATTTCATGGATTGAATATAATGTTCCATTGTCTCCTGTTGTCCGATTTCCCTGACTCTCAAGGCAGGATCCCCCATCTGCAGATAATTCTGTTTTAATTTTTCTCTTAATTGTTTGATCTGAAATTCCATTTCAAGCTTTGCATTGGTTAATGCGCTTTGCTGAAGATTCAATTCCTTCAGATACTGTCGCTCATTTCCCGCCTTCATTTCCGGCAAAGCCAGTGACTTCCCCGTCTGTGCGGATAAAATGCCCAGACTGTTTTTAACCTTTGAAATATCATCCTTTAATTTTTTCAAAGCTTCTTCTTCGGCAGCTCTTTTCCGGTCATACACAATTTTTGCCTGATTTACTTTTTCTCTTAACTTTATAAGGGCGGACTCCTCTTCACCAATAACAACTGAATAATGTATCTTTGTCTGCCGGGTATATAAGGCAAGCTGGGATTTAAGATTGTCGATTTCTTTCAGAACAGACTGTCGCTTCATGATTTCAGCCTGCTTATTTTTCTCCACTTGAATTTCTTTATCCTTCAATTCACCAGACAGGACCGAAAAATACTGCATCAGCAACTGTTTAGCATCTTCATTATAAACGGGTTCCCAGGATTTCATATAAACGGAAAAATCATCGGGTTTAAATAAAAAATCATACATTCTCAATTCAGCAATACTACCTGAAAAAAACGCTTTTTTTGTATCGGCTGAACCCAAGTGCATTTCCCCCCTGAATTTCATCGGCTTAAATAAATTCAAGGATAAAAACGGACGTCCATCCAGAAACAGGTTTACTTTTCCATTAACCCAGTCCGTCATGAGAATCATTTGAAACCATTTATGAGCTTGGGACAGCACCTCTTCAGCGAACACCAATTCGGCCATTTTCTCAGTCTGACATATCTTGATTTTGTTTTTTTCCTGACGAAGTTCAAAGGATGTTTCAGATTCTCCTTTCAAAGAAAGAATGAGGCTTTTATCTGAAAAATGATTAATTTTCATATGAAACATGATCGTGAGAGGATTCTGTGAGATACGGTTTTTTGGAAATAAAAGACCGGCATAAGAGGACATTCCGTTAAAAGTTAAAGCCGAACTGAAATCTTTTTCAGTTACAGGGATAATTTCAATGTCAGATAAACGCATGCAGATCTGTAATGAGCTGTCCCAGGTTGAATTCTTAAAAGCTTTATTAAAAGGAAAAAAAGCAAAAGGAGAGGCAGGAGAATTATCCAAAATCATGGGCACTGTGTATTCTTTCTTAATTTTCAGGGATTTATTGAATTCATTAAGATCAGCGACAGCAGAAGAAATCTGATAAGTTAATTCCCGGACCTCTTTTCTCATTTGCTGATGCTGTGATTCAAGAAACATAGCAAGTTCTTCTTTTTTCCTGGCAAGCAACTGGCTGCATTGATCCACACTGATCTGAATATTTTTTTCCTGATAATCCGGAATAAAATTCAAAGGTTCTTTAAGTCCATCCGTTACATTTTTCAGTTCCGACAACAGAGCCTCAAGCTGTTTTTTATTCTCGTCATATCTCATTTTCGCCTTTTCCCTGTAAGAGGTCAGTTCCTTCTGCTTTTTCTGAAAAAGAGATTCAAGTTCATTCAATACTTTTGATGCATTTTCAGCCTGATAAGCGGGTTTAGCGAGGTGCTGATTCAACTCACCTAGCATTGTCTCGATTTTTTCCCATAGTTTTTCAATCCGGCCGGATAAATCCGCAAACTCTTTTCTTTTCATTTCCTCCCATTGAGAAAATTTTTCACGCCAGGCATTAAGAACATTTCTTTGATCTGCCATTATTCTTTCTTCCTGGCCCTTTACAAGCTCCGGAACAGCTGGAGGCGGGGTATTCATTTTGGAAGCTAAAGCCTGTATTTCAGAATATATTGTTTTTAACTCATTATTCAGATAGGTTCTCCGCTGTTCCAGGTCTTTGAGCTTATTGCCATATTCCAGTTCTTTCTCTGCAATTTTAGCCCGCATGACCTTCAGCACTTCATTTTCTTTACCTTTCTGAACATTAAGATATAACTCTCCGGTCTGATTCAAATTCTGATACAAACCCGTGAGTCTTTTGCGTTCAGAATCAATGGTTTTTAAAATCTCCAGCCTTTTATTTTCTTCTTCTTTCAAATACTGGGCATAACGTTCTTCAATTCGCTTTAATCTCGTCTGAAGAATCGAATTTTTATCACCCGTTATTTTTTCAAAATCATTTCCGGTTTCTTCCGGTTCTTTAAGCAGGCGATGGAATTCATTCAATTTTCTCAAATTCTCCAGAAAAATGCCTTTTTGCTCCTCTTCCTTCAATTTTTGCTGTTTTTCCAGAACTGTCTTCTCCGCTCGTTTCTGATCCAGAAGCATATTCTGTTTCTGGATCAGATCCTGAAGGTAATTCTTACGGCTTTCCATATTCGCATAGGTCAAATCTTTGATCCCCGAGGCAAGGAGTTCATCCTGTCCCCCCTTATTAAAAATTTTAAGATCATCCATCATGCCCTTAAAATAATTTTTTTCATTCAGTGTTCCTAAAAACAGGGAAGAATGCACCGCGGGCAAATCGGAAACCAATTTTGTAAAAGATTTCTTTCCATTATAATAAAGGGTAACCACTTTCTTTTTACCATTTAAGCTGAAGGCAATATGCTGCCATTCACCGATATTGACTGAAACACCCGTGTCAAAAGTCACCTTATTCCCGGAAACGATGAACTCAAAACAAAGGCCCGATTTATCAATATATAAAGAAACAGAAGAATCCTTCCTCTGGTTATCGAACAGTCCGGCCAAAACAGCTTTTTGAAAATTGACTTCCGGTTTAAACCAGAAAACAACTGTTTTTTGACTTTCCTCAATTCCTTTTAAAGAAACAAAGGCAAAATCCCGGATCCCGTCAAAGAAAATTCCCTGACCAAAACGACCCTCTTTGAATACTGGACCTGATAAACTATTAAACTCCAATATTTCTCCTTTAAAATTATCAGGAAAAAGATAAGATCCGTTCCGGTTAAAAGAATAATAAGCCCATAGATTCTGATATAAGGGCTCAAGCCACGGAAAAGGATCCAGGGGTTTATAAGGCTGATTCAAGTTCGCGGATAATTGCTGAATTTCCTTTTGCATTTCATGAACCCGGGATGTCAGCGTATTGACCTCGGATACATTATCTTCCTTGGCTTTTGCATACTGAAGTTCAAATTTTTTACGTTCTGTCTCGCTGAGTGTATGGTATTCCTTTTTTAAATATTCAATCTGCTTGTTAAAAGAATCGATGTCCTGCAGAGCCTTTTCAGGAGTAAAAGTAAGATTTGGAACAGGCTTTTTTAATCGCCTCATAAATAAATCTGTTTCTTCTTTTAATGCCTCCCATATTTTTTTATTCTGTTCCGTTTTTTTGAGTTGTTCCTCTCTGGCCTGATTAACCTGAATCTTCCTTTCACCCAGCTCTGCTTCAAATTTTTGGAGTAAAACATCCTCCTGACCTTTCTTAGGCTTTTGCAAAGGGTATTCCGGGAAACCCAGATAACGCAGACATTCATTCAGTTCCGCAAGAATCTTATCAATTCTGACTAATGTGTTCTTTCTGGCTTCTTCCTCTTTCTTCCTTTTATTTTCCAGTAAAACCTCGCGTTCAGAAAGTGCTTTATTCATTTGCGCCACCTGTTTTTTAAGCGCTGATAAATAAGCCGATAACTTACCGGGATCCTGAATCTGCGCTGAAGCTGTCAGACCCTCTTCAGGAGATTTCAAAAAAACTTTTATTTCACTTTCATTTAAGGCTCTGGAAAAAATCCGGAATTCATCGAGACTTCCTGAGAAGAAGGATTTTATTCCCTCAATACAGCCCAGGATTAAACCCCGGGATTTCAGAGAAAAACTAAAATTTTCAAGCCCGCCTGAAGCCTTGCCATTCAGATAAAAAGATAACCTTCTTTTCGACTGGTCATAGGTAATTGCCATATGGTGCCACTCTTTGGCAGAGGCTTTAAAAGGATTATTTATTTTTTTCAAATCGTCCCGTTTCTTCCCTGCCAGAACGAAAAGGTCGGAATCCCGGATCACTATTTGAATTCTTCCCTCTGATTCTGAAGACAGATCCAGAAGAGCCCGTTCAGACCAGATCCGGTTGATAAAAAACCATAAAGACACTGAAAAAGAATAATCCTTTCCCAAAAAACCATTTAAATCCATCTGGACATAAGTATCCATACCATTGAAAGCAAGTGCTTTTTTGAATTTTCCAGCCACATACGAATTTTCAAGAAAATTATTAAAAATCAAAGTCGTTTTACCTGAAGTACTTTTTACATTTTTTAAAAGAACCTGATCAAAAGGATAATCTTCCGATTGCATTTCAGAAGCCTTGTCCCCCGTTTCGGGAACTGGAATCAACTCATATTTTTCTTTGATATTTAGCTCGGAATTAACCAGCAAAAGCTTATTTTTCAATTTTTTAAATTCATTTTTCAGCTGTTCTGTTTCATTGGATAAGAGTTTTTTCGTGTGTTCTTCATTTATTTTCAGCAAACGAGACTGAAATTCTTCCTGCTGCTTTTTATATTCAGCTAACAACACTTCATATTCTGTAATTTCATTAAGTTTTCTTATTGAATTGATGTCTTTTTTCAATAATGGATTGTCCGGAAACTGCGGCTGCCCAAGCTTTGAACAAAGGCTCTCTACTTCTAATTTTAATTTCTGAACGGCTTTTAATTCTTCTGATACTGATTTTCTTATCAGAATTATTTTTTGAGCCTCGCCAGCCTCCATGCGCTTAGTCCATTCTTTCCATTCCTCATTCTTTTTCTTGAGATTATCCAGCATTTGAGTAAGCTGAAATACATTGTTCCTCAGTATTGAAGATTTCAAATCCACTTCCTCAGGCACTTTTTCCTTGAGCGCCAGGCCCAGCTCTTTCATCCTGGAATATAAAAGTATTAAAGATTCTCTCTCTTTTTGAACCTGATCCATGATGGATGCTTTTTTATCGCTGGTTTTTCTTTCCGCATCTGTCAGTATCTTCTCTAATTCCTGAAGGTATTGGTCCGTATCAGACTCCATTTTTTTAACATCAACAGAAAAAGAAGGTAAGCCCAGAACCGGATGCAGCAAATTAATCTTTTTCACTAAAGATTCTCCCCTTTCCTTTTGCCTGGCTTTCTTTTTTGCCTGCAGGGATTCCTTTAATTCCAATTCCTGTGCTTTCTGTTTGATTAAAAGCCCTATCTCCACTTCGCTTCTTTTCAACTCTCTGATACTCTTCAGAATATCTTTAATATCCGCGGAAGCAGGATTAAGTTCAGGCATCCGGACCGAAAAAGGAGCCTGCCCCAGCCGTTTCAGATAATCATTTAACTGGGTCTGAGATTTTTTGATTTTCTCTGTCAATTCTCCGAATTTCCGCAATTCACTCTGTTTACGTTTTTGGGCTTTTTCAACTTTTACAAGAATCAGTTTTTTTAAACGCTCAAGAGTCTTTATTTCACTGCCCAGCACATCTTCAACCGTATCTTTTTCTTCAAGGAGCTCATTGAGAATATTTAATTCTGAAAAATTTTTCTTAAGCTCCTCCCGGACAACGGCTTTTTCCTTTCTCTCCTTCTCCGCCTTCTGAAGCTCAGCGCGAACATTGCCGAAATCCTTTTTACACAGCGCATCAGGAACAGAAATCTGATAAAAAACAAGAGAAGAAATATAACCCCGGTAACCGGCTGGAAAACCTTCCCCGCCTCCAATAATAAAAGGGGCATTTCCTGTCAAAGGACTGAAATCCACATCCTTGCTTTCAACCACTGCCCCATTATACACCAATTTTAATTTTTTCCCTGCCCTGTCCAGTATTAGACCTGCCTGCTGCCAGGTATCCGCTATGATAATATCTTTTTTAGTGATTACACTGTTTTTTAAATCATTGGCAATCTCTCCGATCAAGGCGCCTTTTTTTACACGCAGTGAAAACCCTTTAATTTTTTGACTTTTTAATAACTTGGAAATGATTACCATTTCATCTTCTGAACGCTGAGGCTTTATCCAGCACAAAACAGAAAATGAATTCTGTGACTCCACAGCCGAATGAGATTCAACAATCACCCGGTCTTGCTTCTTTTTAAAGAAAAGACTATAGTTGATGAATTCTTCCTGCCATTGAGACTCCATATCTGAGGATAAAAGACCTGAATAAGACGCATTTCTTTTATTTTTAACAGTCTTTCCGCGCCCTTCATTCATTGGCAGATCCAGAGAAAGAAAGGAGACAGGGTCCTTCATAATCATTTCAGGAGTAACCATTCTGAATTTCAAAGCATCAAACCGCTTTACTTCGTTTTTTATGGCGATATGATCTAACGCTTTATTTAAAATAATAAATTCGTCTATCTGACCAATATAAAAGGCCTCAGAACCCTGAAAATCTGATCCCAATGAGATATTTGAATTCAAGGTATTGAACCCGGGAGAATCCGTGGGAACAGTCTCTGTCAGTACCCCATCGACATATAATTTCAACTTCTGGTTTCCGGATACAGTCATGGCCAAATGATTCCACTGGCCTGGAATTAAGACTTTATTTTTAGGAGTTGCGGCAAAATTTGTGCCATCACCAAGGGCGGCATAGGGCATTCCATTATCCATCCCCAGCATATAATAATTAAATTCAGCCTCATAGGAACGTGTTGATAGAAACTTTACCTTTCCCTTGAGATGTTCCGGCTTTACCCACATCATGAGTGTCAATTCATCGCCTTTGGAAAGCCTCCGATTGGAATTCAGAATAACCTTAACTCCCTCATTGAAAGAGGCGCAGCCTTTTTGAACGCCCCCATCATTCCAAAACTGGGAGGCATTTGAAATATCGCCATTATTTCCCTTATCTGAGTGATCTTCAAGAATTGATCCCTGAGTTTGATTAAAATCAAAATAAACCAGAAGATTGCGCTGAAACTCTTTGGTGATCTGAGTGAAACCGGCCCAATTTGTAATAAAAATTAAAGGCAGCAGGGCAAGTAATAAAAATTTATAGTTTAAAAATTTCATAAATGCTAACTCTTAAAACCCTATTAAGTTAAGAATGTAAAATTGCATATATTGTAACGAATTAGTGTATCAGTTGATTAAGAAAAAATCCAGATTCTTTTTGATAAAACCCACTTTATTTCTTAAACGTTATTATAACTTATTACAAAGAAATAATCTACGACTAAGAAAGATTGAATTATTCGAACCCATCCCTTGATTTAAAGTACTCTACAATAAATGCAAGTGTTTCCTCAAGCGATACTTGTGGTTTATACTTAATATACGCATAGGCCTTAGAAATATCCGGAACCCGTCTATGCATATCCTCAAAACCATCCTCATAAGCTTTATCATAAGAAAGGAATTGTATCTCAGACCGGCTTTTTGTAATTTTTATTACCTTTTTGGCCAGCTGTAAAATGGTCAATTCCTCATTGTTTCCAATATTAAAAATCTGCCCCACAGCCTTCTGCGTTTTTGCCAGATCACAGACCGCCTTGACAACATCCCCCACATAGGTAAAACAGCGGCTTTGTTTTCCTGTTCCATATACAGTTAAAGGCTCACCTTTTAAAGCCTGTCGGATAAACCGGGGAACAACCATTCCGTAACGTCCTGTCTGCCTTGGGCCAACTGTGTTAAAAAAACGAACAATAATCACTGGCAGCCCCATTTCCTTATGGTAAGCCAGAGCCAGAAATTCATCTACTGCCTTTGAACAGGCGTAACTCCAGCGGCCTTTTGTAGTAGGACCCAAAACAATATCACTGTCTTCTCTGAAAGGTACCTTATCACTTTTACCATAAATTTCCGAAGTAGAGGCCAGGATCACTAACTTATGCTTTTTATTGGCCGCTTTTAAGATCTGGTTTGTTCCGCTGATATTCATATCCAGAGTCTGTACCGGGCTGCGAACGATCAGATTCACTCCGACCATGGCCGCCAGATGAAAAATAATATCACATTCATCAACAAGTTCCGCCAAAAGGGAATCCTTGAAAATTGTATCAATAATATAGTGAAATTTATTATTGAATTTCAGATGAGAGATATTGTGAATACTCCCTGTCGAAAGATCATCTATTACATAAACTTCATGTCCTCTATTGAGGAGTTCCTCGGCAAGATGTGACCCGATAAACCCGGCTCCGCCCGTAATCAGCATTTTCATAATTAATTCTTTCTTGATTTTTTAAAGAGAAAGGATATCACTCTTTTATTTATTCGTAAAGCTTTGCTTCCTGCTCAAATTTATGACTTTCAATTTCATACCTGTCTGTTGCCTCTTCCAATCGGACGTACCATTCCTCTATAAAATGCTTATTGGAGTTGAATGCCTTTGAAAGAGAAACAATGGAGAGGGCGTCCTGTTTTTCCGAAGCCTCCACCATCGCCTGAGTGCCTTGTGCCTGTTCATTTTCCAGACGTTCAATTTCCTTTTCCGCCTGCTCAATGTCTCTTTTCAAAGGCGTTAAGACCTTTGATCTGCGCTGTACAAACTCCGCTTTCAGACGCTTGATCTGATCCCGTGGTAAAGCCGCAGGGGAATTTGTTTCTGAAAAGGAGGCCGAAACCTCCTGCCTTTCCTCCTCCCATCCGACCTGATCCAGAAACTCCGAATAAGTCCCCGGAAAGACCAGCTGTCTGTCCCCCTGAAAAACAACCAGCTTTGTTGCGACGGAGTCCAGAAGATATTCATTATGCGTCACCATGATGACTGTTCCGTCAAAATCATTAATCGCCTCCATCAGGGCTTCTGTGGATTCCATATCCAGGTGATGCGTCGGCTCGTCCAGGATTAAAAGGTTGGCCGGCTGCATCAGAAGCTTGCCCAGAAGAACACGGCATTTTTCTCCTCCTGAAAGGACTTTGATTTTTTTCAGGGCTTCGTCCCCGGAAAACATCATGGCCCCGCACACATCCCTTATGGATTTTCTTTCCCGACCTATGCCTGCCAATGCAATTTCATCTTCAATAGTATTTTCAGGACTTAACGCGGCGGTATGGGCCTGAGCATAATAAGCAATCCGAACCAGGGAATGCATCCTGATTTTTCCCTCCAAACCCTGTAATTGCCCGGACAGCAATTTTACGAGAGTACTTTTTCCACGGCCATTTTTACCAATAATGCAGAGCCTGTCCCCGGTTTCAAGGGTGAGATTCAGATGATCGATTAAAAAAGGGGTCTGAGGAGAATAGCTGAAACACAAATCATCTGTTTCAAGAGGATATTTGGCTTCAAAAGGCGCGGCATTAAAAGAAAAGGAAAGATTGGCAATATTCTCCAGTTTCTCATAACGGGTTCGTTTTTCAAGGCATTTTATTCTGGATTGAACAAGATTCGCCTGCCTTGCCTTGGCGCGGAATTTCGAAATAAAAGTCTGCATCTGTTTTCGTTCTTTTTCATCGTTCAGCCGTTTGTTCTCAAAAACCTCCTCTTCTCTCTGGATTTGCCCGTAATAATCATGCGTATTACCTTCCATCTTCCTCATCTTCTGGCGGTGTATTCCCATAACATGAGTAACAATGCTGTCCATCACATTCCTGTCATGACTGACCAGAATGAGCTCCCCTTTCCAGGCCCTTAAAAAATCAATAAGCCAGCGGATGGAAACAATATCCAGAAAATTGGTCGGCTCATCCAGAAGAAGCATATCCGGATCAGAAACCAGTACTTTAGCCAGATTTAAGCGAACCTGAAAACCTCCGGAGAATTCAGAAGGGGGTCTGTCAAAGTCAGATTGGAAAAATCCAAGCCCGGCCAGGATTCTTTTCACTGTCCATTCCTCATGCTGTCTTTCAGGGGATAATGATTTACAGGCTTCACTTAAAATAGAGGTTTCAGAAAAATGCAGATGCTGGGTAAGATGCCCTATGCGGTAATTCTTCGGAATAGAAACCATTCCTTCATCCGCGTTTTCCTCCCCCATAAGGATTCTCAAGAGAGTGGTTTTCCCCTGCCCGTTTCTTCCAACAAGCCCCACACGCTCCCCATCACTGATTGAAAAGGATATCTTTTCAAACAGAGTTCTAAGGCCATAACTTTTAGATAAATTCTGGGCTGTAATCATTATTCAAACCATAAGTCCATAGTATTCATTTATCAACTCTCGTTTCTTTAATAGAAACTATCAAATTATTTCCAAGGGTCAATGGGGATTATAAAATAAAAAATCCTCCGAGACTTGTATCCCTCTTCATAATGTGGTATTTCATACTATTATGAAAATTCTGATTGGAAAAATGATTCATTTAATTCTGGTGTATTGTTTTTTGTCTCTTTATTTAACTGAGGGGAAAGGGTATTGCCTTGCTCCACAGAGTTTCTCTCATAATCCCGAACTATTCAGCGAATTCCTGTCCTCTTTTGAAGGCTCTTATGATGAAAAAATCATTCCTGACCTTAAACTTTTTCAAGACGAACAGGAAAGCCAGCGAAAACAATGGCTTCATGACTATATTCTTGACTCTGCAAAAAACAGAAAACGACTCATTGATCCGGATTTTCTGACCCTTCTTTTCTATGACGTTGCCAAAACATTTCCTTTTCTTGATGCGAATGCACAACCTGAGTTCATCACTTTTTCACAGCTTCGTTCACATGCACTGAATACCAAAACCATTCCTCTGCGCCCTCTGCTCCGCCTGTTCATTTCCTCTCTTGGATTTTTTGCTCTGTCCACGGGAGGAACATTGTTTTTCATTGGAGGAACACTGATGATCTGTGTTCCCTGGATCAATTATCTCTACAGGAAATATCTTATTGCCGGAGAAACGCACAAAAAAATGATCCGGGTTAACCTGAATAAAAAACACTCTCCGGTAAATATAACCCTTACGCTTATTCATGAATACCTCCATCTTACTCCCGGATATGAAAAAACCCATTTCCAGGATTTAATCTCTTTCTGTTACCTGAAACTTTTAGGTTTTGACAGCGAAAACCTGGCCGTACCAGCCGATATTTTTTTCCAAAAAGGCATTGAATTAGCCAAAAAAAATTATGATGAGAAAAAAACTTTTTCCGGATGGGATGTTTCCGAAATTTATTCGGCAAAGGACAAATATTCAAAGGGCATATCCTTTATGAATATTAAAAATACAGGGGAACCTTATATGATTAACAGCTTTGTCAGCGGATATCTTATTAAAAGATATGAACTCATGCGCACGGCCGGTCTCACGGAATCAGAAACAAAAACAATGCTTTATAATCTTTTTTTGACATTTTATGAAAGCTTTCTAGGCCTTGATAAAAATTTGAATTTTGCCTCCCTTCAGCGCGAATTAAAATCTGCTCAGATTCTTAATTCCGCCTCTTAAACGCATTTTAAAATTCAAGAGGAAATCTGCCATGAAAAAATTAACTCTGCAGACCAATCAGGCCTGTGAATGGATTAATATCACTTTACAGATTGAAAAATTAATCCCGTCTGAACAAATCACCCGGGGATTATGTCTTATCTACTCTCCTCACACCACCGCAGGAATTACCATTAATGAAAACGCAGACCCTGATGTCAAAGCAGATTCCAACACCTTTCTGAATCAGCTGATTCCAAAACTGAACTCTTTCAGACATATGGAAGGGAATTCCGATGCGCATATCAAAACTTCCCTGGTGGGCAATTCCGTACAGGTTATTATTGAAAACGGAAAACTCCAGTTAGGAACCTGGCAGGGTATTTATTTCTGTGAATTCGACGGCCCCAGAATACGGGAAGTGTGGCTAAAAACCATTTCCGATCTTCAGTAGAAATCTTAAATTAAGATTCCTTTTACAAAGCCTGTATTCCATATTTTTCGACTTTACCGATGATCAGTCCCCTATATGAACTCCCCTCCATAAGATTCTCTCTTGCTCAGCAATCCCTGTTTTTGATATGAGTTTACCGTGTGAACTGAAAACCGGGTTCTTATGAGTCACCTCCAGCAGAAGGAAAAAAATGTCACAATCAAAACTTAAATTTTCTAGCTCTTTTATCAACGGGACATGGAATTCCTATATCGATGTCCGCGACTTTATCCAGCATAATTATACCCCGTACCAGGGCGGAGACGAATTTTTAGCTCCGGTGACCGAAAACACCCGTATCCTCTGGGAAAAGCTTTCAGAACTTCTGGTCGAAGAACAAAAGCATGGGGTGCTCGATGTCTCTGTAGACCGGGGAAGCTCCATTATTTCACATGGCCCGGGTTATATTGAAAAGGAACGTGAAGCTGTTGTGGGCCTGCAAACCGATGCCCCGCTCAAACGCGCGATCATGCCGAATGGCGGCCTGCGCATGGTGGAATCCGGCCTTGAAGCCTATGGACTCAAACTCGATCCGGCCATTAAGGAAATTTTCGAGCATTACCGGAAAAATCACAATACCGGCGTCTTTGATGCCTATTCCCCCGACATCCTGGCCTGCCGCAAATCCGGAATCATCACCGGGCTGCCCGACGCCTATGGCCGGGGCCGCATTATCGGCGACTACCGCCGCGTAGCGCTCTACGGCGTTGACTTTCTGATTGCCCAGAAAAAGAAAGACAAGTCTGAAACCGATTTCGAAGAATTCTCCGAAGAGGTGATCCGCGAACGCGAAGAAATTTCCGAACAAATCCGCGCCCTGGATGAGCTGAAGCAGATGGCTTCCTTTTACGGATATGACATTTCAAAACCGGCTCAGAATGCCCGCGAAGCCGTCCAGTGGCTTTACTTTGCGTATCTGGGTGCCGTCAAGGAACAGAACGGCGCAGCCATGTCCATCGGACGAATCAGCACCTTCCTCGATATCTTCATCGAGCGCGATATGTCCCGGGGCCTGCTCACGGAACTTGAGGCTCAGGAACTGATTGACCAACTGGTCATGAAGCTTCGCATTGTGCGGTTTTTACGCACCCCGGAATACGACCAGCTCTTTTCAGGGGACCCCACCTGGGTGACCGAATCCATAGGCGGCATGGGAAAAGACGGCCGCACCCTGGTGACCCGCACCAGTTTCCGTTTTCTTCACACCCTCTACAATTTAGGCTCCGCACCGGAACCGAATCTCACGGTTCTGTGGTCGGAAAATCTGCCCCCCGCCTTTAAGGCGTTCTGTTCGAGAGTCTCCATCGATACAAGCGCAATCCAGTATGAGTCGGACGACCTGATGCGGCCTCACTGGGGCGATGATTACGCGATTGCCTGCTGTGTCTCGGCCATGCGCGTCGGCAAACAAATGCAGTTTTTCGGCGCCCGGGTGAACCTGGCCAAAACCCTCCTCTATGCCATCAACGGAGGAGTTGACGAAATTTCGGGCGTTCAGGTTGCCCCGGGTTTTGAGCGCATGGAAGGCGATCTCCTGGATTATGATGAGCTGTGGGAACGCTTTGATCACATGATGACCTGGCTTGCGCGCACCTATGTAAAAGCCCTGAATGCGATCCACTACATGCACGACCGCTACCACTACGAAAGACTTGAAATGGCCCTGCATGACCGCAGAATCCTGCGC
The DNA here is from genome assembly GCA_964443875.1 of uncultured bacterium. GTDB lineage: Bacteria > Auribacterota > JAFGBW01 > JAFGBW01 > JAFGBW01 > CAYUET01. The sequence continues at coordinate 37,701 of CAYUET010000002.1, read as the reverse complement.
ACCATGGCCTGCGGCATTGCCGGACTTTCAGTCACCGCCGATTCTCTTTCTGCGGTAAAACATGCAAAGGTCAGAATGGTTCGCAATGACAGGGGAATTGTCGTTGATTTTTCTATAGAAGGCGACTATCCGGCTTTCGGCAACAATGACCCGCGCGTCGATGCCATTGCCGTGGAAATCATAGAAACCTTCATGGAAAAAATAAAACAGCATAAGACCTACCGGGACAGCGTTCCCACCCAGTCCGTGCTGACCATTACCTCGAATGTGGTTTACGGCAAAAAAACCGGCAACACTCCTGATGGACGCCGCGCAGGCGAACCCTTTGCCCCCGGAGCCAATCCCATGAACGGCCGTGACCGTTCAGGGATTCTTGCGGCCGCATCCTCCGTGGCCAAACTTCCCTATGATGCCGCCCTCGACGGCATCAGCTGGACAGCCTCCATGGTCCCGGATGCCTTCGGAAAAGCAATGGGAGAGCGCGTACAGAATCTGTCGAACTGTCTCGACGGTTTCTGCTGCCACAATGGATTTCACATGAATGTCAATGTGCTCAACCAGGAAACGCTCCTTGACGCCATGGAACATCCTGAAAAATATCCCCAGCTGACGATCCGGGTTTCCGGATATGCCGTGAATTTTGTTCGCCTTTCCCGCGAACATCAGCTTGAGGTCTTGAGCCGCACCTTCCATATGAAGGCCTAGCCTCATGTCAGGCAGGGCCAAATGACTTTTACGGGCAATACCCCGGGGTTCATTCATTCACTCGAAGCGGGCAGTGCTGTGGACGGCCCCGGCCTTCGCTATATGGTGTTCCTGGCCGGCTGCGTCTTTCGCTGTACTTACTGCCATAATCCCGATTCCTGGGACCGCAAAAATTCCCGCACCCTGACCGTGGACGAACTCTTAAAAGAAATCGAACCGTTTACCCCCTGGCTGAAACAAAGCGGCGTAACCCTGTCCGGAGGCGAGCCCCTCCTGCAACCCGAATTCGTCCATGACCTGTGCCTGGCCCTCAAGGAGCGTTTTAACCTGCATACGGCGATCGAAACCCAGGGCTATCACGCCCCCAAACTGGACGATTCCTGGTTTGCCCCCGTTGATTTGTTTCTGCTCGATATCAAGCACCTGGATGAAAAAATACACCGCACCCTGACGGGCGGATTTTCCGCCGCACCGACTTTGACTACGGCAAAGCGTCTTTCCCGCATGGGAAAAGAAATATGGATCAGACAGGTCGTATTGCCGGGCTTTACCGATTCAGTCGCCTACATGGAACAACTTGCATCCCTGGCGGAAACCTCGCCCACGGTCACACGCGTGGAGCTCCTGCCCTATCATCGCTTGGGGATTGAAAAATGGCACGCCCTCGGCCTTCCATACGCCCATGAAGCAATGGAAGTCCCCTCCTCCACACAGCTGGAAAAACTGCGGGAACCCTTTCTAAAAAGAAACATTCCCGCGATTTAATTTTATCTTTTAGCGCACTGATCTATTTCAGTTTTTTATGTCCGTCAATTATTTCGCTAAGGTGAGCCACATAACTATCTGCTCCGCCTTCCCGGTACCCTGTTCTGACAACCAGATCTCCCTTCGGGGAAAGAATAAGGATTGTCGGAAATCCTCTGACACCGTATTTCTCGGCCAATTTTTCATTCTGAACTTTCACTTCATGACTTTGAGATTTTTGCTGTGGAAAATCAACAAGCACACAAACCAGATTCTTCTCAGCCCAGGCCTTAAAATTCTTTTGGCTGAAAACTTCCTCCTCCAGCTTCATGCACCAGCCGCACCAGTCGGACCCGCTGAAATCAAGAAGCATATAAAGGCCGGATTGAGCGGCCTTTGCCTTGGCCTTGGCAAAGTCTGTTTCCCAGCTGTCCGCCTTTGCCTTAAACCCAAAGGTAATCAGGATGATGAACACAAAACCAGCAATTACTCTTTTCTTCATTGGACCTCCTTTGTTTTCACTAATTATTAGGGAATCCTTCCCCTGCCCCCAAAGCGCTAATTCTTTTTTTCCCCGCCCATACGAAAATTGGGATACAGCTTCTTTACACAATCCGGGCAGATGGAGTGGCTGAAAGAGGCATCGGAATGCCTCGACACATAGCTTTCCACCTGTTCCCAGTAGCCCTTGTCATCCCTGATCTTTTTACAGCATGAACAGATGGGGATAATGCCTCTCAGGGTTTTAATTTCCTCAAGGGCCTTCTGAAGGCTTGAAACCAGTTCCTTCAATTTTATTTCCTTTTCAACCCGCTCGGTCACATCGCGGGTAATGCTGATAATATGAGGCACATTCTGCAGGCTGATTATTTTGGCAGACACAAGGCCGTGAAAGCGGCTTTTATCCTGTCTCTGCAATTCGGTTTCATATCCCTCAATAAATCCTTTTTCACGGATCAGAGAGGTAATCTTCCCGGGGTCCTCCGGGTTCACCCAGATGTTGAGATCAAAAATAGATTTGCCGGTATTGCCTTTGCGGGAGAAACCTGAAAAAGCCCAGAAGACTTCATTGGCAAAAACAATCCTCCCGTCATTCAACCGGCTGATGAGGGTTCCATCCGGACTGGCATTGAAAAGCATATCCATCTCTTCCTTCGCCTCCTTCATTTCCTCCTGCAGCCGCTGATTAATCATCACAATAAAAAGAAAAGTCAGCAGAATGCCGCAGACCAGAGCATCAATGTAGGTTGCCCCGTTTAAAAAGGTCTGCTCATAGACTTTCATCGAGAGATCATTAAAAAGCAGCCCTGCGCGGAGGACAAAAAAAACGCCGTTTACAAGAAAAATACAGCCCGTTAAACGGGCCGTTGCGGCCATAAAGGGAAGGCGGCAGGTAAACAGGGCATGGGTTGTCATAAAAGAGAACAAAGCCACGGTGGCGGCTATGATAACCCCGCGGATCCAGATAATATCCTTCACCACAAGAAAAAACAGAAGGGATGCCAGGAATACCGAAAAAATAGAACCAATGATCCAGATGTTTTCCTTTTTTTCCAAAAATCTCATCACCCCCACATACAGAAAAATGACGCCTGCAATAATAAAGGAATTCTGCAGAAAAATAGCCGTCTGATGAAAGGGATCGATATCTCTCAGAAGAAAAAACAGGAACCCCATGACTTCAGAGCCCGTCCACATCAGCCACCACCCGCTGCCCTGGTAATTTTTATTCATCCGGTACTGGTAAAAAAAGACAAACAGCTGAATCAGATTAAGGAATACCAGAACATAGGCCAGTGTACGAATATCAAGCTCCATTGCTTCTCCTGAACAAAATTATAAAATCCAAATTTCAAAACCGCCTGTTTGTATCAAAAAAACCATATTTAAAAAGCAATTATTTCCCCATGTATTCATTCAGCATTCTGGAAAACTCATCCAGCTTAAAAGGTTTACAGATACTCGCGGTAAAACCGTATTCACGGGGATTGGCCATGACCGGGTCATCCGCATAACCGCTGGAAACAAAAACAGGAGTTTGGGAACACAGCTTCCGGATTTCCAAAACAGCCTCTTTACCGCCCATTCTGCCGGGAATGGTCAAGTCAAAAATCATACCGTCGACTTTGCGATTTGAGGCCATTTCCGCCTTAAAAAAATCCACCGCATTCTTTCCCTCTTCCGTGAGGATCACCTTGTAACCGAAAGCCTCAAGCATCCTGCCCAGAGTTGCCCTTAAGAGTTCTTCATCGTCCATAACCACGAAGGTCCCGCTTCCCTTATGCAGCTCTGATTTTTTTTCTTCTGTCCTGAGAGACTCCTCCGAAGAGGCGGGCAAAAAGACATGAAAAGTACTGCCTTTTCCCGGTTCAGATTCCACTTCAATAGAGCCCTCATGACGGGTGATAATTGAAAAACAGGTAGCAAGGCCCAGTCCGTGGCCTTTGGGTTTTGTCGTAAAAAAGGGGTCAAAAATACGAGGCAGAAATTCCCTGGGTATGCCGATTCCATGATCCCTGACCGAAAATTTTACATAATGGCCGGCCTTCAAGACAGAAGAGGCTCCGTCATTCAGGGAAATATTGCTGACACTCACTTCTATTTCCCCTCCGCCGGGCATGGCCTGCTGGGCATTAATGATGATATTATCAATTACCTGGCCGATCTGATTTTTATCAAACTCACAGGCCCGAAGATTTTCCTGGATATCAAAACGGCAGGAAACAGATGACCCGCTCAGGGCAAACTGAACGGTTTCCTGGAGGAAAGGCACAAGCCTCTCAATTTTCTTAACCGGGGCTCCTCCTTTGGCAAAAGTCAGAAGCTGCTGAGTCAGCGCGCGTGCACGATCTATGGCATTCATGGCCGATAAAAGAAAATTATCCTGGATTTGCGGACTGGATTCGATCCGAGCAAGGTCGATGTATCCGAAGACCCCGCCCAGGAGGTTGTTGAAATCATGCGCAATCCCCCCGGCAAGAATCCCCAGGGACTCCAGTTTCTGGACATTATGCAGGGCGGCTTCCGCCTGTTTGCGTTCGGTAATATCAATCGTATACCCGGCAAGATAAGAGGGCCTCCCTTCAATATGAATCGGGAATTTAATGGTTGTATAATGTCGTCCGTTAAAATCTTCATCAAGGGTGATCTGTTTTCCCTCTCTCAGAATACGCATGTCATCCCGGACAATTTTTTTTGCAAAGTCAGAGGGAAAGATCTCATCCATAGTTTTACCCAGTAATTCTGAAAGCGGTTTCCCCAGCATTTTTTCATAATTCCGGCTTAAACGGATCGATCGCATTTTTTCGTCTTTGAAAAACACATGAATCGGGCTGGTGTTCATAAACTGATTAAAAATTTCCTCGCTTTCCTTCAGAGCATCTTCAATCCGCTTACGTTCAGTAACATCCCGGCTGTAGCCGGTTGTTCCAATCACCCTTCCCTCTGCATCAAAAACGGGAGTTTTGAAAGTTTCAAACCACCGTATTTCACCCTGATCCAAAATCTGTTCTTCTACAATAGTAGCTTTTTTGCTGGTCATCACTTTAACATCATCCGCATGATACTTTTCGGCCAGGTCTCCGGGCCAGATATCAAAATCCGTTTTACCGACAAGCCGTTCCGGAACTAAAAGTCCGCAGGATTTCGCAAAGCTTTTGTTCACTGCAAGAAACCGGTTTTTCTGGTCTTTCAGCCAGACAAGACCCGGCTGATTTTCAATAAAGGAAGACAGATAGGATTCCCGCTCCTGAAGAGCTTCCTCAAATTTTATCCGTTCGGTAATATCAAGAATGAAACCTTCCAGAAAAGCATGATGATCAATATGAATCAGGCAGCCCTGCTCTTCGACCCACCGCAGAGAACCGTCTTTATGCCAAATCCGGTAAATAAGCTTAAAAGTGGACTTATGAGAAAGATCGGCTTCCTGAAATATTTTTGCTTTATCGTCCGCATGGTATAAATCCACAAAAGATATTTTATGTGAAAGAAATTCCTCTTTGGGATACCCTGTCAGTTTTTCCACATAATCATTCAGAAAAATCATATCAAAAGTCGGATTATTCAGACACAGATAAACCGTACACGGAACATGAGCGGCAAAACTCCTGAATTTATCTTCTTTTCCGGCCTGTTCATTGACTGCTTTAATCTTCTCCATTTCCGTCTCCAGGCAGATAATTTTCTCTTCCAGATCCTGGTAGGTCGGTTTTTCTCTATTCATGGAATCGGCCCCGAAAATTCATTAAATGCACTGAAAATAAAAGGTTGCAAGGCAGAGCGGTTAGAGCGATGAATGCATATACGATCAAAAAAAAAGGAGAAGAACCCATCTATAACTCCTTGATTAAATCATGATTTACTTTTTTTTATTGAATTAAAGCATTGAACAACCAACAAGACAACATATTTATTCTGCTCCTGTCTTCCTCTTTTTTTTCCGCACAAAACAGCAAAGATTCCTGAAGTTTACCCGGATGTTGAATGAATTCGAAAACAAAATCAAAGTCAGTTCCCTGCCCGGCCCAGGCTCTTTACCCGAACCGTAAATTTTAAATGGAGCCTCACGCCTCTCCCCTCTTCAGAATTTACTGGTCATACTCCCTATAATCCTTTAAAGTTTACGCCTGATTTCAAAACTTCTGTACATCAGGCCTTAAATTCCAAAAGCCTGACCTGAAGTGTAAATTTAATATTCGTTTAAATCGTTTGAAAGCCTCAGCTGAAAAACAAAAATAAGGCGGGCGTTATTATATCAACAGGAATGATCACATGAAAAAAATACTCGGGCTGGATATCGGCTCAGTTTCTCTGTCTGCAGTCGTCATGGACTCTGACCAGAATATTTTGAATACTTTTTACTGCTATCACCATGGCGACATACGGCAGACTCTTCATCAGTTCCTGAACCGGATAAACCTGGAGGAAATCAGCGGGATAGCCAAAACCTCCTCCACTCCGGATATCCTCAATGAAACCTATCACTACAATGATCAGGTTTCCTTTCTTTCCGCTGCCAAAAAATTTCATCCTGAAGCCGGAAGCATCCTGATCATCGGCGGAGAAAAATTCGGTCTCATCCGCCTCTCCGAAAAAGGAGAGTACGAAAACTATATCTCGAATAATTTCTGTGCCGCCGGCACCGGGGGATTCCTGGAACAGCAGGCCCGGCGTCTTAACCTGGAAAGCGTTGAACAGCTTGCTTTAAAAGCCAACGAAAATCAGGGTAAAATACCCAAAATCGCGACACGCTGCGCAGTCTTTGCCAAAACAGATCTCATTCACAGCCAGCAGGAGGGCTATGATCTCAGCCAGATCTGCGACGGTCTGTGTGAAGGCATGGTTAAAAACATATCGGACACTCTTTTCCCTGAAGGCGGACTTCGGGAGCCTCTTGTCATTGCAGGGGGCGTCTCTCAAAACAAAGCCATCATCAAACATTTCACGGCCCTCCTGAAGAGCCCTCCTCTGGTGGATGAATACGCCCACCTTTACGGAGCCCTCGGCGCAGCCCTGTGCCATTTAAAAAATAACGAAGCTCTGCCTCTGGTTGAAAAAAACCCGGAAGCCCTGCTGAAGGAACTGATCACCGAAAAAAGTTACCCCAACCCTCCGCTGAACCTGAAACTTTCCCATTACCCTGATTTCACAAGTCTTGAAAGATACACCCACACCTCCCCCCTGATGAAAAACAATCCCGTTGAAGTGGACCTCTATGAAAAGCTTAAACCGCTGAATTCGATCTCCATGGGCCTGGACATCGGCTCCACAAGCACCAAGGCCGCGCTGATCGACAGGGAAAAAAAATTTATTGCCGGGTTCTATACCCGCACGGCCGGACAGCCGCTGACCGCGGTTCAGATGATCTTTGAAGCCATTGAAAACCTTGCCGAAAGCAAAAAAATCCAATTCCATTTTACAAGCGTGGGGACAACCGGTTCAGGAAGAAAGCTGATCGGCAAAGTCATCGGGGCGGACATCATTGTGGATGAAATCACCGCCCAGGCCCGTGCAGCCTGTGAAATAGATCCGGAGGTAGATACGATCATAGAAATCGGCGGGCAGGATTCAAAATTCACCACCCTTACCAACGGCATGGTCAGCCAGTCCATCATGAACAATGTCTGTGCGGCGGGCACGGGAAGCTTCATCGAGGAACTTGCGCAGAAATTTCATGTAAGCCTGAATGAATATTCCCGAAAAACAGAAGGCATCAGTGCGCCCATGACGAGCAACCGCTGCACGGTCTTCATGGAGAGAGACCTCAATCATCTGATCAATCAGGGCTACAGCACCGAAGAGGTGCTTGCTTCCATTCTTCATTCCGTCAGAGACAATTATCTGAAAAAAGTTGCGGTTGAAGCCTCCATAGGCAAAACGATTCTGTTTCAGGGCGCAACAGCGAAAAACAAATCCCTTATCGCCGCTTTTGAACAGGGTCTTAAAAAGCCCCTTCTGGTTTCAAAATTCTGTCATCTGACAGGCGCCTATGGAACGGCCCTCATTCTGAAGGACAGACCTGTCAAAAAAACCCATTTTCGCGGCACCGCCATCTGCCGGGAGCCCATTGAGGTCGAAACAGAAGTCTGCCCCCTCTGCACGAATCACTGCAAAATCACCCAGATAACCGTTCAGAATGAAAAGATCGCCTGCGGATTTCTGTGCGGAAGAGACTACAACACCACGCACTATGTGGATCAGCACAAAAACAAATTCAACCTCATCAAAGAATACCAGGCCTGTTTTAAAATGCCCCCTGCCCCCTCGGCCTACATTTCGGATTTGACCGTGGGCATCCCGTCAACCCTCTATCTTTATGAGGAGCAGAAATTCTGGAAACATTTCTTCAACACCCTGAAAATCAGAACCTGTGACAGCGAAAGATCCCAGGCCGCAATCAAGGGGGAAAGAAAAATCTCAAGGGTTGAATTCTGCATGCCCATGAATCTTTTTTACAACCATGTCAAACATCTTTCTGAAAAAAGCGATTATGTTTTTCTGCCTGTTTCCATCTATTCCAAAGACAAGGAAAACCATGCGAACCAGTACTATTGCTACTACTCCCAATACGCTCCGTCCCTGGTTACTCTTGTAAAAGAAACGAACCTTAAAGACAGATCCATCATTCCGCTCATTGAGCCCACCCCTTTTCTGACCAAAATAGAACTCTATAAAGCCCTGCAGGGGCTGTTCAACATCAATTACTGGACGCTCTCCTATGCCTATGACCAGGCCCTCCAGTTTCAGGAAGACTGCAATTCAAAAGCCCGGACCATCTACAACCGTATGAAAAACAAAACCGGAGAGGTCGATGTTGTGCTTCTGGGAAGGCCGTACTTCATCCTGGACAAGGCGATGAACAAAAACATTCCCGACCTCTTCAGCAGGCTGAGCATCCAGACCTTTTTCCAGGACATGCTCGACTACAGCGATTCGGATCTTCAAGAGATAAAGCCTCTCCTCACCTCCTTTCACTGGATTTACGCCTCAAAAATTCTTTCTGCGGCCATTTATACCGCAAAAGCAAAAGGGCTCTATCCCGTGTACATCACTTCCTTCAAATGCGCACCGGACTCCTTTGTCCTCGAATATTTCAAAAGGATCATGGAAAAATACGGCAAACCCTACCTGATTCTGGAGATCGATGAACACAGCTCGAATATCGGTTACGAAACCCGCATCGAAGCCGCCGTACGATCCTTTCAGAATCATTTCAGGGAAATCGAAAATCAAAAGCGGATAAAACCCTCCTTTAACATCAATCCCCGGCTTGAAAATGAAATCATCAATCAAAAAACCCTTCTGATCCCGAGCTGGGATGACATCACCGTCAAACTTCTGGAGGCGATCTGGATCAAAAACGGCTATGATGCCCGCATGGTTCCTTTAACAAGGGAATCCCTTCTCAACGGTCCCAAAACCAATACCGGCCAATGCCTTCCCATCAACATGATCTACCAGAGCATCCTTGACTACATAGACAAAAACGGCCTTGACACCTCAAAAACAAAAGTATGGATGCTTGATTCCATCCTTGCCTGTAATGTTCATATGTTCCCCTCCCTGTTGCAAAGCATGTTTGAAAAAACCGGCCGGGGATTTGAAAAGGTGGATATCTACAAGGGAACGCTTTCGCTTATGGACATTTCAATGGCCTCAGGGATTGACGCCTATTTTGCCTACCAGTTCGGGGGCCTGCTCAGAAAAATGGCCTGCGTAAAAAGACCCTATGAAAAGGAAAAAGGAAAGACCAATAAAATTGTAAACAGGGCCCGTTCTCTCTTCTATGACGCCTTTCTTGGAAAAACATCAAAATATGATGCGGTTGTGGAAGTCGTCTCTCTTTTCAACGGCATAGAAACAGAAAAAAAACACCGCCCCAAAATTGCGATTTTCGGAGACATCTATGTGCGCGACAATGAAACCATGAACCAGAACCTCATCGAATGCATTGAAAATGCCGGCGGCGAAGCCTTGACCACTCCCTTTGATGAAATGGTCAACATGGTTGCCGACCATAACATCAAAAGATGGCTGAACAGCGGATATTACAAGGCCTCCCTTATGACAAAAGGGGTTCTTCTCATGACAAAACAGCTTGAAAAAAAATACTATCATTTATTCAATCAGGTGTTGAATGAGCATCGCACAAACCTGCCGGTTGACATGAAAGACATCCTGAAAACCTTCAATCTCAAAACCGCCCATTCCGGGGAATCCATGGACAATCTCATCAAGATCTATTGCCTTATCAAAAAACACCCTGAAATTTCACTTTTTGTCCAGGCCAGCCCGGCCTTCTGCTGTGCAGGGCTTGTCACAGAGGCCATGGCCTTACAGATCGAGGATTCCACAGGCATCCCGGTGATCTCCATCACTTACGACGGTACGGAAAACAACCAGAACAATAAAATCGCCACACATATTCTCTCCACCCTCTTCAAATAACTTTCCCCGCCTCGTCATTACGGGATAGGTAATCCCGGTATCCATCCTTCTTTCGTCATTTTCGGGCTCTAACCTTAATAAAAATAAACCTACAACCCTTTCTATTCATTCAGGTTAAAACCATAACAATTCACGACCAAAACCCAGGGAACTTTTTCACCGGGTTTTGCGTCTAATTATTGAATTTAAAAACAATCCTCAGGAGGGATTAAAAATGAACAAAATAATACCAGTCTTAGTAGCCGCAGTCTGTATCAGCGGGTTTCAATTAAAAGCCGAAGCCGGCACAGGGGCGGAAGTCGCTGGAACCATTGCAGGCACTGTCCTTTGCGCCGGAATTTTAACAGCGGCCATCCTTGATTGCGACCATCATCACCACGACCATCATTATAGAAGAGATTATTATAGAGAAAGACATTACCGTCATCACAGGGATCATTATTATTCAGGAAGACATAGTAGACGAGGCCATCACAGATGTGATTAACCGAATTTAACAACAGCCTTTATCCAGGGGTACTTTTCAGGGTGAGTCCGTAATACGACTCACCCTTTTTAACTTTCCACCCGACTTCTGATTCCGGAACTCAACCCGGTTTCCATATTTTTCATTGCCATGACCACTCCAAATTTCAGGCAGGAGTAAAGGCATTCAACCTCTTCAAACCCCGTTTCCTTCAATTCTTCCATTTCTTTATTCACCGTGGTTTCACAATCAAGAGCTCTCCGCTGCTTCCATTTTTCAATTTCTTCTTCAGGTAACCCTGAGCGGCTGATCATCTCATACCATAAATCATTTATTGCATTATTCACCTTCAGGGAAGGCGCATTGTACTGATCGTGATTGACAAAAACCCCGTGGGGATTAAGTGCGCTGAAGATCTTTTTAAAAAGCCCCTTCCTTTCCTTTTCAGATAAATGATGAAGGGATAATCCGGACAGGATCAGGTCATACCCCTGCTGGAAAGACTCATGGACATAATCCCGCTCATTAAAACTGAAATTGGGTTTCCCGTAAAACCGCTTCCTTGCAACCTCCAGCATTTTTTCAGAGATATCCGTGAGTTCAAAGGCTGAATCAGGAAAAAGTTCATAATAATACCTGGAAAGCAATCCGGTACCGGCTCCCAGGTCAAGTATTTTCCCGGGGTAGCGGATTATCCTGCTGACAAGAACACTGCTTGTCCCGTAATAATCCTCAAAACACGGAATAAAGGACTTTCTCTGGGAATCATATTTCTGTGCAATATCATTAAACGCACTTTTCATACCCTCATTATTCATAACTCCTCTTTCCGGCAAACCCTCGGGTCTGCCTCGTGGATCGTTTTTCCCTGGCGGGTGACAATGACTTTCTCCCCTTCGCATCCTTGCGGCGTCGTGCAGGCGCTTTAATTTCCGTCTGTCCGCCAGCCGCCACAACAGAAGGCTGAAATCCATTCTATCCGGAAACATCCTCCTTGCAGACGTACTTCAGATAATCCTCCCGGCAGGGGCTGAAGATTTCCAGGGCAATGGAATCTTCAAGGATTTCAGCCCTGTGTCTGACATTGGATTTGACGCACCAGCTGTCGCCCGGATTCATGATTTTATTTGTATCGCCTATAAATAAGCGGATTTTACCCTTCACCAGATATCCTGTCTGCTCATGAACATGGGTATGCTCAATTAATACCGCATCCTTTTTGAGCCTGAATTCGGTCGAAAGCGTACTCTCTCCATAGACGATTGTTTTGATCTGAATGCCCGCTAATACTTCGGTATAGCCGTTATCGGAACTCTTCCCAAACATAAACCTGTCCTTTCCTGTAAAAATGAATGATATTTTCTCAATCCCCTTGTCCGGGTTTTCTGATCTTGAGCATCCGGTTTCCGCCCCGCTGAAATTCATATGGAACCCTGACCTCCTTCACGTTATACCCTTGTTCCCTGAAATGACGCATGACCGGCCCGACATGAGGGGAGGGCACGGCGCCCAGTTGAAGCAGGGGGAAAATTCTTGTTTCTCCGCACACACGGCATAACTCGGTGATCGTGTCAATGTGGAAGGCAAGATCAAGGTGGTCGCTGTAAAGGAACAGGAAGTGCGAGCAAAGGGCAAGGCCAAAGCTTCCGTCAGGAAAATCCAGGGCCGGGGCAGACTGCGGGAGATACCTCCCCTCCATCCTCCCCTGGGAGTAGTCTGCAAGGAAATCGCGCATCGCCGCCATCCTTATCCTGCCCAGTTCTTCAACAGAATGAATATGCTCCCAGACAAACTCCGTTTCGTTCTGACGTGTCTGCTGCATGACATCCTCAAACGTCTCGTCGATCCGCTGACTGATCTCATCAGCGCCGAAGGCATAGAGCGGGTCTATTGAGACAGCTTTGCCCCCTCGCCTCGTCACTTCGGCGTTAAAACTCGCGGGACCATCCCCACAACCGAGTATCGGTCTGGCTAAGTCCTCATCCGAAAGGGCAAACATTTCCGCGTATTCCTGGAATGACCGACCCCAGGGCACGATCTTTTTCAGTTTAAAAGCCATATTCCTCCTTATTGTCAGGGAATCAGGCTGCAAAATCGATTCTACGTTTTAACTTCAATGGTGGCATCCTTTTTTCGTAAAGATAATTCGAATACCACCTCCGGATTGATTTCTTCAAACGCAGGGAGGGTTTCAGCCATACTTTTGCCGTGATAAAACTACCGTTGTACTTATAGGGTGAAGAGCTGATATTTATGACATTATTCGTGCCCTGAAACCAGTAAAGACCGTTGCTCCGCACAGACATGGTATCCGCATACAAGAGCATGTCCGCGAACCCATGTCCCGAACCTCTTCCTGACAACCGGATTCTCTCTCCAAGATACAGCATAATACTCTGATCAAATCCTTTTCCCTGGTCTATGGTTGTGAATTCAATATATTCGCCGGTTTTATCCCTTGCTTCCCTTATCACAATAAATGAAATGCCTGAACAGGCGTGTTGAATTAAATTTTCAGCTAAAAGATAAAGTAAAACCGAGTAAAGCTCCCGAACCTCCTTCCGGGTGTCAATCAGTTCAAAAAGGCTGTCCCTGTAATTCACCATCCAGTGTCCCAGGTCTGAAGATTGTAAAAAGGTTACCTGAGGCGGCTGATTGCTTAAGGGTTTTCCTGAAAAATTAACACAGTAAATTCGGGCGTTGCCGTCAAGATTAGACAGAATGGAAAGTGCTTTATCGACATTCCCTTCACTCAGGGATTTCCAGGTATTCAGCTCTATCTCAAAGGAGGATATTTTGCTGGAAGCGGGTGACAAGGCAAACAGAAAAGAGCAGAACCCTGATACCATGATAATCAAAAGTGTTTGTTTTAAAAAAAAATTCATTTCTTAAAACGTACCACAGAGACCCTTTTTTGACAATCCTTGCCCTTAATTATTTTAAAAAAATGAAAAAAGGAAAAAGGGAACAAAATCTTTATCCCGAGAACGTATAAAGACAAATACCACCGGCAAAGCCGGTGGCTTGAATGTGAAGCGCTCAAAGAGGATTGTTTTCTATAAGCCGTTTAATTCTGTTTCAAAAACTCCAATTGATCATAATGTTTATCCTCAATTTCTTGTTTCTGTATATATTCTCAAATAAGTTGCTCATCCCCTACTGTTGGGATAAAATATCCTCTTGCACAAAAATGATAGCTAGTAAAATTTTTCTCTCTTCCCATATATTTTTTTGCAATACAAATTGCACTTTTCCTTTTTACATACCCGACTACTTGCGATACTGAATATTTCGATGGGATTGCTACCAGCATATGCACATGATCTTTTACGAGATGTCCTTCCTCTATTCGACTCTCTCTTTGTTTACTCTGGGCTTGAAAAATCTTTCAGTGGTGGCGAGAATTTCATATTCCCTGACCGGGGCGAAGGTATTAAACTTAACCGTGCATGTTGAATTATGTTCTTCCACAATCTTCCAGCCATCATGAAAATAAGTTGTCTTCGAACCATTCCCCAGGGTTTTCTAAATTCTCCGTCCAATAGGATCATAGAAATATTCTGCAACAAGGGAATTGTCTGAAGCTTTGCGAACTGCAGCAAGCAGATTTTATGAGTTCCATTGATAAACAAATTTCCCGTCATTGGTGAGGTTGTGGTTTAAATCGTAAGAGGGATTCTCCACAGAAGAATCAGAGATAACAGTCGTATATTGATTCATCGGATTAACTGAACAAGAAAGATTTCTCGTTTCACTCTAAATGACATCGTTAGTAACGTAATTAATCCGGTTGTACTCCGTGTCGATATTTAAGCCTTCTGCACGGGCAAAGTCTAGATAAAAATTAATATTTTAAATTAACGCAGGAATGACAAAAAAATCCATTTTCTTCAATTTCCAGATAAAAAAGGCCCTTTTCCTTTTAGGAAAAGAGCCTTTTTATTTTTCAGTTTATTTTCCTCGGAACTAAAACCCCACGTTAACTTTAATCCCTGCAACGGTCGGCTCATCAATAGCCACGATGCTTAAATTTGCATACTGATAACGTTTATTGTTCTCTATGGGAATAAGGTTTAACCCAAAGAGACTGACCGAGGCATTTTCATTGAATTTATATCGGATGGACATATCAAAAAAGAAATTCGTTCCGAGGAGATCATCTTTTCGGGCCTCTGCAGATGAAGACTCCACATTATTCTTGACGGTGGAATCCGTTGAAGAAGCCGCTGCATTCTCATACATTTCGATGAAATCCTCATCCCCTTCATAATCCCAGGATATTCTCAGGGCTTCAAAAACCGACCACTGATCGTTGATTTTATACTGGGAATACAATTTAGTCATGTGTCTGGGATAAGATCTTAAATCATTTCCCGTGGGGCTCAAATTCAAGCCTCCATCCCAATTGATTGAGAAATCCGCCATGCTGATCTGATTAAATCCGGGGGCCCCGCCGGCCTGTTCATAATCCTGCTGTTTGATATAGGCATGATTCCATCCGGAAACCGATTTTTCCGTTTCATATTTGACTTCGAGTTCCGTTCCGTAAACGGTCAGATCTCCAAGAAGCGCCGTGCTTCCCTTTGTTGTTCCGTCTGCATTCAATTCCCCAGTTGACGCCCAGCCTACGACTTCAAGTTCATTATAGAAAAGGGAGGCATTGAAACTTAGATTTCCAATCTTCACACTGTTGTAAATCAGTTCAAGACCCTTTAATTTTTCGGGATCAGCCTCACTTCCGAAATATCCTTCTGCATAAAGTTGAACCCCTGTACTCATTCGGACAGACTCCTGGGCCACCAGTTTAAGAAACCCGATATTTTCCATCGAATAAATAAAGGCCATGCGCGGCGAATACATATTTTTAGAATCCTTGTTCTTATCCATTCTTCCTGAAATCATGAAATCAAGATTAGTCAGAAGCTCCTTGACATAAAATTCACCAAGGGCGGAGTAGGAATAAGAACTGAACCCGTCATTTCCCACACTGATCGCAGTGCTGGTTCCGTAAAGATTGGTCCGGGAGGTGGGTCCATTGATGATATAAAGACCGTCAAACAGAAGAAACTCATTCGCATTGTCTCCCCAGCCTTTTCCGTAATGCTCTCTTTCATATTCAAGTCCGAATCCGAATTTATACTTATCAGAAAGATTATAATTTAAAAGTGTTTTGACCAGAAGCTTGTCTTCTGCAAAATTATAATTGAGACCGTTATAGGGAAGTCTCAATTTTTCTGAACGAAAACAATCAATGGAATCATAGCTGACGGAAGTTTTCAGGGAAAGATCGTCATCAAAACGATGTTCGTTTTCAAGGGCGAATACATACTGCCTTGTCTGGGTAATGGTGATCTGATCATCGGTCATATCGCGCGTATTATCCGTACCCGGAGGATCAACCGCAAGATCCGCTGATCCCACCCAGTCTGTCAGACGGTTTGTTCCCGAATTGGTATACCGTGCCCAGAATTTAAACTCCTTCAAAAAATTCAAATCCCAGTAAAACTTATATTGGGGATCATTGTCCGTGTCATTGAAATAATCCGCTGCCGTGTCATGATCCACATACTCTGCCGAACCTCTGGCAGGCGCATAAAGATAGATATCCGGTTCTGTTTCTCCCCTTGTGGAAGTCACGCTGCCGTAAAGAAAACTTGAAAAATTCTCAGTTCCGAAGCTGGTATTGAAATGCGCCCCGTTGGATTCATATCCGCTCACATACTGATACCCCGCCTGAGTCCCTGTTGAAGTATTGGAATTCTTTGTGGTAATGCTGATCACTCCGGCCACAGCCCCGGCGCCATAAGTCACAGAACCAGGTCCCCGTATCACTTCCACTTTTTCAATATCATTCAGGTCCCAGTTTTCCATTTCCGTGGAAATCCCGTTCATGGCTTTCTGGTTCAAAACACGGCCATTCACCACCAGGAGCGTTTTATAATCTCGGTCGACCATAATTCCCCTCATTCCCATGTGATTTGAATCATAGTGAATTTCCCAGATGAATCCGGGAACAAACATTTCAAGCAGATCCATCAAATTACGGACCGGTGCTATTTCGATCTGAGAACGGGAAATAGTCGTAATAGAAACAGGCGTTTTGTCCGCTTCAATCTGTGTGACTGAACCAACCACAGTAGGAATGGATTCAAAAAGCAGATATTCCAGTCCTTCCATCTCCGGCTCAAAGGCTTTTGCACTGAAAACCGCATGAGAAGAAAAAATAAAGGAAAAGAAAAAATAAACCCTTAACACTTGATTAAAACAAATCTTCATATTTTAAATCCTTTCTGATAAAATCGTAATTTTGTATAAAATATTTCATACAAACCTTTTTAAGTTATATAATATTTTAAAAAAATGACAAACCAAAAAAAATTTAATTCTGAAAAAATCTTAAAATTTTAAAAAATTTCAGGGGATTAATCAACGTTTCAGAACCTGGTTATTTTCAAACGGGACAGGGATTAAGAAACGTTTGACTCAAGAAGGGAAGAAATTTTTTCCTTGTATTTCTGTATCATTTCAGCTGAAAGAAACGGTTCCGGAATACTGTAATTATCTTTGGTTTTGTTATCCAGATAATAAACGGACCTGATCTGAGTCTCCGGATCCACTTCATTTTTCTGATGCAGAAGAATACTTTTCCGCTCAAGCATTATCGCCAGAAAATAAAGAATTCCGTTGTGTTCGACACGGGCATCCGAGTCATACCCTTCAAGATTTTTCTTGTAAAGTTCCCTGAAAAAATCATGAATCTGGTACTTGTTGAAACGCGGGAGATTTCTTTTTTCTTCCCTGGCCTGCATGATCATCCCCTTCCATTCGCAGTCATAAGGATGCTCTTTGATTTTGATGCTCCAGCACTCCGTGCAAAGCTCCACCCTGAAGGCAGTCTGGGTAAAGGGATTTTCTGTTTTTGCATTTTCTTCAATTTTTGAAAAATCCTCACCCGGAAAAACCATTTTCAGCTGAGCATCCTCCATAAACAGGGCGGTGTAATATTGATCCCCTGTTTTGAATTCTTTTTTACAGGTCATACATTTTCGTGAACGTTCAGCCAGATCCCATTCCATTTTTGAACTCCTTAGGTCTAATTGACGATGAGTTTTTTTTCTGTTCCGCTTAAAATGCGTTTAATGTTTGAACGATGAGTGAAAATGATAAAAAAGGCAAGCACAACACTGAAGACAATATACAGTGAAGAATAATGCAGAATCCAGACTATAAAAGGCAGCAGCAAAGCTGCCAGCATGGAGGAAATCGAAACAATACGGGTGAATGCAAAAATTAAAGCAAAAACAGCCATGACCATAAAACAGGCTGCAGGCATGAGGGCTAAAAGTCCGCCTACGGAGGCAGCCACCCCTTTACCCCCCTTGAAATGAATAAAAATACTCCACACATGCCCGACGATAGTGATAAAGAAAATAAACAATTTTAAAGTATCGAAAGAAAGGGGGATGCCGGACACAAGGCCCGACAAAAAGAAAACCGGAATAAAGCCCTTAAAAGCATCCAGAAAAAAAATCGTAAAAAAGGCTGGTTTACCGAACAGTCTTGCAGCATTAGTCGCCCCTACATTCCCTGAACCTTCTTTTGTAATATCCTTTCCACGAATTTTGCAATAAATATAAGCCATGGGAATTGCACCGATACAATAAGCCGTTATCACAACCAATATAAAGGAAATCATTGAATTCCACCTTCTTTATAAAATGATATTGTATTTAATTTTTGGGATCTTGACGGCGCTTAAAAACCCAATTTATTCAATCACACTGCACTGGTTTTCAAATATCCATCCCGCCTTACCGTCCGCGATCCGGACCTGGTACCAGCCTCCCACACGGTTAAACACCTGAAACTCAGCGCCTTCATGCAGTTCAAACGCCTCTGTATCCGTTGAACTCGGACCATAGCGCAGACTGGTTTTTTCAACAGTCACCACACCCAGGATGCGTGAATAGTCCTTAAAACTGATATACAGGAAAAGACTCTGGAGGATTGTTACGGACAGGACAAGTATCAGAATTCCCTCAAACCCGCGCCATTTCCTTTTGAATACGTATCCTGACAAAATCAGGATAAACAGCAGCAGATAAAAAAACAGGAAAAAAATCTGATGCTGCCGGAGTGTAAAATGCCTGACCAGATTTAAAAGGATATCCCAGAATCCAATCGTTTTTTCCTCGGATAGCCGGTCTTTGGTCTGAGATCGGGCATAGTTAAGGTTATGTAAAATATCCGGATCTGTAGCATTGTGTTTTAAAGCGGAAAGATAGCAGGCAATCGCAAAACCGGTTTTTCCCATTTTTATATGACAATTGGCCATGTTGTAATAAAGGTCTGAAGATTCCGCAGAACGGTTGAGCCGGGTAAACTCCTCCAAAGCCTGCTCAAAACGGCCCTCTTTATAGGCGGTTAAAGCTCTTTCCAGAGAAGCGGTCTTTGCCCCCGGCTCCTCAGCAAAAAGGTATCCGGTTCCATTCAGAAAACCGATCAAAAAAAATAGAAGAAAAAATCGTATTAATTCCATATTTTTAAAGTCTCCAGAGCTTTCACCGTTTTTTCAAGTTCATCCAGAAAAGGCTTCCATTCCGCTTTTTTCATGGGGTTCAGTCCATACTGGCACATATCCAGGGTATCCAGATGGCGAATCAGCTGTTTGTTTAAATCCTCAGGCACCCCCCTCATTTCAAGTGTTTTTCGGATCTCAGGAACAGTCCAGGTTCCCCGGGGCAGATTCAGTTTGTCCGAGTAATAACCTGAAACCGCCTGGCTTAAAACACTGCAGGCCGTCTTAAAATTTTTTTCATCATAAACCGACGCTTTTTTAACTGCATTTTTAAAGAGTGAAATGGCTTTACGTGAACGCACATAGGCGGGATCTTCAAACCTAACCCGTATCTGAGTCTGAAAAATCCATCCGCCCAATAAAAAAACAGGGCCGAAAAAAAGCCAGAATAAAAACGAAGTAAGGGGTAGTGGCTTTTTTGAGGGTTTAAGAATTTCCGGCGAAGTATGGATATAGATAATATCCTGGTGAAGTATTTTTAATTTTACGCCAGTCTTCGGCAGGGTGTTTTCAGCATCAAATACCTTCTGGGTAAACTCAGAATCCTTCACATCCGCAACCGTGATGGAAGGCCCTTCCTTTTTCAAAGTTACATATTGGCGGCTCATGGTATCGAACACCTTGAGTTCCACGTCCGGTAAACGAACGGTTCCTGCTTTTTCAGGAATAAGAATCTTTTTAAAAACCTTCTTACCTCCTATGCTTAAACTATCTGAAAAAGGGATAAGAGAAACCTCTGACTCAAACGCTCTGAATCCTTCCATATTTTTCAATTGGGGCTCGCTGATCGTTGTCAAATGCCCTGCTCCGCTCACGGTCATCGTGACGGTGATGGAATCCCCTTTCTTAAGCCCCTGAAGGCTGGAATAGTCCACTCCAAGACGATAGTTGCCGACTGTTCCTGAGAACCCGGAAGGCTTCCCGTTTTCAGGAAGAGGGTTGACTTTTACTTTCACGGTATCGCTTTTCAGTTTAAAAGGAGTCGCCTCTACCCTGGAACCGAACATGGAAAAAGGATCATCCGAAAAAGCATCATCAAAAAAACTGTCCATATCCGGAATTCCGCGCAGTCCCGGATGTCTTCGGGTCTGCTGCCGCTTCACGGGAGTTAAACGCTTCCCGGTTAAAAAACCGGGGCCTATTTCAAACTCACCGGGGCGTGAGGGATACAAAACGGTCCGGACTTCAATTTTCTCATATTTCACCCCGTTTATCGATACGACATCTTTTACCTGCTCTTCCTTTTCACTGATAAAATCCGGACTTTTAGGCATATCATACCCCGTGTCCCTTCCAAGGCGGATATCTCCTCTGCGGTAAATGATAAATCGCATCACCACAGGCTCATCGACAAAAAGTTCTGTCTTATCCAACTTCAGTTCTACCTTCAAGCCTTCCCTTACAGAGAGGTCTCCTGAACTATTCTGAGGGTCTGTATTTAAATTGGAGGCGGCATTCGAAGGCAGAATTTCAATGGAAATAGGATCCATTGTATAGGAACTGCCGTCCTTGATTACAATCAGGGAAGAAATCTGGGTCTTACCCGGCTTTAAAGGGACAATCACATAATTATAGACGACGGAAGACATTTCCTGTCCATTGATATTGGAATATTGCTGAGAGGTCCCGGCCGTATGAATCTGAAAATTATTTGTTTCTGCCGGAAGCCTTATTTCCTCCTGACCATTTCCATTTTTAACGGTAACAGACAGGGTAATCTGCTCATCCATTGTAAACCGGTCTTTTTCAAGACTGACACTCACAGGGCTTGCCCCCAAAAGTCCTGCAGCCAGGCAGGTAAAAAAAACAATTTCTATTATCCTGAAAAACAGGGCCTTCATATTATCTACCAATCCTTGTAATCTTTATATTCATTCTGGTCTTTCTCATCCTGAATTCTTAACTGAGAATGACGTCCCTTGCTGTTGTATTGCGAATCCAGAGTCCTGAGCAATCTCGCGGCCTCCTCCTTGCTTAATTCCCCCTCTTTTTTTTCTTCTGCCTGAGCCGGAGCGGCAGCATCCTTTTTTTCATCTTTTTTAGAATCTTTTCCTTCCTCCATTTTCTGAAGGTCGCCTTTTTCTAAAGACTTGTCCTGTTCATTGGATGTCTGTCCGGCTGCTTGCTGAGGGGGCTGCTGTTCCGCTTTTTTTTCATCCGGATTCCCCTGCTGGGCATCCTGCTTATTGTCTCCCTGTTTATTCTCCTCAGATTTTTCAGCCTGACCGGATTGTCCCTGTTTTGAAGGATCGGAGGCTTGAGCGCATTCTCCCTGTTTGTCATCAGACTTTTTTTCATCTGTTCTGGAAGACTGCTTCGAATCCTTTCCCTCCTGGCCCTGCTGATTCTCCTGCTGTTTTTGTTCCTGCTTCTGCTTCTCGTCCTTAAGTTTTTTCTGGACGAATTCAATATTATATTTACAATCATTATTTCCGGGCTGAAGTTCAAGAGATTTTTTATAACTCGCAAGACTCTCATTCCACTTTTGCTGTCTGTAATACACATTTCCTATATTATAATAAGCATCGGACTGAAGTTTTACATCTGTACTTTGAAGGGATTTCTGAAAAAGGTTCAGGGCTTCCTCATATTTCTGCTGTTTGTATAAAACAGCACCCTGATTAAAAAATATTTCCGGAGCATCAGGTGTTTTCAGCAAGGCCTGACTGTAACTCTTCAGCGCTTCTTCATAAAGGCCTTTATCATAAGCCTTTTTCCCTTCAGCAAGCGCGTCTTCCGCTAAGACGGAAAAAGGCAATAAAAAAAACAAAAAAACAAAAATTCGAATTTTCATCCCATTTCCTATTCCTTGATTTAAGCGCGCAGTTTAGCCATTTTTCATAAAAACGTCAAGCGGGGGAGAGAAAAATGATGGTGTTCTATCAAACTCTTCATACAAAAAAAAAGCCCTATTGAACTTAATCAATAGGGCTTTAAATATTCAAAAAAGAACTACTCTTTTTTGGAATCTTTTTTGGATTCCTTCTTAGATTCCTTTTTATCTACAACAACCTTCTTAACAACCTTTTTAGGTTTTTTCTCAGGTGCCGGAGCTTCGGCTGCAGGTGCGCCTTCTTTTACTGCTGCAGTCTTATCTGCTCCAGTCTCCGCAACAGGTTCTTTCTTCACCCTTTTTGCAGGACCGAAATGTTTAAGAGTGTATTCTCCTGTAAGTTCAATGATAGCCATGGGAGCGCAATCGCCCACTCTGTTCTGATCTTTGATGATCCGGGTATATCCGCCGTTTACTGTCTTATAATGAGGAGCAATTTCTTCAACCACACGTGTTGTAAGAACTTTATTGTGCAATTCAGACTCAACCAGACGGTAAGCCTGCAGCCCCCCTCTTTTTGTATAAGAAATAATTTTTTCAACCAAAGGCTGGACAGCTTTTGCTTTTCCAAGAGTGGTCGAAATCTTCTTATGCATAAAAATGGATTTGGCCAAATTCATCAATATCGCTTTACGCTGTCCCTGTGTTGCGGTCAGTCTGACTTTTCTTTTTAAATGTCTCATTTTTTCAACCTCTTCCTTTTACTAATCGTTATGCCTGAGGTTTTTTGGATACGTTTTTAGCTCTGTTAGCTTTTAACGCGTTTTTAATTTCATCTCTGGACATCCCGAGAGACAACCCCAACTCTCCCAGTACGGTCTTTATTTCATTCAGCGATTTCTTGCCGAAATTGCGGTATTTCAGCATTTCCTGCTCGCTTTTCTGAGCAAGGTCGGCGATGGTCTTTGCATCTGTTCCTGCAATACAATTTGCGGAACGAACACTCAGCTCAATTTCACTGATAGGCATATTCATAATGCGGTCAATTTCCGCATCCGGTGCTTCTTCAGCAATCGCTTCTTTTTCAAATTCCACATAATTTTCATCATAGTCCACAAAAGGATTCAGATGTTTCTTCAAAATGGTTGAAGATAATTTTAAAGCCTCCTGAGGCTGAATTCTCAAATCCGTCCAGACTTCCAGATTAAGACGTTCATAATCAGTCATCTGCCCGATACGGGTGTTTTCAACATTATATTTCACTCTTTTGACGGGTGAAAATGCGGAGGAAATGAAAATCGTCCCCACAGGAGCATCCGGTCTTTTATTTTTATCAGCAGGTCTGTATCCTTTTCCAAAGCCGATTTCAAATTCACAGATGAACTTTCTCTTTTCAGAAAGCGTGCAGATGTGAAGATCAGGATTCAATATTTCCACTGTATTATCGGCTGTAATATCTGCTGCGGTAACCGCCCCTTCCTTATCCACTCTGATTTCAATGGTCTTGGGCTCGCGGGTATGACAGTGGATCAGCAAATCCTTGATGTTCAGGATAATCACCTGCATATCTTCAAGAATTCCGTCAACAGGGCCAAATTCATGATAAACCCCGTCAATACGAACAGCTGTTACGGCAGCGGCTTCTATGGAAGATAAAAGAACTCTGCGGAGGGCATTACCGATTGTTATTCCATAACCTCTCTCAAAGGGTTCTGCAGTAAATTTAGAATAAGTCGCCGTAGCCGATGCATCTTCTCTGATAACATTGCTAGGCATCTCCATTTTTCCAAGTACAATAGCCATGTACGGTCCCCTTTTCTTTATTTAAAATTGGATAATTATTTCGAATACAATTCAACAATCAGCTGAAGATCGATTTTATTATCAATATCTTCAATTGACGGCAGCTTGGTAATTTCCGCAGTAAGCTTTTCCGGGTTGACAGTCATCCAGGGTGTAGCAGGCTTTCCGGCTGTGAATTCCATTGAAGCCTTGACCATTTTTTCCGTTTTTTCTTTGGTCTGGACTTCCAGTTTATCGCCTGCGTCAATCAGACACGAAGGAATATCCACTTTTCTGCCATTGACTTTAACATGTCCATGCGCCACATACTGACGAGCCTGTTTTCTGGAAGAAGCAAAACCAGCTCTCAACATGATATTATCCAAACGTCTTTCAAGTAAAATCATCAGGTTATTACCCGTAATACCCTTCATTCTTGCCGCTTTTTCAAAAAAGAGGTGAAACTGTTTTTCACTCATTCCATAAAGCTGTTTCAGCTTTTGTTTTTCCATAAGCTGAAGGCAGTATTCGGAAGATTTTTTTCTGGACTTTCCATGCTGTCCGGGTTTACTCGCTCTTCTTTCCAAAATACATTTCGCGGTATAACACTTCTTCGATTTTAAAAACAACTTTTCGCCAACAGTTCTGCATCTTCTGCAATTGGCTCCAGTATATCTGCTCATTTATTCACTCCCTGTTCTTTGATATAAAGAGTTGAAATCTATTAAACTCTTCTTTGCTTTCTTGGACGGCAACCATTATGGGGTACCGGTGTTCTGTCTCTGATAATTGTCACTTCAAGGCCGGCGGCATTGATCGCACGGATTGCTGATTCTCTTCCGTTTCCTGCACCCGTCACTTCCACTTCAACCTCTTTGACGCCTATCTGTACTGCAACTTTGGCACATGCTTCCGCAGCCAATTGCGCGGCATAGGCTGTACTTTTTCTCGCGCCTTTAAAACCTAATTTGCCGGCACTGGACCAGCAAAGAGCGTTGCCCTGTAAATCGGAAATTGTAACAATGGTATTATTAAAAGAGGCCTGTATATGAGCCATGCCTTTTAAAACATGCTTCAGCTCTTTTTTACGGGATTTTTTTACCGTTTTTGTTTCAGGTGCGCTTTCCTGTTTTCCCTGCTTGGTTTTTTCGTCAGCCACTCTAAAGTCTCCTTATATGAATCCTGGTATATTTAAAATAGAATATTAACCCTTGCGAGGTCCTTTACGTGTTCTGGCATTCGCATGGGTATTCTGACCGTGGACAGGTAAACCTTTTTTATGACGTGTTCCGCGGTATGAATTAATGGAAATCAAACGTTTGATGTTCTGAGCTATTTCTCTTTTAGCATCTCCTTCAACCCTGATTCCCAATTTTCCTATTAATTCTGATATTTTATGCAGATCGGAATCTGTCAATTTATCAGCTCTTAAATTCGGATCAATATTTGCTGCTTCACATAATTTTGCAGCTAAAGCTTTACCAATTCCGAAAACATACGGTAAAGAATATAAAACCTTTTTATTTTTAGGTATTTCAACTCCAACTAGTCTAGGCAATGTGTTATCCTCCCTTTCTTAAATATATAGGACTTATTACCTTAATTAAACCACAAAACAGCGGATTAACCTTGTCTTTGCTTGTGTCTGGGATTTCGGCTGCAAATCACCCGAATAACCCCCTGTCGTTTAATCACTTTACAATATTCACATATTTTTTTAACTGATGCTCTAACCTTCATTTTTTACCTCTACAATTCGCAATTGAATCACTACTTAACTCTATATGTTATTCTTCCCTTACTTAAGTCATAGGGAGATATTTCCAGCATAACCCGGTCACCAGGCAGAATCCGTATAAAATTCATCCTCATTTTTCCGGAAATATGCGCCAATATTACATGTCCATTTTCCAATTCGACCCGAAACATCGTGTTTGGAAGAAGTTCCTTTACAGTCCCTTCTAATTTTAAACACTCTTCTTTAGCCAAAATATACCCCCAAACCCGAGCTTAATAATTTCTTGTACTGGTTCTACCTTTTATTCTGCCGGACTTCATAAAACCTTCATAATGTCTGGCAACAAGGTAGGATTCAATCTGTCTCATAGTGTCTAACATCACCCCCACGGTAATTAAAATTGAAGTACCGCCGAAAAAATTAGCAATCTGAGAAGGAATTCCTAATACCAGGCGGGACTGCAAAATATCCGGGATAATCGCAATCAGAGCCAAAAATATGGAACCTGCAAGCGTTATCCTTGTCATTGTAAAATCAAAAAAATCAGAAGTCATCTTCCCCGGACGAATTCCGGGAATGAAAGCGCTGTTCTTTCTTAAATCATCCGCCATCTGAACAGGATTAAAAACCGTAGCAGTCCAGAAAAAACAGAAGAAAATAATCATGAACACATAAGCGCAATAGTAAAACATACTAGGGGGCATGAGCCACTGGGTGAGACTGTTCAAAAATGATGCCTGTGGGAAAAAACCGACAATCGTTGCAGGAAAAAATAAAAGAGAAGAGGCAAAAATAATCGGCATAACTCCGGGATAGTTAACCCTGAAGGGAATGTACGATGCCTGCCCTGCATATTGTCTTCTGCCCACCATCCGCTTTGCATACTGTACAGGAATTTTTCTTTCTCCCTGAGTAATCAATACAACCGCGATTATCACACCAAAAAAGATAGCAAAGAGCATGACAAACTTTATGATCTGCCAGCCTTCAGCCATACTCGTGTCCATTGTATTCGCCATCATGGTAATCGCATTCGGAAGTCTGGATATGATGTTTACGGTGATAATGATGGAAACGCCATTTCCAACCCCTTTATCCGTAATCTGTTCACCCAGCCACATGAGTAAAATACTGCCTGCTGTAATGGAGAACATGGTGCTGACCATGAACAGAAATCCTGGATCCGGCACAATCACCGCCCCGCTGAAATTTGCAGGATTGGATAACCATTTGGCAATAAAAAAGGACTGAAAAATACATAGAAAAAAAGTTCCGTATCTTCCCCATTCACGGATTCTTTTCTGCCCTGCTTCTCCTTCACGCTGCCACCTCTCCAGGGTGGGTACGACGGCTATCAACAGCTGCAGAATAATCGTTGAACTGATATACGGCATGACGCCCAACGCAAACAGAGTACATCGCTGTAAAGCTCCGCCGGAAAAAATGTCCATAAACATTCCGATTGATCCGCCCATACGTGCAGTCTGTTCACTGATAATCCTTGCTAACACATTGCCATCAATTCCCGGAACGGGGATATAACATCCCAATCGTACAATTGCTATAATGCCCAGAGTAAACAATACTCTTACTCTAAGCTCAGGAACTCTAAAAATATTGGCTATGTTGTTAAAGATTTTCATAAAATTATAGCTTCCCCTCCGGCCGCTTTAATTTTTTCAAGGGCGTTTTTGGAAAATTTATGGGCATGAATTTTTAAAGCTACTTTAATTTCTCCGTCAGCCAGAACTTTTACGGGCTCATTAATATCAGCAATAAGACCTGCCGCATATAAAACCTCGGGAGTCACTTCCTGACCTGCCTCGATCTCACTGAAGTCACAGATATTAACAATCTGAAAATTATTTTTGAACTGTTTATTGTTAAAGCCGCGGATGGGAGTCTTCCTGTATAAAGGCATCTGTCCACCTTCAAAGTAAGGGGAGATTCTTCCGCCTGTTCTGGCTGTCTGCCCTTTATTTCCGCGTCCGCTCTGCTTCCCAAGACCTGAACCATTACCCTGGCCGCACCTCTTGGTTTTTTTTCTGAAACTTGGTTTTAATTGTCCTAAATGCACTGGATATTCTCCTTAATCTTTAATAAAAGAAAAAGTTTTAATTTTCTTTATGGCTTTATTCGGCCTTTTTTTCCTCGTCAGATTTTCTTCGTTCTGAAAAAATACCATCTGCCGAACATAATTTCAGCAACCCGTTCAATGTTGCCTTTGTCACATTGGATTGATTCTTGGAGCCAAGAGATTTTGTCAACACATCGCTTATTCCAGCGGCTTCCAAAATGGCTCTTGAACAAAAACCAGCCTTAACTCCGGTTCCGGGACCCGCAGGTTTTAATAAAACCCGTGAACTGCCCTGTTCCCCAATCACTTCATGAGGAATGGTTGAACCGAATATATTTACTTTCACCATATTACGTCTGGCGTACTCCAGACCTTTTTTTATGGAATCCGCGACTTCATTGGCCTTGCCAAGTCCGATTCCTACATTGCCTCTTTTATCTCCGACAACGCATAAGGCACTAAAGCTGAAGCGTCTTCCACCGGAAACGACTTTGGCGCAGCGGTTGACATGAACCACTTTTTCAACGGCCTGTTCGCCTTTCGGATTTGCCGAATCATTGACTAAATTTTCATCTTCCAATTTATTACCCTCCGCTCTTAGAAAGAAATTCCGGCTTCGCGGATAGCGTTTGCCAACGCTTCAATGCGGCCGTGATATTTGAAACCGTTTCTATCAAAAACCACTGACTTAATCCCGTGCTTGCTGCATTCTTCTGCAACCATTTTACCGAGAATAATGACATTTTCTTTGTTCAGCCCCGGCTTTACAGCTTTTTCCTTAAAAGACTTTGAAAGCATGCTGATTCCAAAAAGTGATTTGTCTTCCGTATCATTGATTACCTGAATATAGAGGTTTTTCAAACTTCTATATACACATAATCTTGGTCTTTCAGCATCCCCTTTGATGCGCTTTTTCATCCGGGCATGTCTGATTTTTCTTATTTTATTTGTGGATGTTTTTTTTATCATTTTATCCAAACCTCTATTGATTAATTTTCAAAAATTATGCAACCCTTTTACCCTTTTTCCTTCGGATCACCTCATCCACATACTTAATCCCTTTACCTTTATAAGGTTCAGGCGGGTAGGAATTGCGAACACTTGCTGCAAGCTGCCCCACATCATGTTTATCAGCACCATTGATGATAATCAGGGTATTCTTATTTTCCACAGCAACTGTAATTCCCTCTGGAACGGGAAACAGGATAGGATGTGAATAACCGGCATTAATCTCCAGTTTTTTACCTTCCATTTTTGCCCTGAACCCGACACCCACAAGTTCAAGTCTTTTTTCATATCCTTTTGCGACCCCGACAATCATATTGTTGATAAGGGCGCGGTATAAACCGTGAAAGGCATTCACTCGGGTAACTTCACCTTTCCCCTGGTTTACCTTAATTTCTTTATCGCTGACTTCTAAAACAACTTCCTCAGGTATATCAAGTTTAAGTTTGCCCTTTGGGCCTTCAACATTGAGAAGACCTTCGGCATACTTTATTTTTACACCCTTCAAAATTTCAATAGGTTTTTTTCCTAAGCGTGACATATGTTTTTACTCCAAACTGTCTTTTTGCTCTTTTTCGGTAAATCTTATTACCAGACCGTACACAGGAGTTCTCCCCCTATTTGGTCCTTTCTGGCAGTCTTATCCGAAATAATCCCTTTGGAAGTGGATAAAACAGAAATTCCAAGTCCACCTTTTACTTTTTTAATTTCTTCACAAGCTACATATAATCTTCTTCCCGGCTTGCTTACTCTTCTCACTTCATGAATAATTTCTTTTCCGGATTTTGAATACTTAAGAATTATTTCAATGGTCCCCGGCTTTGTTTCCTGGTTCCTTGAAAAATCCTGAATGTACCCTTCATTCTTCAACACTTCACAAATACCCGCTTTGATATTGGAAGCAGGGAAAGATACTGATTTATGTTTCATGTTATATGAATTACGAATTCTCGTTAACATATCTGCGATTGGATCTGTCATGGTCATTTTTGTGTTTCTCCTACCAGCTTGCTTTCGTGACACCGGGCAATAAACCCCAAGATGCCAATTTTCTTAAACACACACGGCAAATACCAAATCTGCGGTAATAGGCACGTCTACGGCCACAGTTTTGACAACGGTTATAAGCCCTTACCTGAAACTTCGGGGTCGCCTTCTGTTTTAACCTTAAACATTTCTTTGCCACAATTTCCTCCTGTTTTACTTTTTAAAGGGTAGTCCGAGCTCTTTTAAAAGAGCCAGCCCCACTTCGTCGGTTTTAGCTGTCGTAACAAAAGATACGTCCATACCCAGCGGATGCTTAACATCATCGAGTTTGACTTCCGGGAAAATGCAGATATCTTTAATTCCGAGAGAATAATTTCCTTTTCCATCCAAACGGGTGGGAACGCCGCGAAAATCTTTAACAGCAGGAAGAGCAACAGAAATCAGCTTTTCCACAAAAGCCCACATTCTTTTTCCGCGAAGAGTCACTTTGCATCCTAAAGCCTGTCCTTCCCTGATTTTAAAACCTGCGACAGCAATTCTTGCACGTCTTCTGATCGGCTTCTGACCTGAAATGTTTGCCATATGGCCTTCGGCTTCATCCAAAACGGATTTATCATTGCATGCTTCACCCACACCCATATTCAAAACAATTTTTTCAAGTCTTGGAACTTGCATCATACTGGAAAAATTAAATTTTTCCTTAAGTGCCTGAACACTTTCTTTTCTATATTTTTCTAATATTCTAGACATTGCCTCTCCTTAAACTTAATTCTATTTTTCTCTTCCCATTCCGGGAATTAAAGAGGGTAAAATTACTTTTTCTCAACAACAGCACCGCACTTTTTGCAGATGCGGACACGTTCCTGATTTTCCATTAATTTAATCCCGACGCGAGTAATTTTCTTGCAGGTTGGGCACACTAGCATCAAATTAGACATATGGATTGGACCATCTTCTTCTTTGATTCCGCCATGAGGATCCTTACGATCCGCTTTCCTGTGACGTTTAATCTTGTTGACACCTTCAACAATTGCCCGGTTTTCAACCTTCATTACTTTTAATATCCGGTGCGTTTTTTCAGTATTCTTACTTCTGCCGGATATCACGACAACTTCATCACCTTTTTTTAATTTCACATTTGCCATAGGATTCTCCTTAAACCACTTCCGGTGCAAGCGAGGTAATTTTTAAAAACTGCATATCGCGAAGCTCTCTTGCGACCGGGCCAAATATTCTGGTTCCGCGCGGATTTTTCTGCGCATCAATAATTACGGCTGCATTTCCATCGAAAGAAATGGCAGATCCGTCTTTTCTCTGGATGTGCCGTTTTGTTCTGACGATAACCGCCTGAACAATCTGTTTCTGCTTTATGGCAGCGCCCGGGATAGCTTCTCTTACAGAGCAGGTAATGATATCGCCAATATTGCCATATCTTCGGCGGCCAACACCCGTCACCCTTATGCATAAAACAGTTTTTGCCCCGGAATTATCAGCTACCGGTATGACTGACTCCATTTGTATCATTTTTCTACCCTTTGCTTTCTATATAAACAATTTTATATAATTCTATTATTCAGGCAATACGGCCTGCTCTTCAGAAGCCTTTTTAAGAACCTCTTCCAGCACCCATCTCTTAAGTCTGCTGCGAGGACGTGACTCGGATATTTTTACGAAATCTCCGATTTTCGCTTCAGCTTTTTCGTCATGCGCCATGAATTTTGCGCTTTTTTTGACGTACTTTTTCACAATTGGATGCAGGGCATAACGATCCACTTTAACCACAATCGTTTTCTGCATTTTATCGCTTACCACAGTTCCGGTAAGTCTTAATCTTCTTGGATTCTTTGTATCAGCTGTATTCATCTACAATCCTTTTCCGTATTTAAGCCTTTAAAGGCTCTGAAACAACTTGTTTCTTTCTGCTGTTTATCTCTGTCTGCATGACAGCAATTTTTCTCTTTGACTTGGATATATCTGATGTTTTTTCCATCTGACCCGTCTTCGCTTTTACCCGCAGATCATAGAGGGAAGCTTTTTCTTCTCCGACACGCTTGGCTAATTCTTCAACAGTCAAATCTCTTAATTCTCTGATTTCTTTTTTTTTCATAAATCCGCCTTATTCGTCTCTTGGAATTAAACGTACACGGATAGGAAGTTTTCCTGCAGCCTTCCGGAATGCTTCTTTAGCAAGACTGGCTCCTACTCCTTCAATTTCAAAAAGAACCATTCCAGGTCTTACCACGCACACCCAGAATTCAACATTTCCCTTACCATGTCCCATACGTGTTTCAGGTGGTCTCTTACTAATCGGCTTCTGAGGGAACGCTCTGACCCACATTTTTCCTCTACGGTTCAATGTGCGGTTAATCGCGATTCTTGCCGCCTCAATCTGTACACCTTTTAACCAGCAGGTTTCTAAGGCCTGTAAACCAAAGTCACCAAAGCTTACACAATTGCAACGTGTTGCATTTCCTTTAACACGACCTCTCTGAGAGGATCTGTATACTGTTCTGGCAGGCATTAAAGCCATGCGTAGCCCCCTTTCTCCTTCCTTGTCCTTTCACCAAGACAAATCCATACTTTGCATCCAATCAGACCGTATGTTGTGTGCGCCTCAGCAAAACCATAATCAATATCGGCACGTAAAGTCTGCAAAGGAACTCTGCCTTGAGCGTAACCTTCTGTTCTTGCAATTTCAGCACCGCCAATACGGCCCGAAACCTTTACCTTTATTCCATCGGCACCTGCCTGCATGGCCAGCTGAATCGCTCTCTTCAAAGCCCTTCTGAAAGAAATTCTTCTTTCAAGCTGAAGAGCAATATTTTCAGCAACCAGCTGTGCATTCAAGTCCGGTTTTTTAATTTCTTCAATTTTGATATCCACTTCATCACGGTTTGTCTTATTTGCCATTTTGGCAATATCTTCACGGATTTTATCAATCTCGCTGCCTTTTCTTCCAATCACGACTCCAGGTCTTGCCGTGAAAAGAATCACCTTGATTTTATCTGAAGCTCTCTCGATATCGACTTTTGGCACTCCGGCAAATTCCATTTTTTTCAAAATGTATTTTCTCAGAGCCAGGTCCTGCAAGAGATTTTTGGGGTATTGACTTTTCTCAACCATCCAACGGGATGACCAAGTTTTATTATACCCTACTCTGAAACCTATAGGATTAACCTTATGTCCCACTGTGCCTCCTTATACAATTAGTCTTGTTTATCCGCAGACGCTTTAGTCGCAGCAGTTTTTTTACGAACAACTCTTTTTGGCTTAATATCTGCTTTTTCTTCAGCAGCCTGTTCCGATGCCACGGCATTTTTAATTTCTTCCGTTACCACTTTCTCAGAAGCAGGAGCATTCTTAACGCGATCTTTCAGCGTAATATTAATATGACTCGTTTTCTTCAAAATAGGATAGGCCATCCCGCGTGAACGCGGCATGAATCGTTTCCACATTGTTCCTTCATCTACCGTCACAGACT
Source organism: uncultured bacterium (assembly GCA_964443875.1). Classification (GTDB taxonomy): domain Bacteria; phylum Auribacterota; class JAFGBW01; order JAFGBW01; family JAFGBW01; genus CAYUET01. The sequence continues at coordinate 4,419 of CAYUET010000002.1, read as the reverse complement.
GAACGTATAACGATTCAGTGTCCATTCCTTCTTTATTACCTGCATTCGCCGCTGCAGACTGCAGGAGTTTTTTCATCGGTATAGCTGCCTTCTTATTCAAGAATTTCAGCGTATCCAGAGCAGCTCCAACTTCTTTTCCCCGGATCAAATCCGCAACCAGGCGAATTTTTCTCGGTGACATTCTCAAATGTCTTAACTTTGCCGTAGCTTCCATGTTTGTCCCCAATTTTCTTATTCTCGTTGATCGACTACTAATTGTTTTGTTCGTATATATAATCCCCTGTTTTCACAGGAGCTGTTTTTTCTATTACATCGGCGGCAGATATATTTTTCCGAGCTTCTATCACCCGACATCTTCCAATCGATTTTCCGTTTCTCTCGATACTGAAAAACATCCCCTTGGAAGATCCCTTCTCTGCACCAATATTGAAAACAATAAAATTCAGATCCGAATTGACCACAAGGACTTTTCCCTGAAGGCTCTTCTTTTCTATGCTTTTCACAGTCTGTTCTGTTTCCGTTTTTTCAACAGCTTTTTCTATTTTAACCGGAGCTTCTTTTTGAGGAGTGATGGTCACTTCCTGCAATTCAACCCGGTCTAACTCCTTGGCTATTGCATCCGCAGTATCGGTCAGCACAAACTGCAATTGGTCTTTTATTTTTTCAATATCTTTTAATTTGGTCGTGATCAGAGCGTTTACATTCTGTAATTTTTTTTCAGCCCCGTTTTTTACGGCCAATATCTCTTTTTCTCTCATGCTCTTATTTTCAAGCTGACTTCTAAGCTCCTGCTCTGCTTTCGACTGCTGAAAAAGTTTTTCTTCCAGGCTTTTTACTTTTTCTTTTAATTCATTATTGTCCTGAATTATTTTGGCTGCTTTTTCTTTTTCTTCAGTCAGCATATTCGACAAAAGCGATTCAACTTCTTCTCTTCCCTTCAGAAGATCTTTCAATCGGACTATCTCCGGATCCGCGAAAGCCCTCTCCGGAACCACCGCAACCTTGCCCTCAACTGCAGCGTTTTTGATTATTATTGCTGCTGTTTTGTCAGGCTTAAGTGCTTCTCGCTTTACCGTAATCTGTTTTGAGTCCTTATTTGCAGAATCTTCTTTGTTCTGAGGTTTTTCGGTTTCCATTTTCTCAAAAGGATTTTCAACAACACCAGCTTCAGCCAAATCATTTTTCTGATTTTGCTCAATCCGCTCTTCAATACAGTAGGTAAGATTAACAGCTTCGTTCTGATCCACGAAATCTTTTCTTATCTGCACAACCCTGCCCTGAATCGCATTGTTGAGGTAATACTGGTTTATCCGCTCCACATCTTCCTGAACGGCCTGTTCCGTATAAATCTTCCTGACAAACAACCCCTTCTTGTTTTCAACACATTCCATGAGAATGGCTGAAGGAATAAGCTGATTACCCTCAAAAAACACATTCCGTATTTTAGTACGCCTGCCTTCTGCAATAAAAAACGTCAAATCCACCTCTCCTTCCGGAGAAATATCTTTTTCAACTTCCAACTGCACAAAACAGTATCCTTTTGATTTATAAAGCGCCTCGATTGTCGAGAGTGCTTCAGAAACCCGCCTATCATCTATCAAAGAGCCTTTTTCCAATTTAAGCGCTCGATCTAGCGCAAGATTTTTTATAGTCTCATTTTCTTTATATTTCCAGCTGCCGAGTGGATAGGCTTTTTCCCCGGCAGGGCATAAATGAACTACAAAAAAAAGGGACGCTAATATATAAGATTTATATAATATTGCAAGTCTTTTTTTATATCTTTTCACTTTTTATTTAACAACGCTGGCGCCACCTTTATCAGCACTGTGCTTTTTAAAGGTACGGGTATGTGAAAATTCACCCAGTTTATGGCCCACCATATTTTCACTGATGAAAACATTGTTGAATTTTTTTCCGTTATACACAGAAAAAGTATGCCCTACAAATTCAGGAATAACCGTAGAACGTCTTGACCAGGTTTTAACAACAGACCGGTCATTCGTCTTATTCATTTTTTCAATCTTTTCCATTAAATTTAAATCTACAAACGGGCCTTTTTTAACTGATCTTGTCATTTAATACATTCCTTTGGTGTTAGTAAAACGTTTCTAATAATACCGAGATTATTTATCGTTTCTACGTTTAATAATATCTCTATTAACCTTGTTTTTAGGCCTTGTTTTATAGCCCTTACAAGGAAGACCATTCTGGTTAACCCCAGAGCAGCCTCCAGAAGATTTACCTTCACCACCACCCATAGGATGGTCCACAGGGTTCATTGCAACGGCACGAACGTGAGGTCTGATTCCAAGCCATCTGTTTCTTCCGGCTTTTCCAAGGGATGTGGTATTATGATCCGTGTTGCTCAAAATCCCGATGGTTGCCATGTTGTCAAAATTAATCAGACGAATTTCACCGGAAGGCATTTTAAGCTGAGCTTTCTTACCTTCACAGGACATAAGCACCGCTCCATTACCGGCAGAACGGACAAGTACTCCGCCCATCCCTCTTCTTAATTCAATATTATGAATCATCATGCCCACAGGAATTTTGAAAATAGGAAGAGCATTTCCCACTTTTGCTTCGGCATCAGGACCGCTCATCAGCACTTCTCCGACCTTTAAACCATCCGGAGCTAAAATATATCTTTTTTCTCCATCCGCATAATTCAGAAGCGCAATTCTGGAAGAACGGTTGGGATCATATTCTATTGTTGCTACTTTTGCAGGAATCCCGACTTTATCTCTTTTGAAATCAATAAGTCTTAACTGTCTTTTATGCCCGCAACCTCTTCTCCGAATCGTAATACGGCCATGGCAGTTCCTTCCGCTGATTCGTTTTTTGGACTGCAGCAGGGGCTTAAAAGGTTTGTCTGTTGTGATCTCCTCAAAATCCGGCAAAGCCACGAATCTTGAAGAATTATTGATTGGTTTTAATTTCTTAAGTGTCATTTTTTCTGCTTATCCTCTTTCATTTTTATTGATCATTGATCCTGATCAATTTTGGTTTTGCGGGTTTTAATTTAACCCATTTCTACCTTGTTATGTCCGATCGGCATAACGCTCTGAATCCGCTTACTGGAAATCCAGTTTTGAACCTTCTTTTAAAGTCACAATGGCTTTTTTCCAGGTCGATGTTTTTCCAATTGTTCTTCTCATGGATTTTGGTTTTCCACCCATGACCAGAGTTCTGATCTTCTCAACCTTCACGCCATTTTTGGAATATATCTTTTCAATAGCTTCCTTGATCTGATATTTATTAGCTTTTCTATCCACCTTAAAAACAACCTGATTCAACTTGGTATTTAAATCCGTTGCCTTCTCAGAGATGATCGGCTCTTTTATCACTTCATAAATATTCATTTTGTCATTCTCTCCTATGCCGCTATCTTTTTACTGATTTTTTCAAAAGCGTCCTTTGTAAAAAGAAGCTTTTCAGCCTTAACGACATCTAAAGGATTCAAATCCTCTACTGTCATTGCCGCTACCTTAGGAATATTTCTCACAGACAGGACTAAGTTTTTATCAACACCGTCCGTAATTACAAGAACGCTTTTTTCAAAACCAAAGGCTTTTAAAAGCGATACCATTTCTTTGGTTTTTACTTTTTCAATCTTAAGCTCATCAATCACCGTCACACCACCGTCTTTGATCTTCAGCAATAAAGCATCTTTTAATGCTTTTTTTCTAAGCGTACGCGGAATATCAAAATAAACATCGCGAGGTCTTGGTCCCTGAGCCACACCACCCCCGACCCATATCGGCGAACGGGCGCTTCCGGATCTTGCACGACCCGTTCCCTTTTGCTTCCAGGGCTTCTTATTGGTCATGTCAATTTCACTGCGTGTTTTTGTAGATGCGGTTCTTTTTTTCTTATTGGATAAATACATCAAAAGAACATCACTGACTACTTTTTTGGACTTCTCAGATTCCAGACTGGAAACATCCACTTCAATCGTTCCCTGACTTTTCCCTTCTGAATTCCTTATATCAATAACTTTTAGCTCTTTAGCCATTTTTGCCTCACAACCATTTAAACTTTAATTTTAATGTCGATACCCGCCGCTACATTCAAACGCTTAAGCTCATCTACCGTTTTAGCGGTGGGTTCAACGATATCCAATAAACGATTATGCGTTCTCATTTCAAACTGCTCTCTTGACTTTTTATCAATATGAACAGATCTCTCAACGCAAAATCTTTCCACCTTTGTAGGTAAAGGAACAGGTCCGGCAATCTTTGCACCTGTTCTCTTTGCTGTATCAATAATTTCTTCAACGCATTGATCCAGCGTTCTGCTTTCAAAACCTTTTAATCTGATTCTAATTCTCTGCATATACTTTTCTTTCCTTAAGGTGTCCGATAATTATTCAATGATCTCAGTTACTTTACCGGCCCCTACTGTTCTGCCGCCTTCACG
>CAYUET010000001.1:273770-281178 GCA_964443875.1 uncultured bacterium | reverse complement strand
CCTTAAGAGAACATGCCATATTTCGACAGGTTTGTGAATTAATTCCTTCGCATTTGATTCCAAAACTAGCGAGGAAGTATGGGATCCGAACGAGGGCAATAACCCCGTGGAGTCATGTTGTATCATTATTATATGCACAGTTCACTCATGCTATTGGGTTGAATGATGTCAGTGACGGATTGCAAGCCAATCCATCACTTTTAGCATCAATAAGAGGAGCTGCTGCTCCAAGTCGCAATGGTTTATCCAATGCAAACAGGACTCGTAATGCGGAGATGGCCGAGGATTTATTCTGGTCAGTATTAACGCATTTTCAAGCTTTAGATTCAGGATTTGGAGGGGATACGTTCCGGAAACTTCCGAGAAGATTTAAAAGAACTGTTTATGCAATCGATTCAAGTACGATAAAACTTTTCAGCAATTGCATGGACTGGGCAAAACACCGCCGGAGAAAAGCGGCAGCCAAGCTTCATCTTCGATTAAATCTGGAATCCTTTCTTCCTTCATTTGTTATTGTTGATTCAGCAAAGGGGCATGATAGCCGAAAGGCTTATGAGCTTTGTTCAGGCATTGAGGCTGGGGAAATTGCGGTATTTGACATGGCCTACATCGATTATACCCATCTGTTTCAATTAACAGAAAGGGGAGTATTTTGGGTTAGCCGGGTCAAAGATAATATGAAATTTGTGTGCGTAAAAAAACTCTTGAAGGAGTCCAATGGAAAAATACTCAGAGACGACATTATCCTTATTGAAAACAAAGTAAAAAAGGAAGAGTACCCTAAAATAATGAGGCGCATTACTGCTATTGTTGAGATTGACGGGCAAGAAAGAGAAATGACTTTTTTCACTAACAATATGGAATGGGCTGCATCCAGTATCTGTAATCTGTATAAATCAAGATGGAATATTGAAGTGTTCTTCAAACAGATTAAGCAGACTCTTCACATTGGGGATTTCTTAGGACATAATAAAAATGCAGTTCAATGGCAAGTCTGGACAGCCCTTCTCCTCTATATTCTGTTGCGATTCCTTCACACCGCTTCAAAATGGAACCATAGTTTCACCCGTTTATTTACATGCCTCAGGGCTGTGCTTTGGCAACGAAGAAGCCTTATTGATTACCTGAAATCTTATGGGACAGCAGGCGGTTGTTTTAAATTGCCATGTGCTCCACAACAGGCGTATTTGCTGTGTTTTGTTTAAAATCAATGGGACAGCATATGGCTACGTTATCAACAAACAACGATGTGATTTTAAAAAATGACATAAAAATTATAAAATGCTAAACTTTAATCTGGAAAATCACCCCTTGATTTCTATAGCGTTACAGAGGCTTTTTGTCATAAATTAACGACTTGTGGGATGGTAGTGAATTTTTATTATTTTACGAAATTCCGAATTTCCAAGGAAAAAAGAATTTAAAATAATTAACATTATCAGTAGTAAAATAATAAATAATGTTAAAATAAGATGGAAGAATTGCTCTGAATAATCCCCCTCCGGATTCGGAAGAGACGGGAAGAACCCCGGAGGGAAGCCTTTGCGTCCACAGCAAGAGAAAGTAAAACAATGTTTAGAAGGAAGTTATGGACACTCTAACCCGCGCCCCCAAGCCTGTAATACTGGCCTTACAGGCCGCTTTCCCGCCATCTTTGTAAAATCCCGCTGAAACTCAATAATATTCAGTTTCAGCATTTCCAATATTGCATATTATGGCTTTTCAGCTAAAATGCCGTTTATGGAGTTCAATTCAGCCAAAAATTTACCTCCGACCATCAAGGAACGTCTCAGAAAAATAGACGTCCGTCATTTTGACGAACTGATCCACGACCAGGACAAAGACTGGCGGAATGTGTCAACATAGGGATATAAAGCAGTTTTGAAGATGATTTCTGAAGGCCGTTGATAAGTTATTCACAGGAAGAGAAGAAATTTTTTGAAGTTTCTTTTTTAATTTTAAACTAAGGCGATTTTTAATTTTTTCCCTAAAGCGTAAGCAATTCTTTGAAGCGTGGCAACTTCCATATTTTCAGCATGATTTTCCCATCTGGAGATGGTGCTTTTCTTGGTTCCGATTTTTTCGGCAAGGGCATCCTGGGTAATTCCGCTTTTCTCTCTTTCCATTTTTAACAGAACTCCCAATTTAAAATTTTGATACCCCTCTTCAAAAGACTGATAATTTTTTTTGAATCTGGGATCAATTTTTTTTCTTTTTTCAATAGTGTTTTTTAAAGCGTTCATAGCGATTTCCTCCTGAAGTAGTCTTTTTTTCTTTGCTCAGCCAGGTCTATTTCCCTTTTGGGAGTTTTTTGTGTTTTTTTGGCAAACCCGTTTGTCAGCATGATTAGTTTTGCCCCGTCAAAAAAACATAAGATTCTAAAAATATTACTGCCAAATTGAATCCTTGCCTCCCAAAGATCATCTGTGTTTTCCATTTTTTTAAAATATTCTGAAGGAATTCGGTCAAGTTCCTCAATTAACCTTAACACCCAGAGGCATTTTTCAAACTGTTTAGTTTGAAGAGCAAGCAGCCATTCTTCAACCGGGGATTTTCCAGATTCTGTTCTGTAATAATCTATACTTTTCATTCTGAAAAGATGTTAGCATAAAAGATAACATAAGGAAATAGGAAATTTTGATAATTTTTCTAAGGCTTTTCTTTTTCCCGTTTAATCTTCGCATTCCATCCCTGTCTGTTTTTGAAAATTCCCGGAAGACGCGCCTTCAGTTTTGAAGGGTCTAAACCGTCGCCTGCGCCTTGGGAAGTCCAACGGATGCTAAAAGAGCCTCAATCTCTGTTCCAGGATTGGAGATTCTTTTAAAAGAATCTCCCAAGTTAATGAATAAACTTTTTTTGTTCGTTCGGTTCATCCCTTGAGGGATTCACTCACTTAGCTTGTCACGAGAGTTCGGCACTTTAAGCATCCGTAAGGACGGCTTGCAGGCTTCCGGCCCAAGGGCGAGACCCTTCAAAAATGAAGGGCGTCTTAAAAACCAAAAACAGAAAGGGACGGAAAATGATCTACGAATTAAACTACAAAAGAATGGAAAAAATCTTCAGGAAACATTGGTTCAACATAAATCAGGTAACTTTGAAATCGGAACCGTTTATGGATCTGCATTTTGAAAAGATCGGGGAAAATACCTTCGCAATGGCTCATTTTTTTGAACAGAACGGGGATCTGGTTCCTGATCCCGATATGGAAATCAGGGTCTTCCCGGAAAAGGGAATGATTGAAGCTTTGACTTTTCAAAGCCAGTTGAGCTATTCAAGAGTTTATCCAGATCCGGAAAATCTGAACCTGGTAAACATTCGAGTCAAAATTGAATTAAACCGATTCTTGGGAATGTGGCTCAGAAATATTATCGCTCAAGGTTTCCGCTTTCAGTAGGCGGATTGAAAGCCTGGCTGCTTTTGGCGGCCAGGCTTTTTCTGTGAAAGATTATTTTTTAAAGGCTGTATGAAAACCGATTTCTTTTTTAGATTTTTTTAAAGGCGGTTCCATTAATTTTTTCAGAGTAAAGAAAATTTCTCGAATGCGTTCATCATGGTCCTGGTAGTTTTTTTCCAAGGCATCAATTTTCTTTTTCAGATCCAGGTTCTGGAAAATTAATTCTCTCATTTTCGTGAAAATTCGCATGATTTGAATATTGACCTGAATGGCTCTATTGCTTTTTAAGATACTGGAAAGCATGGCAACGCCCTGTTCGGTAAAAACATAAGGCAATTGTCTTCTGCCTCCCCAATTTGAGGTTCCAGGATGGAATATCAAGTTTTTAACTTCCGGTCTTTCAAGTTGATACATAAAATCTTCTGGAAATCTTTGAATGTTTCTTTTTACTGCTTTATTAAGATTACCCGTGCTTACTCCATATAATTCTGCAAGATCAGAATCCAGCATTACTTTTTTTCCACGGATAAAATATATTTTGGAAACCAAAGCTTCTTCAGATATGGAAGGGATTATTTCATTCTTCATGACTTTGAGTTACCAGATTTATTTTTTCAAGACAACTGAATTAATTTGGTTTAGCCTACTTTTTGAATGATAAACGTATTGATCAGATTGACGATAATCTGTTTTTCCTGATCGTTTAATTTTTCAAAGTCCTTTAATTGTGAGATCAGAGCCTTGTCCTGCGGATTCATGGTTTTTAAATCATTTTCATTAAAGACAAGTGTATCAATGGCGATGTTAAAAATCTTGTCAATTATATTGAGAAATGGAGATTTAGATAAGACAATTGAAGATAAGGCTTAGATTTTTTGTTAACTGCAGGAATAAACTCAAAATGCAACAAATTTCCTTTACAGGAAAGTGTTTTTGAATATCATGAAACTATGGGAAATATAACCTTTATGATTTTTCTGAAATTGCTTTTGTTATTACTTCTTCCCGGACTTTTCTGGTTATATTTTTTTGCAGGAAATAAAGGTATCTTTAATTCTACAAAAGGAGCCCTTCTTCCTGTTTTTATTATGGGGATAGTTGTCTGCATCCCGGCATTTGCTGTTGAATTTTTCTGCGTTGTTTTAACCCGCCTGACCGAGAATCCGCTTACGGTTCTGATTTCTTCCTTTTTTATTATCGGGCCTCTTGAGGAATACCTGAAATCTTTGGCCGTGGATGTGGGAGGCTACAATAAAAATGAAAAGACCGGCCTTCCTCAATTATTAGCCTGGTATTTTGCAGCTGCAATAGGATTTGCTTCAATAGAAAATGTTCTCTATTATATGGCGGCAGGAAGTCAGGTTTTTTTCTTCAGAATGGTTCTGACGACCCTTGCGCATGTCGCCTGCAGTGGGATTATTGCTTTTTTTATGGGGATATTTGAGGATAAGCCCGGATTAGGATTCGCTATCGGCTTTTTCTTTGCCATGCTTGTTCATGGAGGATATGATTACAGTATTAATGTGTGGCCTGTTACCATCTGGGGTTGGATGGTTTTTTTCATCGGCTGGGTTTGTTTCCTTGAAACCAAATTGAGTCAGGATCATGCCTCTGTTCCTCAAAGAAGGGCTCAGCCTGAACCTGCACGCTGTATTTAGTTTATGCGTTGTTTTTAAATGGATTCTTTTATTCCTTTCCATCTTTTTCCTTGATTTTCACGTATCTTTCCGCTATTGAGACACAAAATTTTTTTTAATATAATTCAAGTTAAGGGAGTTAATTCATGGAACTCAAAACAATATCACCGTTACTCGACTTTCTCTTAAAACAAAAGATTGCCCTGCCTTCTGTTTTTGAACAGGGGCCGGTCAAGGTTGTGGAAGGAGAAGTTACTTCATCTGTATCGGATGCGGATGCTTTGAAAAGGCTTTTTCCGGATATTTTCGGGAAAAAAATACTGACCTTTAAAAAATCAGATTCAAAAGTTGATAATGTGAAAAATATCGGTGTGATTCTTTCCGGCGGACAGGCTCCCGGAGGTCATAACGTGATTTGCGGTATTTTTGATGCCCTTAAGGCCACTAACCCTTCAAAAAAACTATACGGTTTTCTGGGAGGCCCTTCTGGTATCGTAGACGGCAACTATATGGAATTAACGGATAAGATCATTGATCAATACCGTAATACCGGCGGATTCGATATTATCGGCAGCGGCCGTACCAAGCTTGAAAAAGAACAGCAGTTTGAGAAAGCCAAAGAAGTCTGCAATAAACTCGGAATTGATACGGTCGTCATTATCGGCGGAGATGATTCAAATACGAATGCCGCCCTTATGGCCCAGTACATGTTAAAAAATAAAGTCGCCATCAAGGTTATTGGGGTTCCCAAAACCATTGACGGCGATTTAAAAAATCAGTTTGTTGAAACATCTTTTGGTTTTGATACGGCGGCAAAGGTTTATTCTGAAATCATCGGGAATATCCAGAAAGATGCCAACTCCGCAAAAAAATACTGGCATTTCATCAAACTCATGGGGCGTTCGGCTTCCCATATTACTCTTGAAGTTGCCTTGCAGACTCATTGCAATTATGCGGCAATTTCTGAAGAAGTGAAGGCTAAAAATATCACGCTTGATCAGCTTGTTAAGGAAATCTGTGATATTGTAATTAAAAGGGCCAACAACAAAAAGAATTTCGGGGTTGTCCTGATTCCTGAAGGGTTGATTGAATTCATTCCGGAAATGAATAAGCTTATTTCCGAACTGAACAATATTCTTGCTGAAAATGAAACTTACTTTAAAACATTGAATACGTTTGAAGCCCAGACTCAATTCATTAATCATCACTTGAGCCAGGAAGCTTCCTATACCTTCAGTTCTCTTCCTGCAGACATTCAGATGCAGCTTCTGGAAGACCGCGATGATCATGGAAATGTTTCCGTTTCAAAGATTGAAACGGAAAAATTATTGATTGAACTTTGTACAACTTATCTCAATGAATTGAAAACCAAGGGTGAGTTTACCGGAAAATTTTCCCCCCTTCATCACTTTTTAGGTTATGAAGGACGTTGTGCTGCACCTACGCCGTTCGATTCCAAATATTGTTATGCCCTGGGTTTCAGTGCCTTTAATTTGGCTAATTCAGAAATGAGCGGTTATATTGCCTATATTAAAAACTGTTCAAAACCTGTTAAAGACTGGATTCCCGGTGGAGTGCCTTTGACCATGCTTATGAATATGGAAGAAAGAAGAGGCCAATTGAAACCGGTGATTCAGAAAGCTCTGGTAGAGCTGGATGGAAAGCCGTTTAAAACATTTGAAAAGGCAAGAAAAACATGGGCTGTTGAAGATGATTACCGCTTCCCCGGCCCCATTCAGTATTTTGGTCCTGCTGAAATTTGTGATGTGCCTACTTTGACTCTTTTGCTGGAGCATAAGGCCTAGTCTGAGATTTTAAGTTAAGGATAAACGTTTAAACGTCCTTCAAATCAACGGTTTGAAGGACGTTTTTTTTAATTCCGGATATCATGCCGGACAACACTGAAGTTCCAGAATTCGAAATCGTCATACCCTGTTCCATCTCCTGAGGCGCGGATTTCCAGAGTGTTGTTTTCCTGCAGATCATTTCCCCATAAAACAAGTGAATTAACACCGTCCTGGAGTGATCCGACTTTTCTGCCATTCAGGAAAATATCGTTGTTGATGTAATTGATGCCAGCCACTTCAAAAGAAAGATCAACTTTCTGAGTAACTACAGGACTAGTTTTCAGGGCTGCAAAATTATAGGCATAAGTGATTCCTTCATTGATTCCAGAGCCGCCCCCTAATCCCGGAGAAAAGAGACCGTCCCCTACATGATGTCTCTGGGCCTGTGAAGTGGTGCTGGTCAGTACTGTAGGCGTAGGTGTAGGTGGTGGGGGAGGCTCAGGAGCGGGGGGCGTGGCAGGGGGCAAAGGGGGGGGGGGAGGTGCCGAACATCTCCTGTATCCGGACCGCCAGAACGGGGGCAGAGGGAT
>CAYUET010000001.1:0-273760 GCA_964443875.1 uncultured bacterium | reverse complement strand
AGGTGGGATCAGTCGGGGGATTCCCGGAATCTGAGGGGGGGGTGGATTCTGCATCTGTATCTGTTGCAGTTGAAGCGGATGAAGAAGCCTCTCCTCCATATTTTTTCATGCTGGGATTGACTGTTTCTTCTTGTGCAGCCTGCTGAGCAATTTGATCATCGAGGACTGCGGTTTTTCCGGCAAGAGATTGAGTCATGGCTGAAAATTGTTTTTTCCCCTGTTTTCCGAAAAGCGCCACAATTGTAATGGCTGCAAGAGCGATAAGAGCGGTAAGAATGATATACTCTACCATTCCCTGTCCTTGGGAGGAGAATCTTAAAAAACGTTTCATGACTCTGGTTCCTTTCAGAGATAATTATATTTCAGGGTTAGTTTACTTTTTTAAATGACTTTTTTCCAGAGTAATTATGGGTATGTTTAATTTAATATAAATGAAGTAAAGGAGAGGATTTAAAACTATAGAATGAATATAAAACTACGGGTGTTTTTTCATTATTGATATGGGGGCTGATTGTTAGGATAAATGAATTATTTTTAAAATTCCTTTTCCCAGTTTTAAATATCTTTTTCGTTAGAATATCCAGATCTGACATAATCTGTTGATCTTACTCCTCAAGATGCTATTATTCCGAAAAGGAGGGCATTATGCAGGAATTCTGGATATGTTTTATACCGTTATTTGTGGCTGTGGATGCATTCGGCACACTTCCTCTTTTTATGTCACTCACTGAAGGTTTTGATTCCCAGAGATTAAAGCGGGTGATTGTTCAATCTGTCATTACCGCCTCTGTGGTGACCCTCGGGTTTCTTGGTGTCGGGCCTTCGTTTCTTCTGTTTTTAGGGATTACGGTCTCTGATTTTATGATCGCCGGGGGAATCTTATTATTGACTATTTCTCTCTCCGGCCTGTTAACCGGAGAAAAGAAACAGAAAGAGACGGACATCGATAATATCGGTGCGGTTCCTATTGGTGTTCCTTTGATTGCCGGCCCTGCTGTTTTAACGACTTGTGTTTTACTTTCCTCTGCTCATGGCATTATTCTGACTTCTGTTTCAGCCTTTATTAATATCCTTCTTGCCGGCATGATTTTTTATTTTGCCGGGCCTATTTGCAAATGGCTGGGACGCACCGGAACCAAAACGCTTTCCAAGCTCGCAAGCCTTTTGCTGACAGCCATTGCAGTGATGCTGATCCGCAAAGGGATTATGAATATCATTCATGCTGCGAATTAAGATTTTCTTTCTCTGGATTATAAAGCATTAAATCATACGCATTTCAAGACCTTCATTCCGTTTATCGGACTAAAAAATCGAATTTTTCTCACTTTAATTGTTTTTAAAAATCATGAAATTATGATAAATATGAATTGGAGTATAGGAAAGATTCATGCAAAAAATACTCATAATAGGGGCTGGAGAAGCGGGTAAAATTATTGCCCGTAACATCCTTGAACAACAAAGAGCTGAAATTGTTGGTTTTCTGGATGATAATCCTGAATTGCACGGCAAAACTTTTTTTAAGATTCCTGTATTAGGCCCGGTTAAACAATTACGAAAAATTGCCGCTTCCGATACCATTGCCCAGGTTATTATTGCCATCCCTTCGGTTTCGGGTAAATCTCTATCCCCCATTATCAATGAAATTTTGAAATGCAGATTGTTTTTTCAGATTGTTCCGGGGTATTATAATTTCAAAACTCAGGATGTGGATATTCAGTATCCCTTAAGGCAAATCAATCTTGCGGATTTGCTTGGGCGTCATTCTGCGGATCTTCCTATTCATCTGCTTTCTGAACATATCCGGCATAAACGGATTCTGATTACAGGCGCCGGAGGTTCCATTGGTTCTGAAATAACCCGGACTCTTGCCATGTTTCATCCGAAAGAAATTATTCTGATGGGAAGAGGGGAAGCCTCCATTTTTTTAATTTTAAATGAGCTTAAAATGCGTTTCCCAAAGCTTAAAATTGTTTCTGTGATTGCGAATTGTACGGATAGAACCTCCATGTTTTTTCATTTCAGAAATTATAAACCTGATCTTGTTTTTCATACCGCCGCCCACAAGCATGTCCCCTTCATGGAGGATAATCCCCGGGAGGCCTTTTACAACAATGTCATGGGCGGAATCAATGTGTTTGATGCCTGTGTGGAAACAGGAGTTGATAAGGTTATTCTTCTTTCAACAGATAAGGCCGTGCATCCGAAATGCGTCATGGGAATGACCAAGAGAATTTTAGAATGCCTGATTCAGAAGGATTATTCAGGAAGAGGGACGCTTTTTTCAGGAGTCCGTTTTGGGAATGTTCTTGGTTCAAGGGGGTCTGTGGTTCAGCTTTTTCAGGAGCAGATTGAAAGAGGGGATCCCATAACCATTACCCATCCCAAGGCCGCCAGATATTTTATGACCATTCCGGAAGCTTCGCAGCTTGTGATCACGGCGGGTGCGATCGCCGAACAGGGCCATATTTATGTTCTGGATATGGGAAAACAGATCCTGATCAGGGATCTGGCCCTTGAGCTGCTCCATCTGAACGGCATTGACGTTCAGTATGGGAAACTGGTCTATACCGGTCTTAGACCCGGTGAGAAATTAAGGGAATCCCTTTTGCTGAGCGGGGCCCTCTGTAAAACAATTCATGAAAAAATATGGGATGAGGCTCCATCGAATACCTCTTCCCTTTCCCTGCTGCCTGAAATATTAAAGATTCATAAATCCCTCTATCTTTTATCGGATGAAGAGATTGTTAATTCCATGAAGCGTTTAATTCATAATTTTGAACGGAAAAATATAACCAAAAAAGGGTGAAATCATGTCTTCAAAAAAACGGAAAATATTTGTGCTGGACACGAATGTGATTCTTCATGACAGTTCCTGTATTCATGAATTTCAGGATAATGATGTGGTCATCCCGATTACTGTTTTGGAAGAGCTGGATCAGTTTAAAAAAGGAAATGACTCACTAAATTTTCATGCGCGTGAATTTACCCGTGCCCTCGATGCCTTAAGCGAACACCGTATTTTTCATGATGGTGTCCGCATAGCGCCTGGCCTTGGCCGGATTATTATCAAGCTGGAACAGGAGTTTCATGAAGATCTCGAAATGAATTTTGGAACCACTAAACCCGACCATCGGATACTCAATGCTGCCTATCATCTTTTTAAGGCGCATCCGACACGTCAGGTTATTCTGGTCACCAAAGATGTCAATCTGAGAATGAAGGCGAAGGCTGTTGGCCTTCTTTCTGAGGATTACCGCAGTGACCATGTAAAGGATATTTCCAGTCTTTACAAGGGACGGACGCAGATGGATGACATTCCGGATGAGGTTTTAGAGAAGCTCATCAAGGTTCCGTTTGAGATTGAGCTGAAGGATTTGCCTAAAAAATATCCTTTTAATTCCAATGAATATGTCATTTTAAAAAATTCCAATAAATCCGTGCTGGCAGTTTACGACGGCGTGACTAAAAAAATCAAAAAAATTGATAAAATTACAGCTTATAATATCACCCCGAGAAATTCAGAACAGTCCTTTGCCCTGGATGCTCTTCTTAATCCGAATTTTCAGCTTGTGAGTATTGCCGGTAAGGCCGGAACCGGAAAAACTCTGCTGGCGCTTGCCGCTGCCCTTGAACGCATGAAAAATTACAGGCAGATTTTCATTGCCCGCCCCATTGTTTCCCTAAGCAATAAAGATATAGGTTTCCTTCCCGGGGATATTCAGTCCAAGCTTGATCCTTATATGCAGCCTTTATACGACAATCTGGGGGTGATTCAAAATCAATTTCCCGATTCAGACGCTAAAAGCCGCAGAATCAAAGATCTTCAGGATCAGGAGAAACTGGTCATTGCGCCCTTATCCTACATCCGGGGAAGAAGTCTTGTGAAGATTTATTTCATTGTGGATGAAGCTCAGAATTTAACCCCGCATGAGATTAAAACGATTATCACCCGTGCAGGGGAGGGAACAAAACTGGTTTTTACAGGGGATATTTTTCAGATTGACCATCCTTATCTGGACAGTCATTCCAACGGCTTAAGTTATCTGATTGAGAAAATGCAGGGAAATAATCTTTATGCCCATGTCACTCTTGAAAAAGGGGAACGTTCAGACCTGGCGGAACTGGCCAGTAATCTGTTGTAGACAAAAAGGGGCTGAAAAGTTTTATCCTTGCCGTTTTTGGATAACGGCAAAGAAAATGGGGCCGAAGCCAGTAAGGTCCGGGAGAATATGCCAGCCTGTTTCTGTTTTTTCTCCAAAAGGATATTCCTGATGAATCAGTTTAAGAGAATCGTTATGTTTTTTTAAAAGTTTTAAAATTACAGCATCATTTTCATCCTGAGTCAAAGAACATGTGCTATAGACGAGAGAGCCTCCTTTTTTTAAAGCCAGATAAGCCGAGCAGATAAGGCTGTATTGCCGCATGGAAAGATTGCGGATTCTCGAAGGACTCCACTTCAAAAGCTCTTGGGGATCCTGAAGAATATGGCGTTCTGAGGAGCAGGGGGCATCAAGAAGAATTTTATGGTAAGCCTCTTTCTGGTAAAGCCCCCATCGGGAAGCGTCTCTGGAGGTGATCTTAATGGCTCTGAAATATTCTTCCGGGAGATAATCCTTTAAGACCTGTTTGAGCCTTTGAGATCGTGCAGGAGAAAGATCGTTTGCCGTAAGTTGTCCCGCATTATTCATGGTTTGGGCTAAAACCAATGTCTTTCCTCCGGGAGCCGCGCACATGTCTAAAATCTGCTCATGAGGCGAAGCGTTTAAGGCTTTTGCCGGAAAAAGGGAGGCGGGATCCATCAGGTAATAGTTTTTAAGGCCGTTGGCGGTTGATTCCGGGGGGGGAAAGGTGTCCGCAAAAAGACAGTTTTCTTCCCCTTCAAATTTCTGATAAGTGTTTTTGAGAACGGATAAAGACTCCGAGTCTGCAAAAGTATTCAAACGGGCAATGTGCTTTGTCGGCTGCAGGAGCGATTGTTTCAGTTTCTGCCAGCGCTGGCCGTAAAGGTGATAATAGTATTCATCAAATGAGGCTTCACCTTTTTTTTTCATCGGTCAGCTGAGAAATTTATTTCTTTTCATGCAGGTTCTTTGTTCAAGACCGAGTTTGGATATGCTCTTTGGAGGTTTCATGGGGTAGCCGCCGCCGAAGCAGCCTACGCAGTAATCTTTGGAGGCCCCGGGAACGCATTGAAGCATTCCTTTAATCGATAGATATTTAAGAGACTCTGAGCCGATAAATTCATTGATTTCTTCGATGCTTTTATTGGCGCCGATGATTTCTTTTTTAGTGGAAAGATCAATTCCAAAAAAGCAGGGAGCTGTAATGACAGGGGAGGCAATGCGGACGTGAATTTCTTTGGCCCCATTGGTTTTTAAAAACTTGATTAACCGTTTAAGCGTTGTGCCTCTGACAATGGAGTCATCGACAAGGATGATGCGCTTATTGCGTATAACCCCTTTGACAGGGTTGAATTTCAGGCGGACACTGAGTTCCCGGTCTCCCTGGCTGGGTTTGATAAAAGTTCTTCCGACATAGTGATTACGGATAAGCCCGAAGTCAAAGGGAATCCCGCTCTCCTGGCTATACCCTAAAGCGGCTGTATTGGAAGAGTCAGGCACGCTCATCACCAGATCAGCCGCTTTAAAATGGTCTTCGCGTGCAAGCTCACGGCCCATTTCTCTCCGGATTTTATCACAATTGGAGCCGAAAATGATGCTGTCAGGTCTTGAGAAATAAATGAATTCAAAAACGCATTTGGCATGGCGCGGGGCTTTGGGCAGGTGGGAGGATGTGAGTTTATTGCCTGTAATGGTAAGAATTTCTCCGGGTTCTATATCCCGGATATATTCAGCGCCGATAAGATCAAATGAGCATGTTTCGCTGGCCACGCAATAGCCTGAGGGGGTTTTCCCAAGAGCAAGCGGGCGGAATCCGTAGGGATCTCTGGCGGCTACAAGCCTGTCTTTGGCCATGGCAACAATACAGTAAGCTCCGGTTACCCTGGATAAAGCCTGTTTTAAAATATGCTGGAGTTCTTTATTTTTGGCCCTGGACATCAGATGCACAATCACTTCAGAGTCCGAGGAGGTTTGAAAAATGGCCCCTTCATTCTGAAGTTTTCTTCTAAGTTCCCCGGCATTCACGAGATTCCCGTTATGGGCAATGGCAAACATGCCCTGCCGGCATTCCATGCATAAAGGCTGGGCATTGGAAAGATTTGAGGATCCGGTTGTGGAATAACGGTTGTGGGCTATGGCGATCTGCCCGGGAAGGTTGTTGAAATCATATTTTTTAAAAACTTCTGCTACAAGCCCCATCCCTTTCCAGGAATATAATTTATCGTTGGAAAAGGTGGCTATTCCTGCACTTTCCTGGCCTCTGTGCTGCAAAGAATAAAGGCCCAGATATGAAAAATAGGCTGCATTAGGATCGTTGATGATACCAAAAACACCGCATTCTTCTTTGAATTTATCCATCATGTTTGTTTTTCCTTTGTCAATTAGGACTGCGATATTGCAGCTTTAACGAAATACCGGAACAGGGGAACATTTATTGTCCGGTTTCGATTTGAATTTTTAATGAAACTGAACAGCAATAGAGAGAAATGTGATGTTTTTTTCAATGCTGGACTAAATTTCATAAATTAAATTTAAAAAGGTTTAATAAAAAAATCGTGTTACTCTATATTTTAAATTTTTACTAAACAAGAAAAAATCTCTTTTTTAAAGTCGAATATAATATTTTTAGGGTGATTTTTTGTTTTTTTATGAGAAATACATTTCTTTAATTTTTTTACTGAACAAATTAATATCCTTTGATAGTAAATAAGTTATTAAAGAAAATTGTTTTTGTAAGCGAAAGTTTCGCCTTATGCGATTGATTTTATTGATAAAGGAAAATAATTGAATGAAATATGAGCAAACTTTTCATATCCGTCCGGGATACCCGGATTTTGTTGATCTTCCCTGGGAATTTCCCCTGGAGAACTGGCATCGGGTATGCGATTCTCTTGTTCAGGTTGAGCGCGGGTTAAGCCGGCATACGGTTGTTTTTGTTAATTATTCCAAAAAAATCTATGCCATTAAAGAATTGCCGGGAAAGGATCTGGCCGAAAAAGAGTATGAAAATTTGCGGCTTCTGGAAAAGAAAAATATGCCCTGTGTTGAAGCGGTGGGTTATGCCTTATTTTATCGTCCCGAAGCGGAAGAAAAAGAAGTTTCTGTATTGATCACGGTTTATCTGGATTTATCTTTGCCCTATAGAGCCCTTTTCATCAAACAGGGAATGGAGCGCTACAGGGACCGCCTTCTGGATTCCATGGCTTGTCTTCTTGTCCGCCTTCACCTTGCGGGAGTTTATTGGGGGGATTGTTCTCTTTCCAACATTCTGTTCAGACGCGAAGGAGGAGAACTGGGGGCTTATGTGGTGGATGTGGAGACTTCCAGTATTTATGAGCAGGTGAGCGACGGTCAAAGAGAACAGGATTTGATGATTATGAGGGAGAATGTCTATGGAGATCTTACGGATCTCTCTTTTGAATATCCGGCCCTGACGGATGTTTCCCTGGAAGATTTAAGCCAGAGTATTATTGATCGTTATAATAAACTCTGGGATGAAATCAATAAGGAAGTTTTTATTTCCAAGGAAGAGCGGTATAAAATTCAGGAGCGCATTAAAACCCTGAACCAGATGGGGTTTTCTGTGGATGAAGTGGAGCTTATTAATTTTGGCGATCAGGAAAAGCTGAAAATGAGGGCCATTGTCACGGATCAAAGCTATCATCGTCATACGCTTCACAGCTTAACCGGTATTGTGGCCAAGGATAATGAGTCCAGACTGATGATTAACGATATCAATGAGCTTAAGGCGACGCTGTCCAAAAAGATGAACAGAAGCCTTCCCTTGAGTGTTGCTGCTTCCCACTGGCTTAATAATGTTTATTATCCCACAATTGAAAAATTAAAAGAGGCTAAAAAGGAGCATGAAGATACCCCGGGTCTGTATTGCCAGCTTCTTGAACATAAGTGGTATTTATCTGAAAAGGCAGGCAGGGATGTCGGGCTGGATGTCAGTTCCGAGGATTTTGTTCAGAAACTTAAGCAGCAGAATCAGGATTCTCATTTAGTTCCCGGTGCGCAGGATCTGTATCTGCATCCTTCTTTGCCTGAAAATACGGAGGCAGCTTCAGAAGATATTAAAGATGAAAAATAGGCCGTTAATATACAGCAAGATTCAGTAAAGGATGCCTTATTTAATGATTGTTCAGGATATTATGCAAAATGAAGGGTCTGTCCATGGAATCTGTTGAGACCCTCAAAAACAGACTGTCTTTTTTTCAATTGATTACCGGAATATCAACAGAATTCATCAATCTTCCTCCGGATGAAAATAGTGAAGGAATTGAAAGGTCGTTACGGAAAATCGGGGAATTCATAGACGGAGATCGTCTGGTTTTATTCATGTTCAGAGACGGTGGGCAGTTTGTGGATATGACTCATGAGTGGAAGAGGGCGAATCTTCCTTCCATGATGCCTTTTTTTAAAGAAATTTTATGTTCCCGGATTTCTTATACTCTTGCCCGTCTCAGACAAATGCATGATATTTATATTTCCTCCCTGGAAGAACTTCCTCCGGAAGCTGAATTTGAAAAAGAAATGTTAAAAAAATTTGGCGGAAAACACCAGGGATTTATTCCCATGATCTATCAGAAACAACTGATAGGTTTTATCTTTTTTGTTGTAAGTTCAGATAAACCAAATAATTATAATGATTTTTCTTCATTTTTCAGGATGTTTGGGGATATCGTGGTCAATGCTTTTGAAAATAAATCCTATATTGAGCAGATTCAGCATTTAAACGAAGAACTTGAACAAAGAGTGCTTGACCGGACGCATGAGCTGGCTTTGATTAATAAAGAACTTGAACATTATTCTTTTTATATTTCGCATGATTTGAGAGCGCCCCTAAGAGTCATTAAAGGCTATACAGAAGCTTTAAGAGAGGATTATGGGGCAACGATGCAGGGAGAGGCGTTGAAATTTTTTCAGCGCATTGAAGAAACCGTTCTTTACATGGGGGATCTTATTGATGGATTGCTGAATATGTCTTCAGTCACAAAAATGGAACTAGAACCCCGGAATGTTCATCTTTCAAACCTTGTTAAATCTCTGACACGGGAAATAGAAAAGTCGGACATTCAGAGAAAAGTCAAATGGATTATTCAGGAGGATGTTGTTGTCTTTGGGGATAACAATCTTTTAAGACTTGTTCTGGCCAATCTGCTTAATAATGCCTGGAAATTTACAAAAATGATCAATGTAAGTGTTATTGAGTTCGGGGTGAATTTTGAAGATAAGGATCCTGTTTATTTCATCAAAGACAACGGTATTGGTTTTGACATGCGGTATGCAGAAAAATTGTTTAAGATTTTTCAGCGCCTTCATTCTAAGGATCAATATGAGGGAACAGGGATAGGTCTCGCAACGGTCAAAAAGATTATTTTATCCCATCATGGAAAAATATGGGCTGAGAGCGCTCCCGGAACGGGTGCAACCTTTTATTTTACTCTTGGCTTGACGCAAAAATAAAATACGGATCTTCATATAGAATTCTGAAAGGATTTTTTTTACAGGAATCTCTTTCAACGCAAGAGGCTTCTTCTTTATTAAGAATTATTGTATTGATCTTGTGTTTTTTCAGGTAGTTGTTCCAGAGCTGTTCATTATTTCTTGAGGGTTCCAGTTCCTGAAAAAAATGCCGGGGATAGGCGTGAATTCTTCCATCCTGAAAAACGGGGATTTGTTTTTCAAAGAGCCACAGGATATAGCCTCCAAGGGAGAAACTGTTGTAAAGCCGTATTCCGGGTTTCGGGGTAATGTACTTTTTAAGATTTTTGGGAAAAGTTGTTTCTGAAATGCCCCATCCGGTTTTAAGGTAGCTTTCAGGAAGAGAATATACGAAAGCGTGAAGATAGAGAGCAAAGAGGATTCCGATTACCCAGGCTAAAGCCGGACGGATCGGTTTTATGAGGGGGGATTGGAGTCCGCCTTTTTCAAGGCTGTCCAGCCATGCCGGCATCCAGAGTATTGCTATTTCAGGCAAAAAACGTATTCCTTTTGAGAGAAGGTATCCATTCAATGAAGTAAGGGCCAGATGACGCAAAGTGAACGTTTTTCTGTAAATCAGGATAAAGAGAGGAGGGAGAAGTATGAAGATTAAAAGAAGTGTCTGTTTGATATGAATCAGGGGTGAAAAGGGGGCGAATTCCTCCAGGAAAATAGTTTTTTCCAGATGCGTATGGTCTAAAACATAATTCAGAAAGCCTGCCCCTGTTGGATTAAGACAGGAAGCGCCCAGGGCGATTATAAGGATCAGAAGGGATTTTTTAGATAATGAGAAATTTCTCAGAGTTTCGGTGACCAGAAAAATACCCAGGAAAGCCAGGCCAAAGACCACTCCGGAATGGAGATTCACCCAGAGAATAAATAAAAGGCCTGTTTTCCAGGAGGATGTTTTTAATTGAAAAAAAATCTCAGGGTCTGATGTCCAGCGGATCAGGAGGGCAAGCCCAAGAAAAGTAAAGATATGCGGTCTGAGCATAAAACGGAAAAGGCTTAAATCAATCAGGGCGATCAGAAGAATAAAAGTAAAAAGATTTAACAGACCTTTTTTTTCAAAGGCGGAGGCAAGGAGCCCAAGTGTTGAGGCAAGGATAAGCGCGTTGAAAAGGATGAGCCCTGTGAATCCTGAAATATTCCAGATTCCGTAAAGAATAGCCTGAAAAAGCCAGTAGGTGGGAATCCAGGGATAATGAGGATAGGTCCAGGAAAAGGTGTTCTGTTCAATGATTTTAAGATTTTCGAAAAAGTATTGCCCGCATTCAAGGTGCCAGAAAAGATCAAAGGAGCAGAGTTTGAAAATGCAGGCCAGAAAAACAGCAGCAAAGAGTCCAGGACTGGACTGCTTAAAAAGATCAGGCACGGGATTTCGCCACTTTTTCTTCCAGAAGCTTCAGATTTTTCTGCTTTTGGACATGATGGGTGTTTCTTGCGTTTTCGGTAAAATACTCATGGGATCTGAGGAGTTCAAGGCTTTGAGAGAGCCATTCCGAAGAGGATTGAGTAAAGCCGTTTTTGCAGCGTTCCTGAAAAAGGAGTTCGGTGTTAATGAAAAAATCCGTTCTGCCGAAGTTATCCAGATCCGCGTCGCACAGAATTTCTTCCAGTGCATTTAAGGGGCGCTGAGGAAGTTTTGTCGCACGGATAAGCCCTGTGATGAGGGAGATATCCTCCTCTGAAAAGCCGAAATGGGGAAAGTGTTCATGGATCAGGTTGATCCCTGCGTCTTCATGCCCTTCATAGGTCTCACTAAAACCTATATCATGATAAAGGGCGGCAATATCCAGTATTTTTAATTCATAAGGGCTTTTATTTTCCAGTTTGCCAAGCTTTTTGGCTGCAGAACGTACATCCTGAGCATGACGGCTGTTATGATAAATAAGATTGGGGGAAAAATTCTGATAAATTTTTCTTGCGTAATCTTCAGCTTGTTTAAACGGGTTCATGAAGCATTTTTATCTGTTGAGGGGTTAGATTTTCATAATCTTTTACTATAAAATCCGGGTTCTTTCCATCAATGATTTTACGGATATTATTAGCAATATTATTTTTTAAACGCAATGTGCTTTCATAGCTGGGTGCGCAATGCGGGGTTAATATCACATTTTTCAATTGTCTTAAAGGGGAGTCTTCAGGCAAAGGTTCTTTTTCGAAAACATCCAGACCGGCTCCGGAAATTTTTCTGTCTCTCAGGAGCTGAAGCAGGGCATATTCGTCAATGACTTCTCCTCGGGCTGTGTTGATCAAAAAGGCGTTGGGTTTGAGAAGGGATAACTTTTCCGGATTTAAGAGATTTCGGGTGTGTGTGGTGAGGGGAACATGAAGGCTGATAATATCACATTGAGAGAGCAGCTGGTTCAAGGGCAGAAATGAAATGTCCCATTTTTTTAGAAAATCCGGGGAAGTTTTGAAAATATCAAAATAGAAGAGGTTCATTCCAAAAGCCTGGGCCCGTTTAACGAGTTCTTTTCCGCAGTTTCCAAGGCCGATAATTCCCAGTTTTTTTCCCATTAATTCAAGATTCTGATATTTTCTGTTTTCCCAGGGGTATTTTGTTGCATGCTGCCAGTGATAAATGAACTGCCTGTGCAGGGCAAGCATCAGAAGGAGCGCGTGTTCGGCAACGGAAGGGGCGTTGGCCCCGCCGTTATTGCAGATATGGATATTCTGTTTTTTTGCCAGGGGAAGCTGAAATTGTTCATATCCGGCAATGGGAATCTGAATAAGTTTCAGATTTTTTGCCTGAAAATATTCTTTTTGGGAAAGATCCTTGCGGGTGATGATAATATCCGCCTTGCCAAGCTGGGAAGGTGTGTAATGCCTGTTTTCGTTGTTAAGCCAGCATACAGAAGGGAATTCGGCTTCCTGCCAGCCTTGGAGAAACTGATTATAAATATCCTTGTTGGCTAAAATCGTAATTGTTTTTGATTTTTTCATTCAGAACTAATGACATTTTTCAAATGAAAATGACAATATTTTTAAATTTTTTATGAATAAAGAATTGATTGCTCATAGGCGCATTTAAGTTTCCTAATGCTTTCATTATGGTATAATGGCCATAAAGTATTTCATTGGAAAACGGGGGATTTATGCCGAAGACAATTATGCTGGTTGATGACATTATGATCTCCATGGTTCAATTAAAAGAAGCCCTGGAACTGAAGGGATTTAAAGTGGTCATATGTGATACTCCTCTCAGGGTTCTTGAGCTGGCCAAACTGTTTCAGCCGGATCTGATTTTACTGGATATTGTAATGCCTCAAATGAGCGGAATTGAAGTCTGTGAGCAGCTTAAGTCTGATGAAAAAACAAAATCAATCCCCGTGATTTTTTTAACGGCCCTGGCCCAGAAAAAAGAAGTTTTAAAAGGTGTTCAGGCAGGTGCTGAAAACTATATCGTAAAACCTTACCATTTTGAGGAATTGTTCAACCGGATTATTGAAGTGATAGGGGTTCCTTCCGGAAATGATTATGTGGATTTTTAGCCGGAGTGCTTCCAAATATGGAAATTCTATTTAAAATATATGGTTCCTGAAAATAATGTATTAAAAGAACGAATTTTTTCTCTTCCTGAAAACCCCGGGGTTTATTCCTTTCTGGATGTCCGGGGGAAGGTGCTTTATGTGGGAAAAGCAAAAAATTTATCCAACCGGGTTAAGAGTTATTTTTGGCCGGGCAGAGATAACCGTCCGCAGATTCCAAAGCTTATGTCTCTGGTTCATGATTTTCGTTTTTTGGTCACTTCTTCGGAAAAAGAAGCCTTGATTCTTGAAAATAATCTCATCAAAGAGACAAAACCGGAATTTAATATCTGTTTAAAGGATGATAAGACCTATAAAAGTATTAAATTTTGTCTTGAAGAAGAATTCCCGAAAATTGTTACAGTCCGAAATTATACACCGGATAAAAAAAATCTCTATTTCGGGCCATATTGTGATGCCGGGGATGTAAAAGTTGCCTTAAGACAGATTCTGGCTATTTTCAGAATCCGGGATTGTTCGGAATCAGAATTCAAAAGGAGGAAAAAGACTAATCGTCCCTGCATGAAATATCATATCAAGCACTGTTCTGCTCCCTGCTCGGATTTTATCAGTAAGGAGGAATATCTTAAGTCGGTTCAGCAGGCGGTAGAATGTTTAAATGGTCATAATGATATTGCTTTGCAGTACATGAAGGAAAGAATGAATTTTTTTTCAAAGTCTCTCGAATATGAAAAGGCTCAGGAGTATTTGGAAAAGTATGAAGCCATTAAAACCATCCGGGATACAAAATCTGAAGTCACTGGTTTTGTGGAAAATGCAGATGTTATCGGCTGGCATATGGAAGGGAGTGAGGTTTATTTTCAGATTCTGATTATACGTTTCGGAAAGATTATCAGTTCTGATCATGAGTTTTTTAAAGATAAAAATGGAACTATGGAGGAGCTTTTAAGGCAGTTTCTGGATCTTTATTATCAGGATCCTGTAAGGATACCCTCTGAGATCTGGCTTCCTTTACTTCCGGAAGATTGCTCGCTTTTGGAGGAAATTTTAAGCCAGCGTAAGGGAGCTTCCTGTCAGATACTGGTGCCTAAAAAGGGAAAAAAGTCTGATGTTGTGCGAATGGCTCAAAAAAATGCGCAGATGAATTGTCTTAATCAGAAGAAAAATCAGTCTCAGATAGAGGCTCTGGCTTTTGATTTTAAAGAAAAATTAAACCTTTCTCAACCGGTTTATACCATGGAATGCTATGATATTTCCCATTCCTCGGGAAAAGATATTGTCGGAGTAAAAGTTGTCTTTAAGAATTTCAGGCCCTTTAAGAAAGCGTACAGGCGTTATCATATCCGTATTACGGTTATCAGTGATGATTATTTAAGTTTATATGAGGTCTTGACAAGAAGGGTGAAAAGAGGGAAAGAACAGGACGATTTGCCTGATTTGATTATAGTGGATGGAGGATTGGGGCAGGTTTCTGTTCTTGAAAGGGTATTAAAAGAAAATAATCTTTCTGTATCCGGGGCGGGAATTGCCAAGGAAAATCATTCCAAATCTTCCTTGGACAGTGTCTATACTATCGGCAGAAAAAATCCTTTGCCGTTAAAACATAATGATCCTGTTCTATTAAAAATCATGCAGATCCGGGATGAAGCTCATCGGTTTGCCGTGAAGTTTCACCTTGCAAAGCGGCAGAAAAGAATTTTTAATAGTTAACCTATTCAAGTTATTATTTTTTCATGCCTATAAAAATCTTAATTGACAATTCAGGTTGACTTAAAGTAAACTCTTAAGTTAATAATTAACTTTAAATCAACCTTCGTAACTAATAGGAGATTCAATGATTTTAAAGAAAATCACTATTATAGGATTCAAATCCTTTGCTGATCGGGTTGATATGGTTTTGAATCAGGGAATTACTGCTCTTGTAGGGCCTAATGGCTGCGGAAAAAGCAATGTGGTGGACGCTGTCCGTTGGGTTTTAGGTGAACAAAGCATTAAGGTTTTAAGAGGCGGGAAAAATGAAGATGTGATTTTTAATGGCTGTGATTCAAGAAAGCCTTTAGGAATGGCTGAAGTTTCCCTTACTTTTGATAATACATCAGGCAAGCTGCCTATTGATTTTAATGAAGTTTCCATTACACGCCGGCTTTTCAGAAATGGAGAAAGCCAGTATTTGATTAATAAGACTATTTGCAGATTGAAGGATGTTCATCAGCTTTTCATGGATACCGGGATAGGCACTTCAACTTATTCCATCATAGAACAAGGGGAAATGGACTGGATTATCAATGCTAAACCGCTTGAAAGAAGAGAAATATTTGAAGAAGCCGCCGGCATTACCAAGTTTAAAGTTAAAAAGAAAGAAGCTGAAAGAAAATTAAAATACGCTGAAGATAATCTGCTCCGTCTGGGCGATATTATCAATGAGTTGAATGTTCAGATCGGAAGCATGGGACGCCAGGCTGCCAAGGCTAAACGCTATAAAAAATTGAATTCAGAGCTTCAGTTTTTAGATGGTCAGAATACTTTGCGTCAATACCTTGAATATGAAAAAAGCATACAATCATCTAAAGATGAGCTGCAGAATTCCGGATTAAAAATTGAACAGATTAAGTCTGTTTATGCAGAGCAGGAAGCCAGTTTTCAAAAAGAATCAGAAGAGCTTACTTCCTATAATCAACAGGAAAAATCCCTTACTGAAAGAAAATTTGATTTGGACAATCAGTTGAATCAGGTCAGGCAGGCCATTGAGTTTAAAAAGTCCCGGATTCAGGATATTGAATCACGTATGGCAGATGAGAATTCCGGGCGCGAGGTTCATGAGCAGAAATTCAATGAACTGGAGCAGATGTTTGTGGATTATTCCAATCAGAAAGCTTCTCTTCAGGAGATTGTCGGAAAAAAACAGGGCGAAATGGACGAACGCGGGGGGATTGTAACCCGGATTTCCCAGGAAATTGAAGACAGAAAGCGTTTTATTCAGGAATTCAAACAGCAGCTTGAGGATCTTAAGAGTAAATCCACAGAAGCGCAAAACAAGCTGATTGAGTATGAAATCCTTGAAAAAAATCTGGATCAGCAGATTGAAAAACAGTCCGACGAATTAAGTGACCTGCAGCTGAATCTGAATTTTGAAGACGATCAGCTGGCCATGAGCCGGGATAAGTTAAGTCAGTTGAAATCCGATCTTGAAACCATAAGCCAGAATCTGGTTAAGAAGGAAGAGGAATATAAACATTCTCAGAAATCCCTGACAGATCTTGAATCCTCGATGATGAGGTTTTCTTCTGAATTAACGGAGAAAAGTTCCAGAAAAAAGGCTTTGGAAGATTTGAAGAGTTCGTATGAGGGCTTTTTGTCCGGCGTTAAGGCCATTATGATGAAAAAGAAGGATGAGCCTGAGACCTGGTCCGGAATAGTCGGGGTTCTTCCGGACATCCTGAAAGTCAAACCCGGCTATGAAGTTGCAGCAGAAGCCGCCTTAGGCGCCAGGATTCAGAATATTATTGTTGAAAAGGGTGAAGATGCCAAGCAGGCCATTAATTTTTTAAAACAATATCGTCTGGGAAGGGTTACCTTTCTGCCTCTGGATTTGATCCATTCCAGAGAACATTCCTTAAATATTCCCTCGGATAGCAGAATTATCGGAAAAATGCTTGAGTTTATTGATTTTGACGCAAGATTCAACGGGGTTCTGGATTCTTTACTTGGGAATTATCTTGTGGTCAGAAATATTGATGACGGTATCGGTCTCATGAGGCAGGGGATCAAAGGTTTTAATCTGATCACCCTTGAAGGAGAAATGCTTTCAGGTTCCGGTGCCATTACCGGAGGGGAAATCAAAACTTCGGTCAAAGGCATCTTTTCAAGAGAAAATGAAATAGATGAACTTGAACAGTCGGTGGCTCAGCTTCGTGATTCCCTGATCCGATGCAATGAGAATCGTAATCAATTGAGAACCACCATTGACCGTGTTCTGGGTGAATTTGAAAAGTTGAAAATTGACAGGACCACCTTTGCTTCGGATGTTCAGCATGCTGAAAAAGATATGCAGAATGCTCAGTTTCAGAGAGAAGCCATTCAGAAACGTTTTGAACTTCTGTATGCTGAAATTGAAAAAGCCCAGCAGCGTAAAACAGAGATTCTTGAGAAAAGAAAAATTTCCGCAGATACCCTTCAGGAATCTTCGAGTGCGGATAATTCCATCAAGGAATCCATTTTAAATTATGAAAAAGAACTGGAACTGTCTTACAACCGTTTAACTGAGCAGAAAGAAAACTGGGCCAGGGAAAAATCCGAATTTTCCAATTCCATGGAAAAGCTTGAGACTATTGAATCCAGAATCCGTGAATTAAAAAAAGAAATGGAAGAGCGGAAAAACTGGCTCAAAGGTCTGGATAATAACCAGAGTGAGCAGCAAAAGATCATGGAGCATCTGAAACAGGAAATTCAGGGTTCAGAGGGGCAGATCCAGGCACTTTCCTTTGAAGATGAAAAGGTAACGGTTGAGCTTGAAGCTGTTTTAGAAAAAATCAGTTCCCTGAAAGCTTTGATTCAGACTTTTGATGAAAATCGTAAAAATGTTCAGGCGGAAGTGGAGGCCATTCAAAACAGGATTACTTATCTCAAGGTGGGAGTGGCTGAAACAGAAGGTAAAATGAACGGGCAGCGCGAATATATCTATGCGAAATACCAGGTCAGGATTGAAAATCTGGAATCCAAATTTGATGAAGTGAAAATTTCCTGGGAAGAAGTTCCTGCCAGAATCAGTGAAATAGAAGAGATTATAAAAAATCTCGGCCAGGTGAACCTGGCGGCAATAGAAGAACTTGAGAAATTGCAGGAACGCCATACCTTCCTGGTAACCCAGGAAAAGGATCTGAATGCAGCCAAAGGCCAGCTCAATGATGTTATTTTGAGAATTAATACCACGGCGAGCCAGCTCTTTCAGGAAACTTTTGAAAAGGTTAAGGTTTATTTCAACGATATTTTTGTTGAGCTTTTTGAAGGCGGAAAAGCGGAATTGAAACTTATTGATAATGAAGACATGCTTGAAGCCGGAGTGGAAATCGTTGCGAGGCCTTCCGGTAAACATCCACAGACCATTTCGCTGCTTTCAGGAGGTGAGAAATGTCTGACCGCTACGGCACTTTTGTTTGCCTTATTTAAGGTCAAGGCTTCTCCGTTCTGTATTGTGGATGAGTTGGATGCTCCTCTGGATGAATCCAATATCAATCGTTTCACGAAAATGCTTAAATCTTTCAGTGGATCCACCCAGTTTATTGTGATTACCCACAATAAGAAGAGCATTAAGATTGCCGATCTTTTATACGGGGTCACTCAGCCGGAAAAGGGAGTGTCCAAACTTATTTCCGTGAAATTTATTGATGATAATCTGGATCACCTTCTGATTGAGCCTGAATCCAGCAACAAGATTCCCAAGATCAAAGGAATTATTCAGCTCAAAGAGGATGATGAATTAAGTCAGTTGAACCTTCCGGATATCAAACCGGTTTTGTTTGATCTTCCTGTTCCTCAGCCGGCGCCTGAAGAGGCTCCGGTTTCTGTGAACCGGATGACAGAGGTTCTCCAGGAAATAAAGTCCGATTCCTCTTCTGAAACCGGGGTGGAAATTCATCGGGAATCGCGGACAGAATCACGGATCCGGGAAATTGTGCCTGAGGAACAGCTCTCTTCTCTTTCTGAACCGGTTAAAATTGCCGAGGCGATTGAAACCTATTCAGATTCTGCTTCTGAATAATTTTTTCAGGATTCATTTATCATGAGGATTAAGAGTTTCTGGATTCTGCTGGTTTTTTTTCTTGAGTTATTTGCCTGCTCTGAATCGGTCTATGTTAAAAGGGTTGTGGATGGGGACACTCTTGAGCTCGAGGACGGACGAAAAGTCCGCTTAATCGGCGTGGATACCCCTGAACTACATGTTTCCCAAAAGCTTTACAGGGACTCCGCACGTTCAGGGCAGGATATAGCCGCTATCCGGGAGCTCGGGTTAAGGGCCTCAGCCTTTACAAAAAAATATCTGGATAAGCGGCGGGTAGAGCTTGAGTATGAATCTTCCAACCGGGTGACAAATCATCAGGATAGATACGGGAGGACTCTGGCTTATGTCTATGTGCAGTTAAGCAGATTTCCTCCGGAATATGAGGTTTATTTATCCAAAAAAGGGGAAAAAAAGAAGCGGAAGAAAGATTTTTATGTTCTCTTTAACCGCCTTTTGATTCAGTGCGGTTATGCCAATGCCTATACGTGGTTTCCTTTTGAATATCTGGAGGACTTCCGGATGTGCGAAAGGGAAGCCAGAACTTTTGAAACAGGCCTCTGGAAGCTTGTGGAACAGGAGAGTACAGAACCCCCTGTTGTCGCAAGAATGAAGATCAGGAAATAAAGCTTTTCTTTGACTTAAGATTTAAAATTTTTTATAGTTCGGCCTCATTTTTTTTAACAACAGTAAGGAATGGATGTTATGAGTTTATTTGATCAGGTTGCCGAAAAATTGAATTCTTTTGCTACGGATTCTTATAGCATGGGGCTGGGTTTTGACGGATATGTGGATGAAATCATTGCTGCCGTGGATTCCAGAGACAGCGCTGAACATTTTAAGACCATCCGCTCCATTCCTCAGTTTGGTAACCGGATTCTGGCCGCTGCCGGGAAAAGCACGAATATTGAGCTGATCACTAATCAGTGGAAACTTGGTGGAAACGGTCCCATCCTTGGAAATTCTATTGCCCATCTGGGTGTCCGGGTGGATTATATCGGCGCTTTGGGATATCCGAAGGTTCATGATGTTTTTTCCGCTCTGCATAAGGATTTTAAATACATTTCCATCGATGAACCCGGACATACCATGGCTGTTGAATTCGACGACGGGAAAATCATGCTTGGCCGTTTTGCCATGAAGGACATGGATTGGAATTGTCTTGAAAAACATGTGAAGCCGGATCATCTGAAACAGTTTTTTTATGGTCATAAAATGGTGGGCTTGGTGAACTGGACCCAGACTCCGCATATGTCTGCCATCTTTGAAAAACTTTTATCCGGATATCTTTCCGAATGTCCAAAGCCCTCGGAAAGGCCTTTTTTGTTTGTGGATGTTGCAGATCCCCAGAAGCGTTCAAAACAGGATATTCTGAATATGCTGGGTCAGCTTTCACGTTTTGAGTCTTTTTACAGGGTCATTCTCGGATTGAATGAGAAGGAATCCACGGAGATTGGAAAAACTCTGGATATAGCTTACAGTACTGAAACTCCGGAAAAACTTCAGGTTCTGGCTCTGGAGATTTCAAAACATCTGAAAATATATGGATGCGTTGTTCATCCGGTCAAATACGCGGTATGTGCGATTGAAAATAAAACCTTTTATCATGAAGGCCCCTATATTGCAAATCCTCTCATTTCCACGGGGGCGGGGGATCATTTTAACGCCGGTTTCTGTTTCGGGCAGATTTTAGGGTTGACGCCTGAAGAAAGCCTTATAACCGGGGTTGCAAATTCAGGCTTTTATGTACGAACAGCAAAATCAGCTACAAAGAAAGAGTTAGTTCACTTTATTCATGACTGGAAAAATAAAAAAATCTGAATGGCTTGACTTTACAATAGAATTCGCATGTTTTTCCGGTACGGAAGACGCTGTTCTCAGCTTCCTGGATGCAGGACTTGTTTATATTCTGCCCCGGGGAAATGTAAAAATGATTCTTGTGAACAAGGGAGTGCCCAAATCCAGGCCCCAGACGATTCATGACTGGCTGACCTCCACGGACCAATGCATTCAATTGTTTAATTCAGCCGATATCCCTGTGAGGATTCGCGAAAATCTTTCTGTTTCCGAAGAATTCCGTTTCGCTGTTCCAGTGCGTAAAACGGTTCTGAACAGGGAAACCGTGGCCCTTATCTTTGTCAATACCGGGGATGAGGAGATTCTTCAGAAGATCCAGATGCTGGCCCTGCATGCCGGTGCGAAAATCGATTTTTGTGAAATCAACGCAAAAATGAATCATCTGATTAAGTATTATAATTACGGACGGATTTCCTATGAGATTTTTCATGAGATGAAAAACAAACTTGTCGCTCCTCTGACTTTTTTTCAGACCTTTCCATATAAGTATCAGGATGAGAAATTTCGAAATGAATTTTCAGCTCTGGCTCATGATGAATTGATTCTTGTGAAAAAACAAATGGAAGAAATCATGCAGTACGGGAAACTTGAAAAAACAGAAAGCCGCAATGCTTCAGCCCTTCTTGTGGAATCTCTTAATCACTGTTTTTCTCTTCTTCATTCTGAGTTGAATAAATATAAAATTGAAATTTTGAAGGATATTGATGAAAAAATGACTCTTCCCATGACTGCGCAGCATTTGAGGGATCTCCTCTTCAATCTTCTTTTAAACTCCATACAGGCTTTAAAAAAACAGCAGGGTTCCCGTTCAATTCAGATTACTTCTTTTTTAAAGAAGGAAAACTACGGTTTTTCAGTCAGGGATTCCGGCTGTGGGATAAGCAAAGAAGGGTTATCCGGGCTTTTTAAGCCTTTTTATACCAGCAAAGAGGAAGGAACCGGACTGGGATTGACTATTGTCAAAAAATTCATGGATGAAGCAGGCGGACTTATTGACGTAAAGAGCAAGGCAGGGGAGTGGACCGAATTTTCCTTTAGCTTTAAGCCGTCTATAAAAACCAGCGGATGAGATAAAGCCAGGCAGGCACTGTGAGCATGGAAGCCAGGGTGGTGAAAAGAGCGGAGGAGGCAGCAAAAAGCGGAGACCCTCCGAATCTTCTTGTTAAGGCGCTTGAGCTCAAAGCAACGGGCATGATTCCCACAACGACAGCTATGACAAGTGCATCTTTCGTCAGATTCAGATAAGATAAGCCCCAGAGAAATAAAAAAGGGAGAAAAATCAGGCGGATGACGGAGAGGTACAGGATATCTCTCAAATGATAGGTTAAAGAGGCTTTATATAAAGAAGATCCGATGATTAAAAGAATCAAAGGGACTGCCATAGAGCCGCAGTACTGAGTGATTGTAATAAGGATATCCGGAGTATAATTCTTGAGCCCGGAAGTGGAAATAGCCAGAGAGCCTACTATCGCAACAATGGAGGGAGAAAGAAATTTGCTTATCGCCTCTTTGAGGCTTCTCCTTCCCAATATTCCTACACCCAAGGTCCACAGGCCGATCTGACAGCCCAGATTCAGAAAAAACAGCCGGGCCACAGCAACTTCCCCAAATAGATTCTGGATGATGATAATAGGGAGAAAGGTGAAATTGTTGATGGCGCAAAAATGGTGAAAGGTGATTTGTATATCGGATTCTTTGGAGGTAAGCCCTTTTTTCAGATAGATTCCCAAAAGTGCCCCCAGGGCCACCATGGAAAAACCGATGAAGGGCATAGGCCAGAATTCATGAATTCTTTGCGGTTCAAAATTCTTTACTATAGAGGAAAAAATAAGGCAGGGAAGAAGCCAGTCAGAAATAAATATGGAAAGCCGGTTCATTTCCTCTTCCTGAAAGAAATTTTTTCTTCTAGCCAGCCAGCCGATTAAAAATACGCCGAGAATTTGTGTGATGGATTTTAACACGGGAGCAAGAGGAATTTCCATGACGGTATTTCTATCTATTAATTGTAAAAAATGGAGGATACCGGGATCGAACCGGTGACCTCAACACTGCCAGTGTTGCGCTCTCCCAAGCTAAGCTAATCCCCCATAAAAGAACCGATTTACTAAAGATTTAGTTGATTATTAATGGAGTTCATTATACAAAGCAACAAAAAAATAATGAATTCTGAATTTTTCTTAATCTTATGAATATAGCCGATATAATTCTTTATACTTTGTGTCTGGTCTGGGGGCTTTTGAGAACCCGGAGCAGTCTGACCACCAATATATGGCGGGGAATCCGCTGTTTTTTATCTTTTTTTTTAAGTCTTCATTTTTATCAGTTTATTGCTTTTTTCTGTATAGAAAAGGGCTGGATGCAGGGTGCTTATGTTGAGGAAACGGTATTCCTTTTAATTCTGATTTCATCCTGTCTGGTGATTTCTTTTTTTATTGTTCTGCAGAGTATTATTATGGAGATCAAGTTCATTCCCTTGCTGGATCGGCCCTTCGGTTTTTTCTTTGGAATTCTGGAAATGTATTTTATTTATCTGATTCTTCTGGCCGGACTGATTCTGTACCCCATTCCTTCTGACAAAATCCCCGGGGAAGCTGTAAGAGAATCAAAAATCGCCTATTGGAGTATTTTTGTTATTGATTCAGGGTATAATCAAACCTGCGAGAGGTTGGGGATTAATAAAATTTTTAAGATGGAAAGTTTTCTGCAAAATAAAAAAGATCTTTTTCCTGACCATTCCCAAACGCATTAAAAATCAATTTATCGTTTAAAAAACGAAATACATTTTTTCAAGAAATCTTGCATATTCTTCTTCTTTTAAATACTATGTAAAAAATTATTTTTTACATAAAGAGAGTTTTATTCATGAATGCAGAACGCTATGTTTATTTTGATAATAATGCCACAACCCCCTTGCATCCTGAGGTGAAAAAAGCAATTGTTCAGGCCATGGATCTCTATGGCAATGCTTCCAGTTTTCACACCCCGGGACGGGAGGCCAGGAAAATTATCGAAGATGCGCGCGAGAACATCTCCGCGTTTATCGGGGCTTCCCCCGATGAAATTATTTTTTTAGGAAGTGGATCTGAAGCGAATAATACAGTTTTGAATATTGCTTCCTGTACTTCCTGCGGATGCACCCACAAACAGATGACCTCAAAAAGCATCGTCACTTCCTCCATCGAGCATCCCTGTGTTTTAGAGACCGCGCGATGCATGAATGATAAAGGGAAAAATGTGATTTATCTGAAGGTGGATGAATTTGGAAAACTGGATATGAAGCAGCTTGATGAGGTTGTGTCGACAGATCATGTGGGGCTTGTTTCCGTGATGATGGCCAATAATGAAATGGGAACCATACAGGACATTAAGGCAATAACCCAGATGGTCCGTTCTTATGGAATATTGATGCATACGGATGCCGTACAGGCTCTGGGTAAAATTCCGCTTAATGTGAAGGATCTGGATGTGGATTTTCTTTCTTTATCAGCACATAAGATTTACGGTCCTAAGGGGGTAGGTGTACTTTATGTCCGCAAGGGAACCCCGTACTGTCCTTTTATCCGGGGTGGACATCAGGAAAAAGGAAGGAGGGCGGGGACTGAAAATACTTTGGGAATCATCGGTTTTTCCAAGGCGGTTGAAATGCTTCGGAAAGAAATGGATTCTTCGGTTCAGCATTACCAGCATTTAAAGGATAAGCTGAAATCCGGAATCATGCAGAGTATTCCAAGGATAAAATTAAATGGACATCCCCGGGAGAGTCTTCCCAACACCCTTAATGTTTCCTTTGAAGGAGCGGAGGGGGAAGCGATTCTTCTTTATCTCGATCTGGAGGGGATTGCTGTCTCTACCGGCTCGGCCTGTTCTTCCGGAAGTCTTGAGCCTTCCCATGTGTTATTGGCCATGGGAGTTAGTGCGGAAAGGGCTCATGGTTCCATCCGTTTCAGTTTTGGCCGCGATAACACGGAGGAAGATGTGGATTATGTCCTTGAAAAATTACCCAAAGTCATTGAACGGATCAGAAAAATGTCAACAGCGTACACAGGGAAAATATCATAATGAATGCGGAAAATCAGTTTAACTGGGCTTATTCGGATACGGTTAAAGAACATTTTATGAATCCTAAGAATATTCTTGAGGATGAGGCTGCTTTTAAAGAAGACGGCAGGGGAATGGTTGGAAATATCAAATGCGGAGATCAGATGCTTGTCGTCATAAAAGTGGATAAAGAAAAAGACATTATCAGCGACTGCAAATGGAAAACATACGGCTGTGCAAGTGCGATTGCCAGCACCTCGGTTCTTTCTGAAATAGTCAAAGGCAAGAAACTGGAAGAGGCTTTTAATATCAGTCCCAAGGATATTATGCAACATTTGGGGGCTCTTCCTGAACATAAGGTACATTGTTCGGTTCTGGGGGATAAAGCCCTTCGCTCTGCGATTAATGATTATTATCTCCGCAATAATCTGAAACACAAAGTGAGGGAAGATAAGGCGAAAATCATCTGCCAGTGCATGAACATTACCGACCATGAGATTGAAGATGCGGTTCTGGAAGGTACAAGAAGTTTTATGGAATTGCAGGAAAGGACAAAAATCAGTACAGTATGCGGTCAGTGTAAAGAGGAGTCCATTAAAGTTATGAAGCAGTATATCAAAAAACATTTTGAAAAGTATACGGAAGCGTGATATGCGGATTATAATCTGTTTTCTGATTCCTCTTGTCCTTTTGTCCGGCTGTTTTGACTCTTCCCACAAAGCAAAGCGTTGTTTTGAGAGGGCTGAAAAGGAATCCAGAATAGAAAATAAACTCAGCCAGTATCAGCAGGCTGTTCTCATTGATTCGGGGTATGCTGAAGCCTATTGGCGTATGGCTGAGATTT
This sequence comes from uncultured bacterium, assembly GCA_964443875.1. Lineage (GTDB taxonomy): Bacteria > Auribacterota > JAFGBW01 > JAFGBW01 > JAFGBW01 > CAYUET01. The sequence continues at coordinate 248,143 of CAYUET010000001.1, read as the reverse complement.
ATCTGATGTCCGGTTCCAGGGATTATTTAAAGGCCCTCAATTTCATGGAAATTGTGGTCTCTTTGGCTCCTGAGTGGGCGCAGGCCATTTACAATCGCGGAATGATTTATTATTGTTTGAACAATTATAAGCTTGCCTTAAGAGATTTTAATCAGGCTTCCATTCTACGACCTTTTGAATATAAGATTTTTTTCAACAAGGCTTTCCTTTATTTTCTTCAGAAGGATTATGATCGTTCCATACAGGATTTTTCAAAATCTATTGAACTGACTCAATTCTCCCGTTTTGAACCGTTATATATGCGGGGAAATGTGTATTTTTACTCTGGAAAATATGAACATGCCGTTAAAGATTATATGCAATCCCTTGTCATAAAACCGGAATTTGAAATTTCCAGACTGAATCTTGCGGTTTGTTACCTGACCATGAATAAATACACGGAAAGTTTGAATGAACTTCAGCTTTTAAAACAGAAGGATATCTCTTATGCGTTACTGCTTCAGATATTAATATTCAGGGAGCTGGGTGAAACAGACTCCTTAAAAGGAAGTTTAAAGTATTTTTTAGCCAGATATCCTTCAGATTACAGGGGATTGCTCCTGCAAACGCTCATGCAGTATTCTTTAAAACAATATGAAGACGCCCTGAAGGGTTACACTTCTCTTCTTGCCTTGAATCCTGAAGATCTTTATGTGCTCTTTAAACGCGGTGAAATTCATTATTTAATGGGGCATGAATCTGAAGCGGAGATTGACTTCAAAAGCTATCTGAGCAAGCTGGCGTCAAAATCTGCGCTGATTTCAGATGAAAAAATGAAATCCTTTATTTTTTCAAAAACAGCGAAGGAAATCTATTCCCTGCCGGAAGATCAGAAGAATAAATTTCCAGAAGTAATGTTTAACTGGAAAAAGTGGCTTGCCCTTGAGATCGGAGGAATTGGACTTGAAACTTTTTATCCCCTGGATTTGAAATATTATCCTGAGTACAGGGCAAAGATGATCAAACAGGGACGGGCAGTTGAACATGGGGATATATTTCAAAGCCAGGATATGATTTCTGATTTGCTTGAGGAAACGGGAACAAAACCGGTAAGCATTATCGGTCTTTCTTCCAAAACCATGAATATTTTAATTTTTATTCTGGTTCTTGGAGGGGTTGTCTGGGTGATTCGGTTTTTTATTCAGAATAAACCTGAACCGGTCGAAGATCCTGAAGAAGTATTTGCGGCTGCCATGAAGGCTGAGACTTTTGAGGAAAAAATTTCTTTTTTATCTAAAACCGTGGGAATTGATCCCTTCCACCGCAATGCCTATTATCGCAGGGCTCTGCTCTGGTATTCCATTGGGCAATGGGCGCAGGTGATTGAAGATTGTGAGAAAATCATAAAACTTGATACGGATAACGGAGAAGTGTATCGCTTAAGGGGAAATGCCAAAAAGGCTATGGGGGAAATAGATGCTGCCCGTGAGGATTTTAAAAAAGCTTCGGAATTAAAGGATTCCATTTATTTTGTCAGTAAGGGAATTAATCATATTAAAACATCTGAATATGAATTAGCTGTTTTAAATTTCAATGATGCCATAGAAAAAAATCCGGAACAGGCCATTGCCTATGCCAATAGAGGTGTTGCAAAAGCCCAGCTTAATGATTTTGATGGGGCTATAGCGGATTATTCCAAAGCTATTGAATTGGACCCTGAGTATATCAATGCGTACAAAAATCGAGCTAACGCCTATGAGAAATCGGGTCAGCAGGATTTTGCTGAACATGATCTTGAGAAGATTAAGGAAATCGAGCAGGAGAAAAAAGAGAGGTTGGAAAAAGAAGCTGCAGCGAAAGCTACTGCAAAACCCCTTGAAAATGCAGCTGTGAAAGCGGCTAACGGAGAAGTTGTGAAAGCAGCTAACGGAACAGCTGTGAAAGAGACCGGACATACAGGCGTTAAACCTGTGGTAAAAAAGGTTGAAGCTATAAAGCCTGCTGATGAAAAAACGGCTGATACTACTAAAGTTGAGTCAGATAAGCCTGCATCAAAACCGGAATTGCCAGAAAATAACGAATCTATTTCTACTCAGGATAACAACACGGTATAATTTATAATTCCATTCAGGTTGCCCCGGTCATGTTAGTGTAAGGTTTTATTTACTTCATCAAACAGTTGTTTGCATTTCGAATAACTGACACTTATGTGTAAAATCCGGGTTAGTTCATGGTTTTTTTAATTTTTTGGATAATATTGTTAAAGATATTGTATTCAAACAGGGCTTCGTGGTCATTCAGAACATGTAATAAAGATTTTTTCCCAAAAAAAGAGCTTTTCAGATAGTTTTGCTGAATCTTATGAAGGATAGGATCATGGGTCGTTGTTGAGGATGAGAGTGCCTGAATATAGTAGGACAGGGATGTATCATATTGTTTTTTTCTCTCATAAAGATCGGCAAGATTATAGAGAGAAACCATATAGTGTGGATTAAGCTGTAAAGAGCGCTTTAAATGAAATTCTGCCTTTATGTATTTCCCTAAAACCCTGTAGGTTTCTCCTGCGTACAGGTGAAGATCAGGATACATGGGATTATATTTCAGACTTTTGTTGAGAATAAGGATGGCATTTTTTAGATCACCTTTTTCTCCATAAAGAAAAGAAAGGGAAATGGCCGGATGTGCCCGGAAGGGATCAATTGCATTGGCTTTCATCAGATTCTGTTTTGACTCTTCTTTGTTTCCTTCCATGAGAGAAACGTCTGCACAGGTTCTGTAATAGAAATAGCCGTCGGTAAAAGATTTTGAAACGGTTTTGAGAAGGCTCTTTACTTTTTTCATATCAACCAGGGAAAGGTGATACTGGATGATGAAACAATAGAGCATGAGATGATGATAATGATGAATAATCGAATGGATGCAGGAGGAAACGTCTGTCGTTTTAGGGTCGATATGAATCAGGCTTGAAAAGTGAAGAAGGGTTTTTTTGATTTTACCGCAGTTTGAATTTTGAGGGCCCCACTGGTTCAGGCGATGAAAAAAAACAATCCAGGAATGATGATTAAGGGACTGGGGGAGTGAACTTAAAAGCAGTTTTGACGATTCGTAATCCCCCAGAAGAATCATGTACATGACTCCGAACAGCCGTGTTTCAAGGGGAAGATTTTTGGGGGAAGAAAAAATTCGCTGGAGGATCAGCGCAGGGGAATTGAAACTGCGGCGGCTGATGAAATTCAGGTATTCCTGAAAAATATAAGCATGGATGTAATCAGGGTTGAGGGAGATGGATTTTTGAATTGCCTCTAAAGCTTTATCGGTCTGGTTCTGAGAATAACAGTAGATGCTTTTATAGAAATATAAATCCGAGTATCCGGGATTCAATTTTATCATATGCTGTAGATTGTTTTTAATCAGGGAATTTATTTTCTTTTTTTCCATACGCCACCGTTTTTTTTGTAATTGCTGAAATCCAGGGAGGATGCCCGGACCCCTGCAATGTCCTGGATATCATTTTCAAGCAAAAAAAGTTTCTGGGAAAAGGGATCGCTGGTCTGAACCTGCTGATTTTTTTTTAAGCCGGAATCAGAAGGGCTTTTTGAATCGGAAGAAGAATCTGCAGAATCCTCTTTTTCCATGAAGGGATCTTCGTGGATTCTTTTTTCAACCTGTGCGGTAAGGGCTCCTGAGCTTTCCTTGATATTTCCCATAATGGATACAATCCCTCTGTGGACGCCGATGCTTACGGTTGTTGTATCAATCCAGTATTTCACAAGCAGGGCTCTGACCCTGGCTTTGATTTCATAATCATTAATGTCTCTGGGCATGGATTAAGCTTATTCTATTGATCAGTTTTCGACTAATTGAATATCTTCGTCATTATCATTGTTGGAATCTGTCGGCGGCAGAGGTGCTGAAGGATTTTCTCCCCAGGTATTATTATCACGGTTTTTAACAATCACCATGCATAACTCATTATATTTTTTCTGATCAGATCTTGCCCCGTCGGCATCTCCGGATTCCTTTTTGGCCTTGCAGCGCTTATAGTAGGCTTTTGCATTTTTGGAATCCTTTTTGATGGCAAGAGTGTAATCTTCAATGGCGCCCGGAAGATCTTTTATTTCAATTTTTAAATCGCCTCTTAAAAGGCAGGCTTCAATGTCATCCGGCTTTAACTGCAGGACTTTTTCATAGTCATCGAGGGCTTCTTTATATAATTTGAGTTTTTGCTTGGCTTGCCCTCGGAATTCGTAAGCCATCATGTTTTCCGGATTCTTCGAAACGACAATATTAAAATCTTCGATGGCAGCCTGCAAGTCGCCTTTCTGAAATTTGCAGATGCCCCTGTTGATGATGCAGGGCAGGTCATTCGGCTTGAGAATAAGCGCCATATTGAAATCTTCAATGGCGTGCTCCCAATCATTCAGTTTCAGCTTTGCATTGGCTCTGAAAACAAAGGCCATGGTAAGATTCGGATCCATTTCAATGGCTTTATCGTAGCATTTGATGGCTTCAGAAAACTGAGAATTAGCAAGCAGAGCACTTCCTTTGTGGTAAAAAGTCATGGCATTTTCCTGAATCTGGGGTTTGGATTCTTCAGGATTTTTTTCTTCCGTGGAAGCGGGGGAATCAGGAAGAACGTCTGACGGGGATTCGTTGTCTTCAAGAAAATCATCTTCCTGAACAGGATTTTTTCCGTCACTTTTTTTTCTGAATAATATGACAGCGCCGGGATTATTATAAACAGCGACGACTTCCCAGCCCTGCTGTGAAATGAAATTGATTTCTTTTTCAGAAACCATGGGATTTTGACCGTATTTTAGAGGATGGAGCTTATAGTCCCATTTACTCATCAATCGTTTCCTTTTTAGGGTGTTATATCAAAGATAGATTTTTTATACAACATCACTTTATCAGTAAGTTATCAATTAAGCGGGTTTTTCCGAGTATTCCGGCGACCAGGGCGATGATTTTTTTTGAATGAGTGGAAATGCATTTAAGGGTTTCTCCGTCCACAAGATCGGCATATTGGAGGGTGAAATCCGGTATTTTTTTCAGTTCTTCAACAAGAATCCTGTTTAATTTTTTCCAGTCCTGGAGAGCAAAGGTTTTAGCGGCAACCTTATATTTTGAACGGATTAAAGAAAGCGTCTTATAAATTCCGCAAGCTCTTTTTCGTTCATCCGCAGAAAGATAAGTATTTCTTGAGCTTTTGGCTAACCCGTCTTTTTCTCTGAGGGTCGGGCAGATGTTGAGTTTGACGGGGAAGTTCAGATCTCGGATGAGTCTTTTAATGACCAGGCATTGCTGGTAATCTTTTTGCCCCATAAAGAGATAATCCGGAAGAGCCAGGTTTAAGAGTTTTGAGACAACCGTGACGACTCCTGAAAAGTGGCCTGGACGAAGAGCTCCGCAATGGGTTGTGCTGAGCATGGTTTCTTCAATCAGGAGAGAAAAATCTTCGGAATAAAATGTTTTTTCATCAGGAAGAAATACGGCTTCGACTTTTTCCTGCCTGCATAAATCAAGGTCCTGTTTTCGGGGACGGGGATATTTCGAGAAATCTTCTTTAGGACCGAATTGCAAGGGATTTACAAAAATGCTGACAACGGTAAAATCACATTTTTGGGAGGATTGTCTAATCAGGGAAAGATGCCCCTCATGAAGGCATCCCATGGTGGGAACAAAGCCGATAGTTCCTTTTTTCTTCAAGCATAAACAGTATTTCTGAAACGGTAAGGCTTTTTTAAATATTTTCATAGGGGCATTTCCAGTAAAGGGTTGGGAAGGGTTAAGGAAACATGAAGACCTTTTTCATTATAATAAAATAAAACGGTTAACTCAAGAGTGTCTTTTGGGATTTCAGGAACAGACAGTGTAGTACGATTTGATGAAAAACAGACCAGATACAGATTCCGGAAATCGGAATATTTAATCCTGATCTGCAGAAATGAAAAAAAACGTTCCTTTTCCCCCTGGAAAGAAAAAACGGGATTAAAATTTTGAAAGGAATCTTTTCCCAATGTCCCATAGAGGATGCCGTCTTTTTCTCTGAAAGAAAAATCAAGCAGAGAATTCTCAGGAGAAATTTGATTAAAGGCGTGTGTAAGCAAAGGGGGAAGAGTGGTTTTGGGTGTCTTGGCGGAAGTAAGGCAAAGTTCTGCGGAAATATTTTTTTCAGGGGGTATTCTTTCGGCAGTCTTTATGTTCAAGATAAAAGGAAAAGGCTGGATCAGGGTTTGTAATTTTTGAGAGAGCATTTCCAGGTTAAGAGGCAGGTTTTCCTGCTGAATACGGATAAAAGAAGAATCGGAATTTTGTGAAGGCCCTGTGCAATCCAGAAGAAATAATCCGGAGACAGGTTTTGTTCCCAGAAAATCCGTTAAATTGTTTTTCATTCCTGAAATATCCTCAGGCTTAAATCCCATTCTGCTTTGCAAAAGATCCAGAATCCGGAATGCACTTTCTTTGACTTTAAGCGGATTAAAGGCCAGCCGGAATAGGGGATCCGGGCAGGATAATTTTTCAGACAGGTCAAAGGATGGTTTTTGAGGAAAAAGCTCATTAATGGGACTGTCTTTGATAAATTTAAGAGTGAGATAAAAAGTATGATTTTGGGAAGAGAGATCCTTGTTAAGCGAGATTTTTATTTCGTCCAGGGAATCCAGTAAAAAAAATCCGAATTCAAATAAATGAAAATTCAGTTTCTGCTCTTCAGGTCCCGAGGATTGAGTCATGAGAAAAAGCCCTCTTAAAAGCTGGGCCGTTGCCTTGAATGCTCCCCATGTTTCCCGGACAGAGCAGAAAACAGAAATATCCTCGCGGGTATCCTTGAAAATATTTTTAATTTTAAAAAATTGATTGGACCCCTGGGATAAAGCTTCCGAAGAAAGTGAAAATACATAGTAATCTTCAATCGTTTTTGAGAAATAATTTTGAGGAGCTGTGATTGTTTTTTTCGAAGAAGTTAAAGGAAATAACAGGATGAAATGATACTCCGTTTTTTCAGGAACGGAGATAAATGCGCCATAGACGGGAGCTTTGGAGTTGAAGAACTCATAGGGAATAGAAGAGGACTGATTCCGGATTGTCGCGGATAAACAGGCGCCGAGGATTGAAGACGAGGGGTTTGAACACAGCTTTTGAAGAAAAGAAACAGAGCTTATACGGAAAGAACACAGTATTTCCGCGCGGGCGGAGGACGGGCTTAATAGAAGGAAATAGAGTATGATTATTCCGGCAGAAAACAGAAAGCGGATTCTTTTCCGAAAAGGGGAATGAAATGTCATAATTATAATTTTTTTTTGAGTTGTAATTATAAGAAATGTAAAAAACATGTTTTTTATAGTGATATACAAAAGAAAAATGAATTTTTCCAAGAAAAAACAAAAATGATTTCAAAAAAAACAAAAATTTTCATTAAACGGAAAAACCTTTTTCATTCAGGCTTTTCGCCCTTTGATTTTGAAATTATTCTTGCTTAAGGATTTTTTAACTGTTAATATTTTAGACCTTATTTTTAGTCATGCTGGTTTAAAATAACAACCTTAAAATCTCTAACTGTGTAGGAGAAATAAAATGACAAAAGAGAAAAGCGGCAAATATGTTTATTCGTTTGGCGGTGGTAAGGCGGACGGTAATGAAAGCATGAAGAATCTTCTTGGGGGAAAAGGAGCCAATCTGGCTGAAATGGCAGGACATAAAGACCTTCGTCTTCCCGTCCCTCCCGGTTTTACGATCACTACGGAAGTCTGCACTTATTACTATCAAAACAAAAAAACATATCCTAAAGGCCTGCGTGAAACTGTTTCAGCTGCTTTGAAAAGAATTGAAGCCCTCATGGGTAAAAAATTCGGTGATATCAATAATCCTCTTTTAGTCTCTGTGCGTTCAGGTGCACGGAAGTCCATGCCCGGAATGATGGAAACAATTTTAAACGTCGGGCTTACTGAAAAAACAATTCCCGGTTTGGTGAAACAAACCAATAATGAACGTTTTGTCTATGATGCCTACCGCAGACTGCTGATGATGTATTCGGATGTGGTTATGGAAAAGGCCGCCGGAATTGAGCCCGAAACAGATGATTCCGGTATCCGCAGACAGCTTGAAAAAATCATGGATACACTGAAGAAGCAAAAAGGATATCTGAATGATACAGACCTTACCGCAGAGGATTTAAAAGACCTCTGTTCCCAGTTTAAGATTAAAATCAAAGAAGTATTGAAGACTGAATTTCCCGATGATCCTGAGAAACAGCTTTGGGGCGGCGTCAGCGCCGTATTCAGTTCATGGAATGGAAAAAGAGCTATTTCTTATAGAAGAATTGAAGGCATTCCCGATGAATGGGGTACGGCGGTGAATGTGCAGTCCATGGTTTTCGGAAATATGGGGAATGATTCCGCAACAGGAGTTGCCTTTACCCGGAATCCCGGAAATGGTGAAAAAAATTTTTATGGTGAATACCTGATTAATGCTCAGGGAGAAGACGTAGTCGCCGGCATCAGGACTCCGGCTCCTGTTAATGAATATTCCATGAGTGAACACAATAAACATCTGCTGACTCTTGAAAAGGCGATGCCGGAAGCTTACAAACAGCTTGATCTGATTCAGAAGAAACTTGAAAAACATTACCGTGATATGCAGGATATTGAATTTACTATCGAAAAAGGCAAGCTCTTCATGTTGCAATGCCGTGTCGGTAAAAGAAACGGTCCGGCTGCAGTCAGAATGGCAGTTGATATGGTGAAAGAAAAAATGATTTCCAGAGAAGAAGCGGTTTCTCGCGTTACCCCTTCACAGCTCGATGAGCTTCTTCATCCTATTGTGGATCCCAAAGAGGAGAGGGAAAATAAACCCCTTGCAAAAGGTTTGCCTGCAGGACCTGGCGGTGCTCAGGGTGTTATTGTCTTTTCCTCTGTTGATGCCATGAATTGGACAAAAGAAGGTAAAAAAGTAATTCTTGTCCGTGAAGAAACCAACCCTGAAGATGTTGAAGGCATGAGAGTGGCTCAGGCGATTCTTACCGCACGCGGCGGAATGACTTCGCATGCGGCGCTTGTTGCCAGAGGATGGGGTAAATGCTGCGTAGTGGGGTGTGCGGCTATGCATGTTGATAATCAGGCTAAAACGCTGAAGATTGGGGAGACTGTTCTCAAAGAAGGAGACTGGCTCACTCTCAACGGAACCAAGGGAAACGTCTATAACGGCCAATTGAAAATGATGGACGCTTCTGAAGAAAATGAAGTTTTATTCAACTTTTTAAAGATTTGCGACTCCATCCGTACTTTAAAAATCAGAACAAATGCGGATACTCCCGATGATGCCAGAAAAGCAAGGGCTTTTGGTGCTGAAGGCATCGGACTTTTCAGAACAGAACATATGTTTTACGGTAAAAATTCTGAAAAACCGCTTTTTCTTCTCCGTAAAATGATTATTTCAAAAACAGAAGAAGAAAGAAGGAATGCATTAAATGAGTTGTATCCCTTTGCCAAAGAAAATATCAAAGGCACAATGGAAGCCATGGATGGATTGCCTGTCACCATTCGTATGATAGATCCTCCCTTACATGAGTTTGTTCCGCACAATGAAAATCAACAAAGAGACCTGGCAAATTCCCTGGGAATCAGTCCCGAGGATTTTAAGAAAAGAGCAGAGGCTCTGCATGAAAGCAATCCGATGATGGGACATCGCGGAGTTCGCTTGGGGGTCACTTTTCCGGAAATAACGGAAATGCAGATCCGCGCTATTTTGGAGTCTGCTGCAGAATTAATCCAGTCCGGAAAAAAAGTATGTCCTGAAATCATGATTCCTGTTGTCTGCAATGTTAAGGAACTCGTAGACCAGAAGGTAATTGTTGACCGTATTTATTCAGAGACATTGAAGAAATATAATCTCAGAAAAATTCCCTATATGTATGGGACAATGATGGAAATTCCAAGAGCGACATTGGTTGCTGATAAGATTGCCGAAGTCGGAGAGTTTTTTTCGTTTGGAACAAACGATCTGACTCAGATGACGTTCGGATTTTCAAGAGATGATGTCGGTTCTTTTGTTCCGGATTACCTCAATAAGGGAATTTTATCGGATGATCCATTTCAGACCATAGATCAGGAAGGGATGGGTCAGTTGATTGAAATCGGCGTAAACCGCGGACGTTCAACACGCAAGGATCTGAAGGTCGGTATATGCGGTGAACACGGAGGAGAGCCAAAATCCATTGAATTCTGCTATCGGGTGGGGATGAATTATGTTTCCTGTTCTCCTTTCCGGGTGCCTATTGCGAGACTTGCGGCTGCTCAGGCTGTGGTGAAAAATCAAACCAGGCCAAAAGCTCCTGCAAAGCCGGCAAAAAAAACTAAAAGTAAAAAAAAGTAATCCGGTAACCGGTAATTTATGGGAGCAGGAAAAGAATGTCTTGATATCTATTTAAAAGATATCGGGGAAATACCCAGGCTGACCTCTGAAGAGGAGATTGAACTTGCCCAGAAAGTGAAAAAGGGTGATGCTAAGGCTAAAGCTCAGCTTATCAGGGCAAATCTTCGATTGGTAGTCAGTATTGGCAGAAAATATTGCAACCTTGGCCTGACCTTTCTGGATCTCATAGAGGAAGGGAATATCGGGTTAATGAAAGCGGCTGAGAAATTTGATTTGAGTTTTGAATGCAAATTCTCAACCTATGCGGCGTGGTGGATTAAACAGCGGATCATGCGTGCCCTGGCCAATCAGGGCAAGATGATCCGTATTCCGGCCTATATGGTGGACCGAATTATCATGGTCCGAAAAGTTATGGGAAAACTGAGTTATGGCCGTTCGGTTCAGCCGGATGTGGAAACCGTTGCGGATGCCACAGGACTCACCCCGGATCAGGTTCAGGAAACTTTTGATCTTTCTAAAGGCGTGACCTCTCTTAATATTCCCGTAGGCGAAGATAATGATGCGGAATTGATGGATCTGATTGAAGATACAAAAGCTGAACATCCTTCCGCCAGTATAGAATTGTCCATGATCCGTGATAAAATTTTCGATCTTCTGGAAGTTTTGAATGAACGGGAAGTTAAACTGATTATTTACCGTTTCGGACTTTTCAATAACAAAGCCCATACGCTTGAAGAAATAGGAAAACAGATGGGAATAACACGGGAACGTGTAAGACAGCTTGAAAAAGCGGCTCTTGGTAAAATGAAAAAAGCAATGAGGAGTGAAGAAATTATTGGGGAAGAGGAGGAAGCCGAGGAATGAGTTCTGAATTTTTAAAATCCACAATCAGAGATATTCCCGATTATCCGAAAAAAGGGATAATTTTTAAGGATATTACACCTTTGCTTTCCAATTCCCAAGCCTTTAAAACAACTGTTAATGAAATGATGATTCCGTTCAGAGAAAAAAGGGTGGATGTTGTTCTGGGAATTGAATCCCGCGGTTTTATTTTTGGTACGCCAATAGCCTATTTATTAAATGCTTCGTTTGTGCCTGTCCGAAAAAAGGGAAAGCTTCCCTATAAGGTGATTTCCGAGAGTTATGCTCTGGAATATGGAACAGATACTCTTGAAATTCATGAGGATGCCATCCAGAAGGGGCAGAATGTCCTTGTTGTCGATGATCTGTTAGCGACAGGAGGGACTGTATGCGCTGTCATGAAAATGGTTGAAAGGCTTAAAGGGAATATCTTAGGGGCCAGCTTTGTCATTGAATTGGAATTTCTTAAAGGGAGAGAGAAATTGAGCGGTTATACCTGCTCCTCGCTTATCCGTTATTGATAAACCCTTCAGACTCTGATATATATTATACGGATTGTCCTTTTTTCTGATATAAAATCAGTAACAAAACAGGGAGGGCTTTATGAGCTATTGTGCTGAAATTAGTCGGTTAAACCCCGCGTGTTTTATTTTTCTTGTAGATCAATCCGGATCTATGGAAGATAAAATGAGCGGAGGCCGTTCAAAAGCCCAATTTGTCTCAGATGTGCTTAACCGTACTCTTGTAAACCTTATCACCCGCTGTACAAAATCCGACGGGGTTCGCAATTATTTTGAAATCGGCGTAATCGGTTACCGGGATACCTATGTTCAGAATTTTTTCCAGGGAGAGCTTTCCTCGTCCATCATTCATCCTATTTCTAAAATTGAACAATCTCCTTTGCGTATTGAAGACCGGATTAAAAAAACAGATGACGGGGCAGGGGGAATTGTAGAGCAGACAATTAAATTCCCCGTCTGGTTTGAGCCCCTTGCCAATGGAGGAACACCCATGTGTCAGGCCATCCGGGTTGTCGCGGAGGAACTGGTGAAATGGTGTGATGCCCATCCCAACAGTTATCCCCCGACGGTCGTCCATGTCACGGACGGAGAGTCTACGGATGGCGATCCTGAAGAACTTGGAAAGCAGCTTTGTCAGATCAAAACAAATGACGGCAATATTTTACTACTAACCCTTCATGTCAGTTCGGCTTCAACCGAACCGGTTAAATTTCCCTCTTCTGAAGGCGTGCTGCCGGACATGTATTCCAAAATGCTCTTCAGAATGTCCAGCTTTTTGCCGGCTCATCTCATAAGATTTGCCCAGGAAAAAGGATTTCAGGTTTCCCATGAATCCAAGGGATTCATCTTCAATGCCGAGGCGCCTGAAATTGTTGATTTTTTTGATATTGGAACCCGTGCCTCTCAGCTGAGATAAATCATGGACCTTCTTTTTCAAGGGTCTGTTCGAAAAAGTCTGCAATATCCCGATGAAAATGAAGATTGTTTTTCCCTTGATTTTAAACAAAACCGAATCGCTTTATGTGATGGGGCTACGGAGTCTTTTGATTCCAAAAGCTGGTCTCAAATTCTTTCTGAAAAATACGTACATGACCCGGAAATTTCATTAAAATGGATTCAGGAAGCCATAGCGGTTTATTCAGGGTTCTATACAGAAAAGAAAAAACTTTTAACCTGGTCTCAGCAGCTTTCTTTTGACAGGGGAAGCTTCGCTACTCTTTTAGGCCTTGAAATCAAGGAATCGGACTCCCTTGTGAAGCTGACCGCTATCGGAGACAGTCTTTTTGTTTTAATGGATGGGACTCATATCATAACCACTTTTCCTTATTCAGTTCATCTTCAGTATCTTGAGAAACCTACACTGATTTCAACCGTTCCTGCACTGAATGTGTCCCTGCTTGGACAGCCTGAGCTGTGGCAGAAGATTTTTTATATCGATCAGTTAAAAAAACCTTATATTCTCTGTATGACGGATGCTCTGGGTGAATGGTTTTTAAAAAATGTTTCAGAAAAAGATCTTTCGTATCTTGACCTTTTATCCTTTCGTGAGTTTTCCGAATACGAACAATATATCGAGAATTTACGGGAAAATAAAAAGATTAGAATAGATGATTCCACTTTGGCCGTGCTGAAAATTAAACCTAAAAAAACGGGATTTCATGTATCCTTCTCTTGAACAATATCAGCAGACCCTTCAGAACCATAAGGCATTCCTTCTTGATCCTGAGCTGAAAGAGGGCGAACTCAGCAAAAGCGGATTGGGCATGCCGACAGCTCTCTGCGGTGGATTTGCCCTGACGTATTCCATTCAATGTAAAAACAGAAGATATGCGGTCCGCTGTTTTCATAAAAAATCCGATGCTCTGGAATTGCGTTATCGTGCGATTTCAAAAACCATAACTTCTTTGCAAAGTAATTATTTTCTTCGTTTTGAGTTTCAGCCCAAGGGTATTCTTGTAGACGGTAATTCTTATCCGGTCGTCAAAATGGAATGGGCTACAGGGGATCCCCTGGGACAATTTCTTGAAGATCATTTTTTAGAAAAACCGTTTATCGGTAATCTGAAAAAATCCATTCTTTCCCTTTCTTCTTTTCTATCTAACTCGGGCATAGCCCATGGGGATATCCAGCCCGGGAATGTCATGATTGCGGATCAGGGAAACAGCCTTCATCTGATTGATTATGACGGAATGTATGTTCCGGATATCCGTAATTTAAGCAGCTCTGAACTCGGACATCGGAATTTTCAGCATCCGGGAAGAAGCGCCAGGCATTTCAACTCTTCCCTGGATAAATTTTCTCTCATTGCCCTTTATATTGCCCTTAAAGCCCTGGAGGCGGATCCCCTGATATGGACAGATACCAATTCAGATCCTGATGCGGTTCTTTTCCGGTCTAGCGATTATTTGAATCCTGAAAATTCGGTAACCTTTTCAAGGCTCTACAAGATTCCCTCCTTATCCAGAGATATTCAGAATTTTGCCGTGATATGTTCAACCCCTTTTGAGTCTATTCCAACTCTGGAGGATTTTATTCAGGGGAAAAATATTCCGCAGCATTTTATCATCATCAGCGGGCTGGCCAAACCGTCAAAACGTCCGCGTTATATTTCTCAATATCCTGTTTTAGATGGTTCTGATTATTCTTTATGTAAACGGTATATCGGAGACAAGGTTGAACTAATTGGAAAAATTCATTCAATTAAAAAAGAGGAAATGATTAACGGGGATCCTTATCTTTTTATTAATTTTGGGGAATGGCGCAAAGATATTGTGAAGATTATCATCTGGCCCAATGAGCTGAAAAAATTTAAAAGCATGCCGGATCAATCCTGGATCGGAAAGTGGATCAGTGTCACCGGGTTGATGGAGCCGCCTTTCAGTCATCCGAGAAATAAATATACCCATCTGTTTGTGAATCTGGCAGATTCCCTTCAGCTTCATATTATTCCCGAAGACGAAGCCCTTTACAGGCTTAAAAAGGATGAGGAATCTTTAAGTGTGATGCATAATACTTCAATATTGGAAAATATAGCGGATAAATCAAAACTTTCTTCAACGGGTTCTCATAAAACTATAAATACCAATCTCAAGATATTAAGTCAGATCCAGGGTAAAAGTTTGATTCAGACGGAAATAAAGGAACACTTAAAATCAAAAGACGAAGATCAGGACAATGCTTTTAAAATCATCAAATCCAAAAAAGAAATATTCCTGGAGCAATTATTTAATTTGACCCTTTGGTTTGTTCTAACCTTGATTTTTTTGTATATGGTGACGAATTAATCCGGGCAGCGCATTCCGGAAATCGGCAGGCATTGCAAAAAAAAGGTTAAGAAAGAAATGGGGCGGATGAAGGATTCCATTGCGGATTTATTTTGATGAGTTTGGTTATTTCTGCAAGAGGCATGGGACGGGCAAAATAGTAGCCCTGCATGAAGTCGCAACCCATGCCCAGAAGTTGTGTGAATTGAAATTTATTTTCCACGCCTTCCGCTATAATGGGTTTGTTCAGTGCTTTGGCAATCATGATAATTGCCTCCACTATATTTTTATAGTCACTTCCGGTTTGTGAAGTAAAGAAACGGTCCAGTTTTAAAACCTGAACCGGAAGAATATGAAGTCTATAAAGGGAGGAGTATCCGATACCGAAATCATCCAGATAAAAATGAATTCCTTTCTGGTTTAAATTTCCCATGGGATCAATCAGGCTTTTTTCATTTTTAGTCATTCCTGTTTCGGTAATTTCAATATTTAATGCACAGGCAGGATTGAGGGTTTCATGCAGAACATTTTCGATGATTTTAGAAATATCTTTTTGAAGAAGCGTTTTAACGGAGAAGTTAATACTGATTTTAAGATTCGGCAGAAGTGTCCTTAGATGTTTTAAATCATGCATGGCATGACTCAAAACATAACGGTCAAGATCGACAATCAGATCGCTTTCTTCAGCCAGGGGAATAAATTCATCCGGATAAATTAAGCCTTTTGAAGGATGTCTCCATCTGACAAGGGCCTCCAGTTCATTGATTTTGAAATTCTTGGAGGAAATAATCGGCTGATACCACACTTCCATTTCATCATTTTCCAGAGCACGCTTCAGTTCCTGTTCAAGGGTCAGGCGTGAGGTGATTTTTTCCCTCAGGTTAATATGAAATACAGAATAGCTGTTTTTGCCTTCCTGTTTGGATTTATACATGGCGATATCGGCATCCCGGATAAAATCTTCAGGATTCTGGTTTGTTTTTAAGGAATTGTTGAAAAAAATGCCGATGCTGACCGAGACCTGCAGAGGCTTTTCCTGCCATACAATCGGGAGCTGAATGGAAGTTAACAGACGCTGTGCAAAAATTTCACATTCACTTGAATTTTTAAGATCAGTTTGAATGATGATAAATTCATCTCCTCCAAATCTGACTGCGGTATCCGTTTCACGGATACCGGTCTTGATACGGTTGGCTATCCTGCGGATGATATAGTCTCCTGCCGGATGGCCATAGAGGTCATTGATGTTTTTAAAATTATCCAGGTCCATAAGAAAAACAGCAAATTTTTTAGAAGGGTCTCTGCATTGAACAGCCAGGGCATAACGGATTCTATCCATAAGAAGCGTCCGGTTTCCCAGCCCGGTAAGAGAATCATACAGGGCATCATGCATGAGTCTTTCCTGCGTATTGTGAAGCTCATGAAGAAGTTCATTGATGGCTGTTGCCAGCTCATCCAGTTCATCGTGTCCTGTGACAGGCATCCGCATGCTGATATCATTGGTTTTGCGGATGGTCCGGGCTTTAACCGCAAAGAAAGTGATCCTTTTAAGAATCAAAAGGTAAAGAATTAAGCTTACAAGAACGATAAAAATGAGCATCATGACAAGAAAATTCAGCATCAGGAGCCATTGGCTTTCCTTTAATTGTCTGAGAATGGTACGTTCCCCGAATACTTTTAAAATCACTCCTTCATGGGCCAGTAATGAAGGATAATGTTCGGTCACTTCCCAATCTTTATCATGGATAGTTATTTTTATTGGCATGCGGAGGACCGGGGATGGGAATAGGTGAAATTCCGTATAACTTATTTCATGAAGCCTATGCAGCCGTTTTTCTGTGAATACCTTTCCCATAATCATCACCCCCATTGCTTTTCCTTGTCCGTCACTTTGAAGGATAGGAGAAACACCGATAAGGATTGGAAGAGAATCGGAAAAAATAATTCCTGAAGCGGCTTCTTCTGATTTTTTCAGATTAAAAATGCCCGGATAAGAAATGATACTGTTTAAGATAAAGGATGGAATTGAGGATAATCCTTCCGGATAGGAATAGCCGGATTTTTCAGACAGATCGAAAAATTCAGGATTTTGTTTAAATCCATTATAAATAATTTCGTTATGAGGATTCATAATCAGGACAAAATCGATATCGTTATTATCCAATGTTTGCGAGGTGAAATTACTGGAGACATACTCATCATAGGGTTTCCCTGCAAAAGAATAAGTATCATCCCATAGGGCATAATCCTTTACCGTGTTCTTTAAAGATTGGGTCTGCTGTTCCAGAATAATAGTACTTTTTTTTAGTTTTTGTGTGATATCAGCCTGTTCAAAAAGTTTGAAGCTTTTATCAAGCTGACCCAGAGACAGAGTAAGCGCAAAAAAGAAAATGATGACTAAACTTATAAAAATAATGAGTTGAGTACGAACAACCAGGGAGGTGGATTTAAAAAAATGGGGGTAAGTAAAAATTTTTTTTAAAAAAAAGGAACAGTTTAAATACTGAAGAAAAAGATGGAGTAGTTTCTTCATCCCCGACCTTTCATTTTACTTCATTTTAAAGCAAAAGGAGAAACATTGAAGTTTGCTGATTGAAGTAGTAATCAGTATAACAAAATCTTATTCTATTACAATTGAATTATGAGAATAAACTTTCCTCCCCACCCTAAATAAAAGTATTACTAAACTAAAATAAATCATTTTTATCTTGATTTGAACAATTCAGGGACTTTTACCTGTATTTTAGTAAAAATTGAATTTAGAATTTGATTTTTTTGAAGATTTTATGTATACTTTAAAAACCTGCGGTGAGGATATATTTCTGATACCAAGGGGGCGAAAATTAATTATTATTTTAAGCCTTACCGCAATGTTTTGTGGTAAGGCTTTTTTTTTGCGGGAGGTCCAATATGGATAAACGTTTGGGATTTATAGGTATTATTGTCGAAAACAGAAAATTGTCCGCAGATAAAGTGAATCAGGTTCTTTCAGATTTTGGAAACCTGATCATTGCCAGAACCGGAATCCCCTATGATAAACGAAATTGCTGTGTCATTACTCTTGTTGTGGATGCTACAACAGATGACCTGGGGAAGTTTACAGGTAAACTTGGATTGATTGAAGGCGTTGCAGTTAAATCGGCTTTAAGCAAAGGAAAATCCACCGCGTGAAAATAATCCCCATTTTTACAGATCCCCTTGACCCTTTTTTGTTTTTTGGGGCGAATTAATGAATATTATTCAATGGGGACAGTATGATTAATCGCCTGGAAAAGATTTTTAGAGCCGGAAAAATAGAACTCGTTAATGAGAATTTAATAAATCATGGGATATGTGTCCTCCAGTCGACTTAAGAGGTGACGTAAAAGGTTTTTTACCTGTCTCTGTATTTCCGGATAGGGAATCTGAATGAATTAAAGGAGAATGATAAAATGAAAACAGCTGCAGATCAATGGATTGAAAAGCGTATTAAACCTGAGGAATATCTTAAGTATATGGATCAGGGAAAGGATTTTATTAATGAGAGTGCCATTTTTCAGGCATTGGAAACGGGTAAAAATCCTGATCCCGGAAAGATCCATGACATTCTTCAGAAATCTTTAGCCATACAGACATTGTCTCCTGAAGAGACTGCTGCCCTCATTCATGTGGAAGATGAAGAGACTCTGGAGAAAATGAGAGCGACCGCTCTGGAAGTAAAGAAAAAAGTCTATGATAACCGTATTGTGACTTTTGCTCCTCTTTATATGAGTACCTACTGTGTGAATGACTGTGTGTATTGCGGTTTCAGAAAAAGCAATAAAGCCATGGAGAGAGGTGCTTTGACCATGGACGAGGTCAGAACCGCAACAGAATACCTTGCCGGTCAAATCGGGCATAAGCGTCTGATTGTTGTTTATGGGGAAGATCCGAGAACGGATACGGATTACATCGCGGAAACGATTCAGACTGTTTATTCTGTTTCCGCAAAGACCCCGAGGGGGGGGATCGGTCAGATCAGGAGAGTGAATGTCAATGCGGCTCCTCTTCCCATTGAGGATTTAAAAAAACTGAATGCTGTGGGCATAGGAACGTATCAGGTATTTCAGGAAACCTATCATCATGATACCTTCAGCAAACTTCATCCTAAAAAAACCTTGAAAAATAATTTTCCATGGAGGCTCTATTCCATGCACAGGGCTCTGGAGGCTGGAATTGACGACGTTGGAATTGGTGCTCTTTTTGGCCTGTATGATTGGAAATTTGAAATTCTGGGGCTTTTAAGCCATGCCATTGAACTGGAAAAGAAAATGGGGATTGGTCCGCACACAATTTCCTTTCCAAGGCTTGAACCTGCAAGCCATGCTCCCTTTATTGAAAAGACTCCCCATAGAATGAGCGACAGAAACTTTTTAAAGGCATTAAGCATTATCCGTCTGTCTGTTCCCTACGTGGGCATGATTATTACAGCGAGAGAAAATGCGGATATCCGCAGGCAGGCCTTTCGATACGGAGTAACCCAGGCGGATGCCTCCTCAAGGCTTGGACTTGGTGCCTACAGCCGATGTGATGAAAATCAGAATGCGGATGATCAGCAGTTTATTCTCGGGGATACCCGTACCCTGGATCAAATGATCCGTGAACTGGCGGAAATGGGAAATATTACCTCTTTCTGCACGGCCGGCTACCGTTCAGGCCGCACGGGGAAATGCATTATGGAACTTTTAAGGTGCGGACGAGAGGGACAGTTTTGCAAACTTAATGCGGTTTTAACCTTCAAGGAATGGCTGGATGATTTTGCATCGGAAGAAACAAGAAAAGTCGGGGAAATCGTTCTTCAAAAAGAAATAGAGGAAGTGAAAATAAAACTACCCTCTCTTTACACTGCTTTTTATAAAAGCTATGAGAAAATATGCAGCGGTGACAGGGATATCTATTATTAATATGAATATTAATGAAATTGCTGAAGAATTGGCATCTTTGTATGGACTGAAAGTTGTACCGGTAAAAATTGTCGGGAAAAGATGGGAAGCCTTATCTTCTATTTCCGGCGCTGAAACCGATATCTGTCTGCCTGTCAAAGTGACCATATCTTCCGAATACGGGCTTGTGATTTATTCCTCATTTATTCCTGACGAAGTTTATATTAAAATTAAACATTACAAAACAGGCCTGGGAAGATGATTGAACAGTTATTAAAAAAGGATCTTGCAGAGATTGATGATATCCGCATTATTCTTGATGCCCGGGATCCTTCGGATATTGAATTGATCAGGATGAAAGCCCGGGATCTTTTATTTCAGTATTGTTCGGATCAGGTCTATTTCAGAGGAATTGTGGAATTTTCCAATCACTGTGACTGTGACTGTTTTTATTGCGGAATCCGGAAATCCAATCATGAATTGAAACGCTATTGTCTGACTGAAAAGGAAATTCTTGAATGTGCTGAGTTTTCCATGGAAAAGGGCTATGGCTCCATGGTCCTTCAATCCGGAGAAAGAAGAGATTCTGAATTTGTGGATTTTCTGGTTCATCTGATTCGAAAAATTAAAAAGCATACCTGCAGTGAAAAACTTAAGGACGGGCTTGGAATCACTTTAAGTGTCGGGGAACAGACAAAAGAATCTTTTCAAAGACTGTTTGATGCCGGAGCTCACCGATATCTTCTGCGGATAGAGTCCTCCAATCCGGATTTATTCAGACAGATTCATCCTCCCAGGCAAACTTTGGAGAAAAGAATTCAGTGTCTTGAGTGGCTAAAAGAAATTGGTTTCCAGGTGGGTACCGGAGTGATGATAGGGATTCCGGGACAGACGACCTCAATGCTGGCCGAAGATATTCTGTTTTTTAAAAAAATGAATGTGGATATGATCGGCATGGGGCCGTTCCTGATTCACAAAGCAACGCCCATGAAACGTTTTGAAAAACAGGTGGAGGCCGCTAAAGATGATCTTTTTCTACAGTCCTTATTAATGATTGCCGCCACCCGTATTGTATTGAAGAATGTCAATATTGCCTCAACAACGGCCTTGCAGGCGATAAAAGAGGACGGACGTGAGCAGGGGCTTGAGTTTGGGGCCAATGTCATCATGCCTGTAGTGACGCCTCTGGAGCATCGCAGAGAATATCTTCTCTATGAGGGGAAACCCTGTCTGGATGAAACGGCAGAAATGTGTGCCGGCTGCCTTGAACGAAGGATACTTTCGATCGGCCGGAAAATGGGATATAACGAATGGGGGGATTCTCCGCATTTTAAGGCAAAAATCAACAAATGATTAATAGTTTATTCTGAATGAATGATAATTGTCTGTCCGCAGATTTGGCAGAAGATCTTTGAGTTGGTGAAGCCCGGAGACAGTTGAATTTTTTTTCCGCAGCCTCTGCAGGAAAGTGTTTCCCATCCTTCCTGTTTCCGGATATAAACCTGTTCTTTTTTTGAAATATTATTTTCTGCTTTTTTATTTTTTTTCTGTTCCGAAGATTTATCAAGGACAGGATGTTTTTTCCCGCATTTGGGGCAGGCTAAAAGAGGATTGTTATAATTGGGCGGCACTTTGATTTTTAAGCCGCATAAACAATTGATAAAGGTATAATTATTTACGGCTCTCATAAGATCAAAAAGTTCTTTTCTGGAACTCTGGGGGACTGCAGAGGTTTTTTCTTTATTAAGCAGGGGGATGGCCGCATTGTCTTTCATGGCTGAATCCGGAATAAGAGAGGCTTTTCCTTTGATCGAGGAATAGGCATCCATATATTGCCTGAAATTAGCCCCCTGATGAATGTTTCTTAAAATTTTAATCCTCTCTATAACAGGAGGGTGGGTGCTGAAATTAAACAGAGACATTGTTTTTTGAGGAAAGGGGTTTGTAATATACATGGGGGCCGTGATACTGTTGGCCGTGGAAAGTTTATAATAACTGCCGGAAATTTTTTCAAGAGCGGAAGCCAGTCCTTCAGGATAGCGTGTAAGCCTTACTGCACAAGCATCTGCAAGGTATTCTCTTTTTCTGGAAAGTGAAAAATATAAAAGACGGGCAAGAATGGGAGCTAAAACAGCAAACACAAGCGCAATCACCAGCATGATCGCCTGAGCCTGGCCTGCTCCGTTGTTGTCTGACCTGTAACGTCTGGAAGAGCCTGAAGTTCTTAAGCTGCGTAAAAAAACTTCAGCAACAAGAGTAATGCTGCCAAGCAAAACGCCGGCAAAAGTGACATACAGGATATCCCGGTTCAGGATATGGGACATTTCATGGGCAATAACGCCCTGAAGTTCATCCCGTGTGCACATCTGAAGAAGTCCGGCCGTTACAGCCACCGCACTTTTTTCAGGGGAACGCCCTGTGGCAAAGGCATTGGGGGCAGGGTCATCAATGATGTAGATTTTGGGAATTGCCGGAAGCGAAGCTGCAATTTTCATTTCCTCTACGATGTTAAAAAGCATGGGATGCATTTCCCGTGTCACTTCTTTGGCATGACTGGAGGAAAGAACAATGGAGTCTCCGGCAAAGAAACTGATGAGGGAGAGAATTGTCCAGATTACACCGGCGGCAAGGATTCCGGATACTCCACCCTGGGAGGGAAGTACAGCTTCTCCGATAAGCCATCCTAAAAGAATCAGGCAAAGGCCCATACCTGAAAAAATCAGCCATGATTTGCGCTGATTGGATTTAATTATTTCCCACATCATAACCGCTGTTCTCTGAAGATATTATTGAAAACTGACTTTAGGGACTTCTTTTTCCGCTTTGTTTTCAATTTCAAAAAAAACCTCCTGTTTGAAATTAAACATTCCGGCTATGATATTGGAGGGGAACATTTCTATTTTATTATTATAAAACAAAACAGAATCATTGTAGGCCTGTCTTGCAAAGGCTATCTTATTTTCAGTGGAAGAAAGCTCTTCCTGAAGGGAAAGGAAATTCTGATTGGCCTTTAAATCAGGATAGTTTTCAGCAACGGCAAAAAAACGGGTCAGGGCACCGGTAAGCTCTGTTTCAGTTTTGATTTTATCAGGAATATTGAGGGCTCCCTGGGCCTGAGTTCTTGCCTTGGTAATGTTTTCAAGAGTTTCTCTTTCATGTTTGACATAGCCTTTGGCTGTTTCAATCAGGTTGGGGATGAGATCATGCCTCCTTTTCAGCTGAACATCAATTTGTGACCATGAATTTTTAACCTGGTTTCTGGTTTGAATAAGGCCGTTATACATTCCGATCAGGATAAACACCAAAATAACAAAAACTCCTAAAAGAATAAGAAATGCTGATATCATTTTTAAGCTCCTTTTTTAAAAATACTGGACAGAAGATTATGTATGCTGTTTTTGTTTTCGTTATCGACCCCACCCAATTCAATCAGTTTTAAAAGTTCATGACGGTCAAACCAGATACCGCAATTCTGAAGGCATCTATCCACGACCACTTCGTCTGATTTGAGTCTGTATGAAACAAGCTGCATTTTTTTAAAGCAGTTCGGACATTTTTTTAAGGCTTCAGAGGAAATGGATTTGGTTTTAAAAGAAGAGAGAAGGGACTCTTTATTATTCAGGCCATTAAGAAGAATTTCAAGTTCTCCGCTGTCGAGCCATATCCCGCCACAGGTGATGCAGTGGTCCACTTCAACGTTTTGAAGTTCAAGAATAACCATGGCTTGTCGGCATGTGGGGCAAAGCATATGATTTATCTCCTTTAAAGGATGAATGAATTTATTAAAACGGCTTTGTTATAATAATCAATTTCTTAATTAAGTAAATCAACTTTTACGCCTTTGAATCTTTCTCCACTTGTGAAAAAATAAAATTTAGTATACTTTTAGCTGATAAATATTATGAATGATGCTTCCATTTTAGTCTTTTATGATAAAAAAAATTTTGCGCCTTCCCTGGGAAATCTGAGGGAATTTTACCCTGTACTTGAAGCCGGGAGCGTGCGTGAAGCCGCTGCTCTGCTTGAAAATACCTCTTTTTCCATGATTATTGCCTCCCTTTATCATAAAACCTATGCCATGAGGCTGCTTTTGTTGATGAAAAGAAAAATAAAAACAAAAACTCCTCCCATTTTATTCGTTTCTGAAGATAAAACAATCCTTGACGGTCTTTCCGCGGCCTTCCCTGATCTGAAGTATGATTTTTTAAAATATCCCTTTGAGGATCTAGGACAGCTTAAACGAAAGATTGAATTTTATCTTCAACTGATTCAATCCGGAAATGAAGGAAACAACTTACTTCATTCAAATTTTGACGATTTAACAGGACTTCCAAACCGATACCTTTTTTATGACCGGCTGAAACTGTCTCTGGCCCATGCAAAAAACAATCAAAGTAATGTTGCTGTTTTAATTCTGGATATAGATCATTACAAGCGCATCAATGATTCCATGGGGCATGATTTCGGGAATCTTCTTTTAAAATATGTGGCTGAACGCCTGAAAACGGTTATCCGGGATACGGATACGGTAGCCCGAATAGGCGGGGATGAGTTTTTTTTCATCGTGACCGAAATCTACAAACCTCAGCATGTGCTCATGTTTGTTCAAAAGATCAGGCAGCTCCTGGAGCAGCCTTTTATTGTGAGAAAACAGGAGATCTACATCACTGCCAGCATCGGAATCAGCATGTACCCTCTTGACGGAACAGATATGGATTTTCTTGTTAAAAATGCCGAGACGGCCATGTATCGCGCTAAAAATTACAGCCGCAATACCTATCAGCTTTATACCCCGGCCATGAATGCAAAAGCCTTTGAACAGCTCACCCTGGAAAATAGTTTGCGAAAGGCCATTCAGAAGGGTGAAATCGTTGTTTTTTATCAGCCCCGGGTGAATGTGCTGACCGGGAAAATTGCAGGGGCTGAAGCCCTGGCACGCTGGCAGCATCCGGATATCGGCCTTATCACTCCGGATTCTTTTATTCCATTGGCTGAAGAATCAGGATTGATTATTCCCTTGGGTGAGAAGGTAATGGAACAGGCCTGTCTGCAATTCAAGCTTTGGGAGAAGGAGGGAGAGCCTCTTGCCAAAGTAGCCATCAATTTATCGGCAAAACAGTTCAGACAGAAAAATCTTTTTGAATCCATTGAGAATATATTGAAATCCACCGGGATGGACCCGGTAAATCTGGAACTGGAGATCACAGAATCCATTGCTGTGCAGAATATCGGAGAAACCCTTGAAATCTTATATAAATTAAAAAAAATGGGGATTAAAATTGCCTTGGATGATTTTGGAAAAGGTTATTCCTCCTTAAGTTATTTAAAGAAATTTCCTTTTGATATTTTAAAGATAGATCAGGCCTTTATCAAAGATATCACGGTTGAACGTCATGTGGCGGCTATCATCAAGGCCATTATTGAAATTGCCAGGGGACTGGATCTTGAGATTGTGGCCGAAGGGGTGGAAACCCTGGAACAATTAAAGCTTTTAGCTTCTATGGGCTGTCAGGAGATGCAGGGCTATCTTTTTTCTACGCCTCTGCCCCAGGCAGAGCTTTCCCTGCTGCTTCGGAAGGGAGAATTGAAAATTCTTTGATGACTTCCCTTAAATGATTTCCTTTGACAAGGGAAAGATATGTATGATAATCCCCTCAGGATTATTTAACGTTTTTAACTTCCATTTCATATTCATATAAATTATGGCCTTTAATAGTATTGAAGAAATAATTGAGGATTTTAAAGCTGGAAAAATCGTTATTATTACGGATGATGAAAACCGTGAAAATGAAGGCGATCTGGTTCTGGCAGCTGAAAAAGTAACCCCGGATGCCATTAATTTTCTGGTTAAATACGGACGCGGACTTGTTTGCACCCCCATGGAACGGTACAGAGTTGAAAGATTGAAGATTCAGCCCATGGTTCAGCAGAACCGCGATTCTTTTGGAACGGCGTTTACGGTTTCCGTTGATGCCAGGGAAGGGGTATCCACAGGAATTTCCGCCTTTGACAGGGCCAAAACAATTTTAAAACTCATTGATGATTCTTCGCATCCTGCTGATTTCAATCAGCCGGGGCATGTTTTTCCCCTGATTGCCAAAGAAGGGGGCGTTCTGGTTCGTGCCGGTCATACCGAAGCCGCTGTAGATCTTGCAAAAGCCTGCGGTTTTAAGGGCGCCGGTGTTATTTGTGAGATTATGAATGAGGATGGATCCATGGCCAGAATTCCAGACTTGATTCCTTTTGCTCAAAAACATCATCTGAAAATATGCACCATTGTTCAGCTTATTGAATACCGCAGAAAAACAGAAAAACTGGTAAAACTTTTAATTAATGTAAAACTTCCGACCCGGTATGGCGATTTTGATTTATTATTATATGAATCCCAGATCGATGGATTGCAGCATATTGCACTGCGTTACGGAACAATAACTGAAGATCCCATGATGGTCCGTGTTCATTCGGAATGTTTTACGGGAGATGTTCTGGGATCGGTTCGCTGTGATTGCGGTTCCCAGCTTGAGGAATCCATGAAAAAAGTTGTTGAAGCGGGAGCCGGAGTAGTCCTTTATCTAAGACAGGAGGGACGGGGGATCGGCCTTTACAATAAGCTTAAGGCTTACAAGCTTCAGGACCAGGGGGCGGATACGGTGGAAGCCAATATTCTTCTGGGTTTTGACCCTGATCTTCGTGAATATGGAACAGGTGCACAGATTTTGAAGGATCTTGGGGTTAAAAAAATCAGACTTTTAACCAATAATCCCGTAAAACTGATCGGCCTTGAAGGTTATTCTCTGGAAATTGTTGAGAGAATCCCTTTAATAACAGGACATTGTGAACATAATCATAAATACATGATGACTAAAAAAAACAAAATGGGACATTTAATCTAATGGCAAAATCAAAAACAGTACTGGAAGAAAAAGATTATTCCTCCTTCATTGACAGGGTTCATATTGCAATTGTTGTCTCCCAGTTTAATTCTTCTGTGACGGACCTTCTTCTGGAAGGGGCCCTGCAGTTATTAAAACAATGCGGGATGACCCATAATCGGATCCATATTCATAAGGTTCCTGGCGCCTTTGAAATACCCGGTTTATGCGCCTGGATCTGCAAAGCCGGAAAAATGGACGGGATTGCTACCCTGGGAGCTGTAATTCAGGGCGGAACCCGCCACTTTGATTATGTCTGTACGGAATCGGCAAGGGGAATTATGGACTGTAATCTTAAATATTCCATTCCTGTTTCCTATGGAATTCTGACCTGCCAGACCGAAGCCCAGGCTTTTGAAAGAGCAGGCGGAGAATATGGGAATAAAGGTATCGACGCTGCACGGGCCGTGTTGGATATGATCAAGATTAAAAAAGAAGCAGGGGTTTAGAACATTATGAAAAACAGAAGAAAATCCCGTGAGGTAGCCATTCAGATTTTATACAGCTTTCATACCAATCCTCAGCCTACGGAGGATGTGTTTAATGATTCCATTTTTATCAGAACTCCTGAAAATTACCGTGAATATGCCTTAACCCTGGTTAACGGCTGTCTTGAACATAAAAAAGAACTGGAATCCATTATTACAGAATTGTCTGAAAACTGGTCTTTAAGCCGTATCGCTTTAATTGACGGTATCATTATTCGGATGGCTTTATATGAAATGTTGTATGAAAAAGATATTCCTCCGGCTGTATCCATTGATGAGGCCATTGATCTTTCAAAAAAATATTCTACGGATAAATCAGGAAAATTCATCAATGGTATTCTCGACCGTTTCAATAAAGTCAAATTACAGAATAAAAAAAAATCCTAGACTATGGAAAATAAAAGTTATTTCGGTTTTATCAGGAAAGGATTGAATAAAACCACTTCTCTGCTTAAGACTGGATTTGTCAGTCTTTTTTCATCTGACAGAAAAAAATCTTTTGAAGAAGAGCTCGAATTGCTTGAAAGGGTATTTATTGAAGCGGATTTAGGCGTGGATTTTTCGCTTTTCCTGATAGAAAAAATCAAAGATCAGGTCAGTTATAAGTCTTCAGATGAAATCCGTGAATTTATTAAAAAAGAGCTTTTAAATCAGTTTTTAACTGTTGCACGGACTATTCCTGTCGGCCAGAAACCTAAAATCATTCTGTTTATCGGGATCAATGGTTCAGGTAAGACCACCTCCATTGCCAAACTGGCCGCCAATTTAAAAGCAGATGGGAAAAAAGTACTGCTCGCGGCAGGGGATACTTTCAGAGCCG
The DNA here is from genome assembly GCA_964443875.1 of uncultured bacterium. Classification (GTDB taxonomy): domain Bacteria; phylum Auribacterota; class JAFGBW01; order JAFGBW01; family JAFGBW01; genus CAYUET01. The sequence goes on along the minus strand of CAYUET010000001.1, from coordinate 220,007 downwards.
CAGCCGTAGACCAGTTAACCATCTGGGCTGACAGGCTTGGTATTGAAATTGTTAAACATAAAATGGGGGCTGACCCCGGAGCAGTTGCCCATGATGCCTGTGAGGCGGCCAATGCAAGGGGGGTTGATTATCTGCTGATTGACACGGCAGGCAGGATTCATAATCAGTCTGCTCTGATGGAAGAATTGAAAAAGGTTGTTCGTGTTATCAAGAATAAAACAGGAAACGGCTCTCTTGAAATATTACAGGTTTTAGACGGAAATTCCGGGCAGAACAGTTTTATTCAGGCTAAAACATTTAAGGAAGCCGTGGGTCTTGACGGGCTGATTATTACAAAACTGGATGGTACGGCCAAGGGCGGTATTGTCGTTACTGTTGAAAAAGAGCTGCATGTTCCTGTAAAATTTATCGGCGTAGGGGAGGGAGTTGAAGATTTCATTCCCTTTTCTCCAAAACAGTTTGTTGAAGCCCTGATGGAAAAATAAATTCTCTCATTGTTGTTGATCAATTTTGATTCGGAAAATAAAGATGGGATTTTATGAAATCAGGCATTCACTTTTAATTGATCAAGTTTCCATTTTTTAATATTGGCATATTCATAAATTGAAGGAAAAAGCTTTATGAAGGCCATAAACATAACATACCAGCCCGGGTAGATGATTTCTTTTTTTTGCCTGATACAGGCCTTGTAAACTTTTTCCGCCAAAATTTCCGGATTGCCGGCTCCGGGGGTGACAGGAGGCTTTCTGTCTCCGAGGGCACGGGTGGAAAAGCCTGTGTTAATACGGCCTACCACGACATTGAGCACTTTTACTCCCTGAGGCTTAAGTTCCATACGCAAAGAGTCGGAAAACGCATTGACTGCGTATTTTGTGGCGCAATAAAGCCCCATGCACGGAACTGCTATTTTTCCGGCTATGGATGAAATATTGATAATCATACCTTTTGTTTTGACCAGTTCAGGAATGAATAATTGGGTCATGGCTATCATGGAGATAAAATTGACATTAAACAATTCAGTTACGTCATCCAGAGCTGTTTTATCCCAAGTTTCATAATGCCCGCGTCCTACGTTATTAATCAGAATATCCGCCCTGCCGAATTTTTCAATGCATTCATGCAGAAGGGTTGCCCTCGAAAAACGGTCGGTAATATCACCACCCACCCAGTGGGAAATGTCATAGTCAGGTCTGTTTCTCGAAAAACCCACTACAGTATGGCCTTCTCTAAGAAATTGTAAAGCAACAGCTTTTCCAAGACCTCGGGAAACACCTGTGATTATAATAATTTTTTTATCCATCATAATATCCTTAAATGCTTTGGTTTGAAGAAGAGGTTAAGTGTGCTTCGTGATTTATTAAACGGCTTATAAGGTCTGATCTTTCCGGTTAAAAACCGAAACTAAGGTGATTATCACACCTCTGTTAAAAAAAAGATACACTTTAAAAGAAAATTTTTGAAGTAATAATTATTTAAATTTTGAAAGAATTGAAAAGAATAACGGCCTCTGAAGATGAATGTTATTTAGGTGTTGACGAAAAGGATTACCTTAAGTAGATAAAAGTAATGAGTAAATCAAATGAAGCGAATCAGGAAAATGTTTTTTTAAGTCTTCTTCTTAATATTATATTACCTGCAATTATTTTATCCAAATTTTCTTCTGAACAATATTTAGGTCCTGTAAATGGTTTTCTTCTGGCTATATCCTTCCCTTTTTGTTTTGGATTATATGAGTTTTTTATATATCATAAAAAAAGCTTCATTTCAATTTTAGGATTTATCAGTGTTCTTCTGACCGGGGGAATAGGACTGTTAAGATTTCCTCCGGAATGGGTAGCGATCAAGGAAGCAACAATTCCTTTTATTATTGGGCTTGCAATTCTTATTTCATTAAAAACGCCTTATCCTATTGTTCATAAGATGATTTACAATGACCAGCTTTTAAATTTGAAAAAAATCGATAAAATACTCGAAACTAAAGGGGCAAAGCCTCAAATGAACAGCCTTTTGATTACAAGCTCTTTTCTTCTTGCCTGTTCTTTTTTTATTTCTTCTTTTTTGAATTATTTTCTCGCTAAATTGCTTGTTAAGAGCATGCCAGGGACCGTCGCATTTAATGAGGAATTAGGTAAAATGACTGCCTTAAGCTATCCGGTGATTGCTTTGCCTTCCATGATTATTCTGATGGGTATATTGTACTACCTTTTTTCCAGGATTCAGAAATTAACAGATCTTTCTTTTGAAGATTTGCTGAATGAAAAATTCAAAGAAAAAAATACAAAATAAAGACAATGCCTTCATTGGTTTTTTTAGTAATGACTTTATCTGGTGCCTATCCTATGGATTTCAGCGGGCTTCGTAGAAATCAGGATGCTTTTTCCCGTAATAAAGAATGACTCTTGTGTGACGTTTTATTTCAGGGTGATTATCCAGCCTGCAGAGTGCATGGCTTTCAAGGGGGCCATCCAGGATTTCATTGGTGAAACGTCTTGTATAGGGTCCATTTCCGCAGTAATTACCGTCAACGCTGATTTCCAGAACGTAGTTCACATCTGATTTGATTGCTTTTTCAACCATGAGTCCCGGTGGAGGCCAGCTCACAAGCACGATATCCGGGCGATATTGTTTTATTGCAGCCTGAACATTCATTTTTTTTACGAGATTTCCCGGTTTTAAACCTGAAATCTTCAAACCTTCATATAAACGTCGATCTTCTGAATTCATCCTTGTTTCAGGCTTTTCCCAGCTTTTGTTGTCTGTGGCATTTATCTCCGCATGAAAAAGTTTTTTTGAGAGAGATTCTGATAGAAAACCATCACCTGCACCGATTTCCAGAATTTTTTTTACTTTCAGTCTGAATAAAAATTTACTTAGAAATGAAATCCATTCTTTTGTTGGAAGGAGGTAAAGAGGGCTTATATTATTCATTTCGCAAATCCACCACAGATCTCTGGAATCACAGGCATGGATTGCTTCAATAAGTTTTTTTTCAGAAGGCAGTCTGCGTTTTCCATTCTTATCCCAGAGTAAGCCGATCAGACGGCAGCGGGAGGTGTGACGTTTCAGAGTTTCTCGCCCCAGATTTTTAGTCTGAGGGACTTCTACATTTTTTTTAGGCATTTTTTTTAGCTCTGGAGATATCCGGGAATTTTTTATGAATGCCATTTACAGTAAAATACGTCAGCAGGTAGATAAAAAGTAAAGCCATAAAGAAAAAAAGGGTATGAGTCCAAAGAATCAGGGCAATGATACAGAAAAGAGTGATATAGCCAGCATGAGTTTTTTTGATGGAAAAGTTTAAAATTTCATTATTTGAAAAATTATTCATAAATCAAAAACGCATATCCTGTAAAAAGGGATAATCATTTCTTATGGAAGTTACCAATTCAGGGTTGATTTCACAAGTAAGGAATTCGTTCTCATTATTTTCATTACATAACTTTCTTCCCCAGGGGTCAAAAACCTGGGAATGGCCTGAATAAGTCAGGCCGTTGCCATCTTTACCTGTACGATTAACGCCGATAATATAGCATTGGTTTTCTATGGCTCGGGCTTTTAAAAGAGATGTCCAGTGTTCAATCCGGTCATCCGGCCAGTTCGCAATGACAAAGACAGTCTGGATGGATTTGGCCACATTTCTGAATACTTCCGGAAATCTTAAGTCATAACATATAAAAATACTAGAGGGCATACCCAGAATTTTAAAATGAACAATATTGTTACCGGCAACAAAAAAATCATCCTCATGGGTAAAGCAGAAAGGGTGGAGTTTTACATATTTGGCGATTAAATCCCCTTTACGGTCAAAAATCATCGCCATATTCTGCCCCTTTTTCCGGAAGGAGGTGAAACAGGCTAAACCTGCAATAATATGGATGTTGTTGCATTTTGCCAGGTTGGAAAGAAACTGGTAGGTTTCCCCATTTTTTTCTTCTGCAATGGAAGCAATATTCATGGAAAAACCAGTGTTAAACATCTCAGGGAAAACAACCACATCGCATTTTTCAAAAGCTGCTTTTTTAACAAAATAAACAGCTCTTTGCAGGTTGTTGTTTTTAGAATCCCATTCACTATTGAATTGAATGAGGGCAAGTTTCATATTTTGTATTAAAACAAAATCATTGGCTGATTACAATGGGAATGTTTTTGATCTTGTGTAAAAGGAACTTTGTTGCAGAAAAAAGAAAAACGGGTATGAAATGGTTAAGCAGAATTACCCGTTCTGTTTGGGGTAAATACATTATAACGGATATAGGCCCCCAAAAGATTGAGGCTGGAAGGGTAGAGATTTGAAAAGTTATCGATAAGCCCTTCTTTGAGTTGGGAAGAAGAAGCTGTCGTGGAAGCATCCGAAACAGAGGATTCAATAATAATAGGAAAAGAGAGTTCTTTTCTAATTTCAGCAATCTCTGTTTCATTTAATATTGAATTTTTTCTTTGAATAATGTGAAAGGTGAAATTTATTTTACCTGGATGATTACCCATTTGTTGAAGAGTTTTATAATCGGATTTAAGCTTGTTTACCATATTGGGTTTCTTTAAAATATCAGATCCTATGATGACGTTAAATTCTATTTTGTCCAGTTGATCGATTAATTCCTGATTATTTAATATCAGGTCTTCACCATGTCTTCTGAAAGAAGAAACCCGAAGGAGGGGAAACATATCTTCAACTCCGCCATCCATTACGGTTTTGAATCGCCAGTTATAATTACTTTTATTGGGTTTTGCTGGATCTCTATTAATCCACGCATCAGCATTGGGGAGATAAACGACAAAATCACTGGTTCCATTGGCCAAATGGTTTAGCCCCATCAAAAGATGCCCAATATGAAAAGGATCAAAAGTGCCGCTGATAATTCCGACTTTTAATACTTTATTTGCCGGAAGATTTTTATTTAATTCAAGCGTTGTATGTCTATTATAGCTATTATAATGTTTATCATCGGTATTATAAATTTTAAAATTTAACCAAGGATTAATTTTGTTTTTTGAAATAAACTGTTTTCGTATTTGAGCAAGTAATTCCAAAATTTCAGGTCTGTGATTTTTCAGGGATTTTCTCAGAGAGTCTAAATAATCAAATTCTTCAATATCATCGAGTGATTCATAAGAAGCAAGGACATTATTTTCAATTGCGTCCATATCTTCACCTCTTAATCTTTGCTCGAAAAGGGTCAGGGATGATTCTGAAGAATCATCTTTTACTAACTCAGAAGAAGGTGCTAAAGTGTTTAATAGGAATACATTATTAGAGGCAAATATATTGCCTGAAAAAACTAAAAATAATATAAATAATATTTTTTTAAACATTAACAGCTTTGCATAATGAGAGTTTAAATTAATAAATTATGGTATAAGTCTACTTGATGTATATACTATCTGTCAAGGGGGGGGTGGTTTTTGTTTTTAATTTTAAATTCGCATAATTATATTATGCGGAACTGATTGTAAAAATTAGTTTTTAATAATAAAATCGAAATTACAGATACGTCCTTCTAATTCTCCCTCAGGATTTTCAACAAGGTTTCCGTCAGGATCAAAACTGATGAGAATATCATTGAAAGATAAGAGAGATCCGTCATAGCCTACACTGTTAAGTTTTTGAATGGTATTTTCCATAATAGTTTCAGCCTGTTGAAATCCGATAAGTTGATACTGAATGGCTTTGTCCATATTATAAGGGGTGAAATATTGGCCGTCTTTTTTTGACATCCAGTCATCTGAACCATTGTAATAGCCCCGAATAGTGATATAATGATGGTTCTCTTTCAATACCGGTTCCCCATCTATTCCGATAATATTTTTATGGGACTCAAATTTACGGAAATCTGCGTCAGAATCAAGAAGATGCCGTGTTCCTGTGCGGTAGATGGCACGAACATAAACAACCGGAATACCGAGCCGGTTTAATTCCAGAGCGATTGCAAATTCTTCAAAAGGGCTGTTATATCCCTGTTTTCTTTTTTGCAGCATAAAAGGGTTATCGCCTTCAGGTTTTTCCCCTACGCAGGATACCTTCCATACAAGACTTACTTTGTCTTTGGTAAGTGTCAGATAGATTTCTTTATTTTCTGAAAGTTTTACTTTTGGAGTGGATCTCCATCGTTCAGGAAGAAAGTAATCGACAAGCCGGGGATTTTTTCCAACCACCCATAATTCACCTCCTGTACTCTCTGCGATGGAATAAACATAGGGAATTCCAAAAATCTCAAGGGACTGGATATGATCGGGAAGTTCCTGGGGAATAAAACGATCCCTTTGATCATCGAGATAATGATGTCTTCTTTGATAATTGAATTCTTCCTGATATTTTTCGGTCCGGTATAAGAGTTCGTAATCAATAATTGAATACTCTCCCTGACTCATCCAATTAAGGATCTTTTCCATTTTTAATCGGGGAGAGCTAAAAGGAGGGAGGGTATTTACCTGAGCAGAAGAAATGACAATATGCTGAGGTTTCATATCATGAATTTCATACCCTTTTTCTTCCATATCCTGAATGCTCTTATTATGAACATTTGTTAAGAAGTATTTCATTTCCTGCGAGGAGATGTCTTCATCCTCAAAGAGTTCGATAATATTTTTCCCGGGAATCCATCGGTATAAGAGCATATATTGACGAAGAATATCTAATTCGATGTCAGGATTAGAGGCTTTTATTTTTCGGATTTTACTTTCTGAACGTCCGCTTTGCCATAATTGCATGACATCGGAAGGAATATAGATCCCTAAAGGTTCCTGAGTCATGATTTTTTTTTCTTTGGGTCCGAATTTTCCTTCCCGCATTTCAAAAACAAGAGAAAATTCTTCCCAGGGGCTGTTAAAATCTGAAGCCAGAAATTTACTCATGGTAAAGGTATTTAAAGGAACATCTTCTCCTACTCTGGAATATTTGGCCACAAGTTCAATGGACTGATCTTTGATCGTTCTTGTGGGAATGTAGTAGACTGTGCTTGTTCCATCAAGCCTCCGTCTGTTATCCTCAAACCAGTTTTTCTCATACCAGTTCAGAGGATCCAGATGTTCTGAATACTTTATTCCGTATTCAGTCAGATAAAGGTCTCCTCCGTCAGAGGTTTTAAAAGCCGAGTATACAACACCCAGCACATTAATGATGGAATCTTTGAGAATATTCTGTGCGAAGCCGGAAGGCGTTGTAATGTTTCTTTGAGTACGCATATATAAAAATTAGCTGTAATAATGAAGTAAATCAAGAGCAAAAAAAGGATCTCCGGAAGGAGATCCTTTGATTAAATTTAAATAATTAAAAGCTTTTGAAAAGCATTTCCGCATAAGTGGGAACCGGCCACATATCTGCAGGAATAATTTTTTCAAGGGCATCAATTTCTTCGCGCAGGGATTTGATGGCGGCAAAGACATGATCCCGGTAAGCTTCGCTTTGTTTGGTAACATTGGTTATGGCTTTTGCATCGGCAGTCTGTTTTTCAAGTTTTTGAACTTTTTCATAAGCGGAATCCAGTAATTCGCATGCCTGATTTCTAATATCTTCCATTGCGGAGCTGACCCTCTTGGAACTGTTAATGGCTGAACTTAAAAAGTCGATATAATCAATGACTGCAGGAATATATTGTCTTCTGACCATCTGACTTGCGCAGTTGGCTTCAATGTTGATGTGCTTGGAATATTGTTCCACATAAATTTCATATCGGGAATATAATTCTTCATTAGATAATACATGATATTTCGAGAAAAGAGCGGCTGCTTTTGGTTTTGACCAGGCCTTTAAGGCATCAACCGTATTTTTAATATTGGGAAGTCCACGTTTTTCAGCTTCCTTTATCCAGTCCTCGGAGTAATTATTTCCATTAAAGATGATCCGGCCATGGTTTTCAATAACCTCTTTTACATAAGCAGTAACTTCCAAGTCCTTATTTTTTGATTTTTCAAGGCGTGTTGCAAGTTCATCCAGAGCTTCAGCGGCTATGGTATTCAGAGTTACGTTTGGACCGGCTATGGAAGCCGAAGAACCAACCATTCTGAATTCAAATTTATTACCCGTAAAGGCAAAGGGGGAGGTTCTGTTTCTGTCCGAGTTGTCTTTAGGCAATGCGGGCAGCGTGTTTACCCCGATTTTTACATAGGCTTTTCCGTCGGTTTTAATTTTTTCGCCTTTAGCTATTTTATAGAGTATATCTGTAAGGATTTCACCCATAAAAATTGAGATGATGGCCGGTGGGGCTTCATTTGCGCCGAGACGGTGATCATTTCCGGTAGTTGCAGCCGAGGCTCTTAATAAATCGGCATGTCTGTCAACCGCTTTAATCATTGCAGAGCAAAAGGCAAGAAACTGGACATTTTCTTCCGGAGTGTGGCCGGGCTCAAGAAGGTTGATTCCATCATTGGTTGATATAGACCAATTATTATGTTTTCCGGAACCATTGATGCCGGAAAAGGGTTTTTCGTGAAGAATGCAAACAAGATCATGTCTTAAGGCAATCCTTTGAAGAGTTTCCATGATGAGCTGGTTATGATCCGTAGCAATATTGGTGGTTGAGAAAATCGGAGCCAGTTCAAATTGTCCCGGAGCAACTTCATTATGTTTTGTCTTTGCAGAAACCCCCATTTTCCATAATTCAAAATCAATATCTTTCATAAACTCTGAAATTTTATCTTTAATCGAACCAAAATACTGATCTTCCAGTTCCTGCCCCTTGGGAGAGGGTCCCCCGAAAAGGGTTCGGTTGCAGGTTAATAGATCCAGACGCTGCAGGTAATAGCCTTTATCAATCAGAAAGTATTCCTGCTCTGGACCGACGGTTACGATAATATGTTTTGATGAGGTGTTTCCAAGGGCTTTTAATACACGCATGGCTTGTTTAGATATGGCGGTCATTGATCTGAGAAGTGGAGTTTTTTTATCCAAAGCCTCACCATGATAGGAACAGAAAGCAGTCGGAATGCACAGAGTTACATTTCCGGCCGAATCGGTTTTAAGAAAAGTGGGGGAAGTGCAATCCCAGGCCGTATAACCCCTGGCTTCAAAAGTCGCCCTCAAACCTCCGCTGGGAAAAGAAGAGGCATCCGGCTCTCCCTGGATGAGCTGTTTTCCGGAAAATTCCATGATAACGCTTCCATTGGGAGTGGGGGAAATAAAAGAATCGTGTTTTTCCGCTGTGATACTGGTTAAAGGCTGAAACCAGTGAGTATAATGTGTGGCCCCTTTTTCGATGGCCCAGTCTTTCATGGCATTAGCAACCACATCCGCAATTTCTGGTTTAAGCGAGGATCCGTTTTCAATCGTATCTCGGATTTGTTTGTAAGTGTCTTTGGGAAGCCTTTCTCTCATGATTTTGTCATTAAAAACATTTGAACCGAAAAGTGCGGTTACATCTTCACGGTTTTTTTCATATTCACAGCAGCTATCGTCGTTTTTCACTTTAACCTCCGGATTAAGTTGATTATTTCATGTGTTAAAATATCAAATTAAGTGCCGAAATCAATTTATAAAGTAATTAAATACTAATAACCGTTTAAAGCCTTTTAAATTATGACTTGAAGAAATTTCAAAGATGAAGTATTAAGCTTTAAAATTTGTAAACGTCATATTTTTTTAGGCGTATTATGAAATGAGTGTTTTGTTTTAAAAGCTGAAAAGAATAAGGTTTTTTGAGGAGGATTGTTTATGCCTGTTTACAGTTACCGCTGTTTGGAGTGTCAGAAAATTTCGGATATTTTATCAGGCGTCAGCTCAACAAAAACTCAATTCGTCTGTGATTATTGCGGAAGTCCCAATATTCAGAAAATAGTGGCTGCGTTCAGTGTGGGGAATCCTTTAAGAGAATTTTCTTCACCGTGTCAAAATCCTTCCGGAGGCCATTCCTGTTCCGGGTGTCCGCATGGAGGGGCTTCCTGTTCTTCCTTTTAATATGTTTTGTGGGAAAAAGATTGAGTAATTTGGATAAATATCTATAATTTTACGTCCTTGTTTGAATATTAATAACTTATTTATACTGTAAGGAGCCGGTCTATGTTTCAGTTTTTTCAACAGCATATGAAAAAAATTTTTATGGCAATGCTTATCGTGATTATTCCCTCATTTTGCTTTTATTTCATCGGGGTTAGTGAAAGAGAAACTAAAGCCGTCGGCGAAATATACGGGAATACGGTTAATGATGAGGAATTTAACGAGGCGTATAAGGCTGTTTATGTGGATGCCTTTCTTAAATACGGTAATTATTTTAAACAGATGCTTCCCTATCTTAATCTTGAGAGAGAAAGCTGGTTCAGGCTTATCATGTCCGGGAAGGCAAAACAAATGGGCGTATCAATAACTGATTCGGAATTGCGTTCAGAATTGATGAAAATGTTTTCAAAAGATGGCTCTGGAAATGATTTTGATTCTGCAATGTATGATAATTTTATCACCAAGAATCTGAGAATGACCATTCCTGAATTTGAAAAAATGACCAAGGAAAGTCTGAAGTTTAAAAAAATGGAAGAGTCTGTTGTTAAAGATGTGGCCATTAACGATCATGAGGCTGAAAAGTTTTTCCGTGAAGATCATAATAAGCTGCAATTCAGTTATGCATTGATCGATTCGGCAAAATATACGGATAAGGTTGATCTGACCGGGGCAAACTTAAAGGATTTCTTTTCAAAAGACAAATCCCGCTTTCAGATTCCTGAAAAAATTTCCATCAATTATATTTTTAAAAGCAATGAGGATTATAAAAGTAAAATTGAAGTGACAGAACAGGAATGTCTCGATTTCTACGAACAGAATAAAGAAAGTTATGAAATCATTGAAGATAAGGGAGAAAAACAGGGGGAGGAAGCGGATAAGACTGTTTCTGTTCCGGCGAACCAGGCAGAGGAATCAAAAGTAGAAATTTCCTATAAGCCCTTTGATTCTGTCAAAGAAGAGATAAAAACCTCTCTTTTCAATCAGAAACTTGAGGCCGAATCAGAAGCCTTTTTTGATGGAATTTACAAAGCCATGATTGAAAAAAACAGCTTTGCGGATACGGCCAAAGCCAATCAGCTTGAGATTAAAACCACGGGGCTTTTCAGCCGTAAGGATGCACCCAAAGAAATTGGGATGAATTGGAGCCCACAGGTCAAAGATGCCTTTGAACTTGCTCTGAATGATTTTTGCGGCCCTTATGCCTTCAATAACGGATGGATGATTATTCAGGTCAAAGAAAAAGTTCCTTCAAAAATTCCGGAATCCCTTGAAGAGGTAAAACCGGAGGTTGAAAAAGCCTATCGAGAAGACAATGCTCCTCAGGTGGCTAAAAAGGCTGCGGATGAATATAGAGAAAAAGTCATGGCTAAAATGGATAAGCTGACTTTTGAAGAGGCTATTAAGGAGGAAGGGTTGGAAGTTAAATCCAGCGGACTCATTACAGTAAACACCAATACGATCAAAGGTCTGGGCTTTGAACCTAAACTGATAGAAGAGATTTTTACCTTAAAGGAAAGCGAGGTTTCCAAAGTTCTTACAATAGAAGAAGGGAAAAAATTTCTTTTCTGTCAGATCAACAAAAGAGAAGAACCTGATCTTGCCCTTTTTCAGAAAGACAAGAGCAAGTATGCGGAAATAGCAAAAACCAAGAAGAAAAAACAGGTATTTGAAGAATGGCTGAAAAAGGTTGAGGCGGAAGCGAATGTTAAAATTTTCATGCCTCTTGATCTGAAGGCCTCTGAAGCCTAATCCATGTATATCGAATACTATGGTTTAACGCAGGATCCTTTTAAACTGACCCCGGATCCCCAGTTCTTTTTTTTGGGGGAACATCAGAATAAAGCACTTGCTCATCTGATTTACGGAATTAATAACCGAAAGGGATTTATTGCCCTTACCGGAGAGGTGGGGGCAGGAAAAACCACTTTGTGCCGTTTGCTTTTAAAACAACTGGATGAAAACGTTTCTGTGGCCATTATCCTGAATTCTCTGATAGACGGCCTTACCCTTATGAAACAGATCAACCGGGATTTTGCTATTCCCTATGATACAGATTCCCTGGATGATCTTGTGGGCTATCTTTATGATTTTTTAATTGAAGAAAAAAAAAGAGGACGCAATGTTGTCGTAATTGTTGATGAATGTCAGAATTTAAAATTTGATGTTCTGGAACAGCTGCGGATGCTTTCAAATCTTGAAACAGAAAAAGACAAACTCCTTCAAATATTGCTGATTGGACAGCCGGAATTCATTGATATGCTCAACTCCTATGAATTAAGGCAGCTAAACCAAAGAATTACGGTTAAGGCTCATATTTCTTCACTGTCAATTAACGAAATGGAAAGATATATCTATCATCGTTTAAAAATAGCAGGGAATGAAAATGCTGTGATTTTTACCCGGGGCGCTTTAAAAAAAATCTATCGGTTCTCACAAGGCATTCCCAGAAGAATCAATGTCATTACCGATTATTCCCTTTTGGCAGGCTATGCAGAAAGTACCCGAAAAATCACTCCGGGAATAGTGAAAAAAGCTCTTAAAGATATTGATGTCAAGAGGGAGTTGTCTTCTAATGAGAAAATTTCACAAATAGCTTCTGTTATTAAAAAAACTCTGTTTCTTTTTCTGTTGATTTTTCTTATCGCCGGTACGGTTGTTTTTTCCCCTTTAATCTGGAAAAATGCTGCAGATTTTTCTGTTTATTTACTGAAGACTTTTCCTTCTGTTTCAAAAGTCATGCTTGGTCTTCAAAAGAAAATGGAGATTCAATCTCCGGAAACTTCCGGGTTTTTGAATAAAGAAAAAATGGATACGGAAGAGAAAAAGAATAAACCTGAAATGACTGTTCCGGTTAAGGTTTCTGAACAAATCACAAAGCCTGAACCATTATCTGCCGCTCCGTCTCCCTTAATAAATAAAGAAGAAATTATGCCTCCGCCTCAGATTAATCCCCAGCCTGTTGAACAAAAAAAAGAAATGGAAACAAAGCCGGAACCTCAAGTTAAAAAGGCCGAGATTCAGAAGGTTGATGAAAAATCATTGGAAGCTGTAAAACCGGAAATGAGTCAGTCTCAAGATGAAAAGCCTGCAGCTCCCAGAGGGATTGATTTTTCAGGGGAAGAAGATCAAGAATTAAAGAAAAATATCTCTGCTGCGGCCGTTTCCTTTTTTAATACTCTGGAGCCGAACCAAAAAGGCATGTGGCTGCTTTTATCCACCTGGGGAATGGAGATCAGTCATCCCAGGAAAAATGAAAACGGTGAATTAATTCCCTTGATGGACCAACTCAGCCGGTTTAATTTCACGTATTATCAGACATGGCCTCCATTGGAGCTTCTCAAGATTATCAATATCCCTTTTGCCATAGAAATCGCAGATGAAAAGGGTAATAAGGAATTCTGGGTTGTAAGCAGAATTCAGAACGGAAAAATGAAGTTTTATCAATCCCCGGAGTCAATTCAATGGATCTCCGAAGCAGAAATATTGAAACGCTGGCAGGGCAACACTCTTATTCTGGCGGAAAAAGGCCCTTCGACCCTGGAAGGGGATAAGGTTTTGTATCTTGGGATGAAAAACCCCCAGGTTATCCAGTTGAAGAATCTTATTTCTCAGCTGGGATATGAAAAACAGACCAACGATGATTTATTTGATTTGCCTCTTGAAAATGCTATAAAGTCATTCCAGAAAAAATATCAGCTTATGGAAGATGGAATCTGCAGTATGGAAATTAAACTTTTAATATATTCTTTACTGAGTAGAAACATTCCGCGAATCATGGACAAAAGGAAACCCTCCTGATGAGTGTAGTACTTGAAGCCTTAAGCAAAGCGGAGAAGGAAAAAAAACAGGGCATTTTTAATCAGTATCAGGAAAAAAAGATCCATGACATAAAAAGCACCTATCAAAAAATAATTGGATGGATCATTGCTTTAAACATCTGCATTATTCTGATTGTTTTCGTCCTGATTCTTAATTATCTTTTAAATAAAAAAGAAAAACCGATAGAAGTGGAAGCAAAACCATTAACGTCCATTATGAAAGAGGATTTGCCGGCTGTTTCCGGTTCGCTAAAACTTTCGGATCAGCTGATTATTTATAAAAATTATATCCGGATTCCGGACGGTCCTGAAATACAGATCAGCGGAAGAATTGAGGATAATAAGGATATCTATATTCTTGTGGGGCCGGAAATGTATAAAGCCGGAGATTCCATCGGAGAGGTGCTTCTTACCGATATTCAGTTAAGAAAGGTCAAGATCAAATATAAGGAACAGGAATATGAAATCCCAACCGTTTAAACTATTATGGATTGTTTTGGCTCTTTTTATTTTATCTTCATGTTCATCCACGGATCCTTTTAAAAAGGGAATTAAAACCTCCAGTATTTCTCTCGCCTTTACCTTTGTGAAAGGCTTTGCAAACCCTGATAAAGAAAGGGTTATTAAACAGGTCTATGAATATTTTTCAGATAAAATGCAGGAATCCATTCCCTACTCTGTGTTTTATAATGTCCTGATGGAAAACCTGCCTGATCAGAAAATGAGAAAAAGAAGAATGGACATTATACCCTGGGAAAAACATGACCTCTCAGACGGTACTGTTTTAGTCTATCTTGTGAAAAAATATGACTACAGAAGACTCCGGCAGAAATTTTCCCGTTATGACATCCTCAGGCTTCGTCTGGGAAGGGAAAATGAAGACTGGGTCGTTCTGGTGAGTGAGCCGGAATCCTTTAAAGGTCTTGACTGCATTGAATCAGGCCGTATTGCGGAACTGAATGATGAAAGTCTTATAGACCTTAAAAATAAAATAAAGGAAGATGCGGGGAAACTTCAGTTTAATATTGATCTTTCAAGTCAGAAGTCGAATGAAGAAGTTCTGGCAGGAAAATGCCTGGAGTCCGGGGAGCTTTTGTATGATCAGGAAAAATACCGGGATGCTTTGATGCAGTTCCAGAAAGCCCTAAGCATAACCCCTTTAAATGAAAAAGCGAAGGTTTATATCTTACGCTGTCAAAAGGCAATTACAATGGGAATGGAAAAATAGATAATGAAAAGATATTTTATTCTTATATGGGGAATGACGGTCATTCTTTGTTCGGGGTGCGGGGGGCGGTCTACGGATCCTCAGAAAACAATTTATCTGAGATTGAATGAAAATCCTTTAACACTGGATCCTTCTATGATGGTTGATTTAACATCAGGTGAAGTCGGATCTAAGCTTTTTAGCGGTCTTGTTAAATACGACCAGGCAACTTCCTCTCTTGTTGGGGATTTGGCCGAAAGTTTTAAAGTAAACCTGAATGGAACAGAGTTTACCTTTAAACTCAAGCCTTCCTTGTTCTTTTCAGATGGAACCCCTGTAACAGCAGAAGATGTGCTTTTTTCCTGGAAACGAGTTTTATCCAAAAAGACAGGTTCTCCCAGGGCATGGGTTTTTGAAAAAATAAAAGGGGCTCAGGATTTTAAAGAGGGGAAGAAAGAAAATTGGGATGGTTTTATCCTTCTGGATCATCTTTCTTTTAAGATTGTCATGGATGAACCCTATACCCAGTTTTTAAGTCTCCTGACAATGCCTGCGGCTTCCGTTCTTTCCCAAAAAAGTTTTTCTGAATACATGGAAGGGCGTACGCGTGTCCCTGTAAGCGCCGGACCTTATCAGCTTAATTACTGGAAGGCGGATGTTCAGATACATTTGATCCCGAATCCCCATTATTTTGATTCTAAACGGGTTCACCAGGATCTTGTCTATAAAATCGTTCCCGATGACGCTTCTGCGATTACAATGATCTCTACCGGTGAACTGGATATTTTAAAAACTCCTCGCCAGCACACTACTCATTTAAAAGAAACATTAAAGGATTATTCTTTTTTGTCCATACAGGAATTGAATACTTATTATATCGGCTTTGATCACCGAAAGTCCTTTATTGATATTTTCTTTAAAAGAGCGGTTTCTTTCCTGATCGATAAGAAAGCCCTTATGAATACGGTGATGAATCAGCAGGCCGTTGAAGCCTTGACTCCGGTTCCTCCAGTGCTTTTTAGTCCTCAGAATTATATAAAACCTCTCGAATTTTCTGAATCTGCAGCAAAAAACTGTTATCAAAAAAGTCCGGCTAAAGGGAAAAAAATTCTGTTTTTAGTCCCTTCTGTTAAAGAAACTGAACTTGCGGCAACTGTGATTCAGGATCAAATGAAAAAAATAGGAATTCCCGTGGAAATAAAAATAATGGATTGGTCCGCCTTTAAAGAAGCCATTGCCAAGGGTGAGGCAGATATGTTTTTAATGTCCTGGTGGGCGGATTATGCGGATCCTGAAAATTTCCTTTATCCCACATTTCATTCCAAAAATTTTGGAATCGCAGGAAACCGTGTTTATTACAGCAATCGATCCCTGGATACTTTTCTCGATTATCTGCATGTTTATCCCCAGGAGGAAAAACGTAATATGACCATTCAAAAAAGTCTTGTCCTTCTGAATGTGGATCTGCCATGGATTCCTTTATGGCATAGGACTTCCACCTATGCCATATCCCCGAGGATCAAAGGTTTCTCTCCGGCCTCCCTCTATTCTTCCGAAAAAGGACTGGATTGGGAAATTAAGAAATAATTCATGATAACAAAACTTTTTACCCGTTTTCTTCTCCTCCTCCCGGTATTGGCAGGGGTTACTTTGGTGACTTTTATTCTCATTTCTTCTGTTCCCGGAGATCCTGTTTATGCCATGGTGGGTGAAAGAGCCGATGAAAAACTGATAGAAAGCTACAGGGAAAAACTGGGATTGAATCACGGTTTTTTTAAACGCTATATTTCTTATATTTCCTTAATTTTGAAAGGTGATCTCGGACAGTCTTATTATACGGGACGTCCTGTGGGAACTGAATTGATTGAAAAATTTCCCAATACCCTTCTTCTGGCAGGAACCGCTGTAATTTTTTCTCTTATCTTCGGGATTATCCTGGGAATAATGGGGGCCTTACTCCGTGATACCTGGATCGATAAGGTGCTTATGGTGATCTGTACAGCTTTTATTTCCCTGCCCGTCTTCTGGTATGGAATGCTTCTGGTTTATTTTTTTGCTTATTCCCTGAAATTTTTACCCAGCGGCGGAATGGACCACCCTTTGGCTATCCTGCTGCCTGCTTTGACATTAGGTTCAAGATCAATGGCTTATCTGGCCCGATTAACAAGATCCTGTCTGCTGGAAATTCTGAATTCTCCATATATTCTGGCTGTGAAAGCCAGAGGGGGTGGAAAGGGGATGGTGATTCGTCATGCCATGATTAATGTGATGATGCCTGTGATTACGTTTATCGGTCTGGATTTCGGAAGTTATCTGAACGGCTCTGTGTTAACAGAAACAATTTTTGGATGGGATGGAATAGGGCGGTATGCCATTCAGGGGATTCTGCGGAGAGATTATCCGGTCATTCTTGGAACAGTACTTTTAGGGGCTTCTATTTTTGTTCTGGTTAATTTATTAATTGATTTATCCTATATGTTTATTAATCCGCGATTAAGAAAATCCTGAGGATATTTACTGTATGCATATTCTACGTTCCTGTTTCATTATTTTATTGTTTTTTTTCTGTTTCTGCATGCTGATTCCATTTTTTATTCAGACCAGTCCTTTTGAAACTCATTTAAACGCCGCATTTATGCCTCCTTCTTTAATACACTTTCTGGGTACTGATGAACTTGGCAGGGATCTGTTTTCAAGAATCTGTTTTGGCGCCAGGACTACGCTGCTGATAGGGGTGTTTTCAGTGGCTTTTGCCAGCATTCTTGGAACGCTTTTAGGGCTGATTGCCGGATTCTGGGGTGGAAAAATCGATCTTTTCATTTGTCAGCTTATTGATATTTCGCTGGCATTTCCCTCTCTCCTTTTAGCTATTGGTATTACTGTTGTTTTACCTCCGGGATTTTTCAGCGTGGTTTTGGCTTTAGGACTGACCGGATGGGCTTCCTTTACAAGATTAATCCGGAGTGAAACTATGATTCTTAAAAATATGGATTATGTTATAGCCTCTAAATCTCTTGGAGGTAATTCATTATATATTATTATGAGACATATTTTACCTAATTGCATTTACCTTTTAATTGTCAGTATTTCTCTTCAATTAGGGAGTTTTATGCTTGCAGAATCAGGGCTCAGTTTCCTTGGATTAGGAATTCCTCAGCCTAATCCTACATTAGGGGGAATGATTGCTTCAGGGAAAGATTATCTTTATACATCACCCTGGATTCCATTAATCCCTGGAATCCTTATAGCTTTGATAGTTTTGTTTGTGAACTTGGTTGGTGATGGAATTCAAAAACAGCTTGACCCCAAAAGAAATAAAACTTAATTACTTTAAGTGAATTACTTATATTTAGTTAAAGTCAATTATTTATACTTACTTTAAATAAATTATATTTAGTTATAGTGAATAATATATTTTTAGTTAAAATTATTGAATTATATATATTTTTGTTTTAGACGATAATTATTGTAGAACTTTAATGCTATCCTATTGATAAGACCTTGTGGATATGCTAAATTATGTTCAGATAACAACAAGGAGTAAGAGCAGCAAATGAGTTATAATCTGATTAAAAAAATTAACGGGCAAATACTCAGAGAAGTGAATTATATTCATTTCCCTTATCGTTTTGGTACAGTAGGCGCCTTTTTATCTTCTTTAATGATTCCTGTTTATGGGACAGATGCCATTGAAATGGTATCCAAAAGTTTTACTCTGGAGGAATTGTCGTCTGTTGATTACAATCTGCAGTACCTCAAGGAATATTTTGAAGGATTGAAAGATCCGATTCTTACGGAAGTTTCTACCAAAGTCATAGATTTTATCAATCAGGAATATATAGGCATTACCAAGAGTTTTTTTGAATCGGAGGTATGGCAGATAGACAACCAGCTCTCTTCAGTCCTCGATGAGTATGAGGAATTCAGAGATTCCATACTCCTGTTTGTTTTCAGTGTTCCTGTTTTTCCTATTTCTGAGCTTATGGCCGAGGTTATGATCGATTTTCATATTTTCGAACCGGATGAGTCCTATATGGAAATGCAGTCGATTTTAAATGAATTCTATACAGATACCCCTAAATGCCAGAGAACTTATATGGCTTGGAAATATCTGGATTCCTTGACCGAGGATGAAAGTTCAAAAATCTTAACCCTTGTTGAATCACGTGTTCCTTTTATTTGTGACGGATGCGGTAAAGATATCAAAAATCTGACCAGTCCCTTTATTTCCAGGGTTGAAGTATATCCTTCCCGCAATATGAATCTGGATTTGAACGAATATGAGCCCAAGGATTATGAAAAGGAAATCTATTCTGCCATTGAGGCATCCAAAGATAAATCTGAAAAAGAACTGGCTCACGAAATGTGGACTGAATACCGTCTTTTTCTCTGTCCCCGCTGCCGGAATACCTTTGTAAAAAGAATTGAAAGCGGAGAGTTTATCTAGAGCCTTTCTGCACATTTTCAGAGATGATTCAGATAAATCCTTGTTGTGAATTCATAAAAGGATTGCCATGGCTACTTCCGTAACCATGGCCGAAAATGTTATGACTTAAAAGTATCAGGCCTGATTCTTCGTTTTTAAAAAAAGTTTTATTTTTTACCTGAAACAAAACGGTTGATCAGTCCGGAAGTGGATGAATCGTGTTTTCCGGGATTTTTCTTCTCAATTTCAGAGAGAATGGTTTTTGCTAATACTTTTCCAAGTTCAACCCCCCATTGATCAAAAGAGTTGATTTTCCATATTACTCCCTGTGTAAATATCTTATGTTCATAAAGGGCAATCAGAGACCCCATGGTTTTAGGGGTAAGTTTGTCGATGAGGAGGGTATTGGTAGGACGATTGCCTTCAAAAATTTTATGAGGTGTCAGCATTTCCACTTCTTCAGGAGATAATCCCGCATTATGGAGCCCGGAAACAACCTCTTCCTTGCTGAGGCCAAAAGCCAGGGCTTCAGTCTGGGCAAAAAAGTGGGACATCAGGATGGAATGATGACTTTCTATAGGATTAAGTGATTCCATAAAACCGATAAAATCAGCCGGGATAAGCTTTGTGCCCTGATGAATCAGCTGATAAAAGGCATGCTGACCATTGGTGCCCGGAGCGCCCCAAATGATAGGGCCTGTCTGATAATCAACGCGGTTTCCCTGAGAATCAACATATTTGCCGTTGCTTTCCATATCTCCCTGCTGAAGATAGGACGGAAATAAATTAAGATACTGGTCATAGGGCAAAATTGCATGGCTGTCTGCATCAAAAAAATTGTTATACCAGATGCCCAGTAAGGCAAGGATAATGGGAATGTTTTTTTCGACAGGAGTATGAAGGAAGTGTTGATCCACGAGATAGGCGCCTTCAAGAAATTCGCTGAATTTTTCAAAACCGATATAACAGCAGATGGAAAGCCCGATTGCAGACCAGACGGAATAGCGCCCTCCGACAAAATCCCAGAATTCAAACATATTGTTGGTGTCAATACCGAAATCGGAAACTCTTCGGGCATTGGTGGACATGGCTGCAAAATGATGCTGGACCGCCCTGTCCCCGAGTTTTTCTACCAGCCATTTTCTGGCCGTGGTTGCATTGGTCATTGTTTCCTGGGTTGAAAATGTTTTAGAGGCGACAAGAAAAAGGGTTGTTTCCGGGTCGAGATTTTTAAGAACTTCCACAGCATCTGTTCCATCAATATTGGAAATGAAATGAACATGGGGTCCATCGGCGTATTTTTGAAGGGCGTAGCAGACCATACGGGGGCCAAGATCTGATCCGCCGATACCGATGTTCACGACATCCTGTATTTTTTTGCCTGTCGCCCCTTTCCATTGACCTGAGCGGACATTATCGGAAAAGATCTTCATTTTGTTCAGAACATTCTGGATGTTATGCATGACATCTTTTCCTTCCACAATAAATTGAAAATGGGAAGGATGCCTCAAGGCGGTATGAAGAACCGCTCTTTTTTCAGTCCAGTTGATTTTTTCGCCGTTAAACATTTGGCGCGCATAGTTCTGAACATTAGCCTCTTTGACCAGATTAAAGAGGAGTTCCATGGTTTCTTCGGTAATAATATTTTTTGAGTAATCCAGAAAAAAGGAAAAATCTTCAATGGAAAATTTTTTGAAACGGCTTTTATCTTTGAATAACTCCCTGAGATGGATTTTATGCATGGTTTCAGAGTGCTTTTTCAAAGCTTTCCATGCAGGGCTGGAAGTCAGTTTTTCAGATTTGGATTTTACTTTTTGCATATTAAAAAACCTCCGGATTAGGATCATGGATTTAAAATAAGGTTTTTAGGGAACTTCCATACCTGTGTCAATTTTAAATTGTTAATTTTACAATTATCGATTAATAATGACATGAAGGATAAATAAAATACATATGAAAAAAATAGTATATCGTTTTCTTCTCATTTTCACACCTGTAATCCTGCTTGCTCTTTTTCCGTTGAATTTTTGGTATTGGCTTGCAGGAACTTTTTCAGGGGCCTCTGCGGTTCAGCTTTGCTGCTTCTCAAAATCCCTGTCCCTGGATAAGGATTATTATTATTCCGTCCTGGACAGGGGATATATTTTTTTACAAAAGGGGCGACTGTCTGAAGCCATGCAGGATTTTGAACATGCTTTAAAACTCCGGCCTCATGATTTCAGATCCTGGGAAGCCTGTGCCTCAGGGTTGTCATCCCTTGAAAAATATAAACTTGCCTATGACTATTGCACAAAAGCCATTGAGTTGAAACGGGATTTTTTCCGGCCTTATCTTTTAAGATCAGAAATCTTGAAAAAATCAGGGGACAGGGAATATTATATTCTGGATGAATCCGATTCTTTGCGTTATCGGCATGGAATACAGCAGGGGGTTGATGTTTTGAATGATTTTATTTCGCGTCATCCCTCTTTTTATCCGGCGTATGAAAAAAGGGCAAATTATTGGAGGGAATCAGGAAAATGGCAACAGGCCCTCAGAGATTATGATGAAGTGATTGCCCATAATCCAGGGTACTACTGGCCTGTCCATTACCGAGGGGTTTGTTTTGTTCATCTTGATTTAAAGGAAAAAGCACTGAATGATTTCAATACGGTTATCCTGAATAATCCGAAAATGGCGGATACTTTTTTTGAAAGGGGACAGCTTCTTTTAAAAACAGGAAATACAATTGATGCAGTAAAAGATTTAAATCAGGCCGTTCAGTTATTTAAATCTTATTCAAGAATGAAGGAATATCAGCTTTGCCTTAATTTGATACAGGACAATTCTCTGTCCGAATCTTTTGGTTCTGTTTCTTTAAGGAATACCCCATGACCGGGGACAGGGGGCCATATTATTTTAAAAAGGCCTTTGATCTTGCGGCACTGGCAGGTAACAGAGTTCATCCAAACCCCTGTGTCGGGGCTGTTGTGGTCAAAAACGGGAAAATTATTGGAAAGGGGTTTCATGCCGTTTGCGGTGAAAATCATGCAGAGATTAATGCCCTGCTGGAAGCAGGTGAAATGGCTAAAGACTCGGATTTATATGTCACTCTTGAGCCCTGTTCAACACATGGAAAGACGCCCCCCTGTACGGATGCTATTATCCGTTACGGGATTAAACGTGTTTTTTTCGGCGCACGGGATCCTAATCCTAAAAATCAGAACAAGGCGATTGCCGTTCTTAAAGACAAAAACATTGAAACGGTTTTTGTCGATTACCAGACACAGCAGGATAGTCTGAACCGTCCCTTTATCTGGGGGCTTAAAAATCCCATTCCCTATATTCAGATTAAAGCCGGAATTTCTCTGGACGGTAAAATCTGTGATAAGGATGGACGTTCTCAATGGATTACCTCAGAAGCCTCAAGAACCTTTGTTCAATCGATTCGAAAACATTGTGATGCAATTGCTGTTGGTGCAAATACCTTTAATACAGACAATCCTTCTCTGAAAATCAGACTTCCGGAAGATTCCGGTTTTAAAGATCCTGCCAAGATAATCTTTTCGTCTTCAGGATCTCTCAACCTTAAGCATTCTCTGTTGTTAAAACCGACTGAAGGGGAGGTTATCGTTATGACCACGCAAAGAGGAATTGAAGTCCTTGAAGGCAGGATTAAAAATCCTAATTGTCATCTCCTCCTTTGTGAAAAAGGGGGCCTATTTTCACTAAAACGAGGTTTGACTTCTTTAAAGAAAAGAGGGTATCATAATCTTTTACTTGAAGGAGGCGGACGCATTACAGGACATTTTCTGAAAAATAAATTTTTTCATGAAATTCATCTTTTTGTCGCTCCGGTTCTTTTAGGCCATTCCCAATACGGATGGAGCGGAATCAGCCCCTTATGGGGAATCCGCGATAAACGGTTTTTGAAGCCAATGGAAACAAAACAATTTGAAAACGATATATATTTGAGGTATCAGACATGTTTACAGGAATCATCAAGTCTTTAGGGCATATCGAAGAAGCTAAACACAATGAGGGACAGGTCACGTTAACAATAAGACCCTCTAAAAAGTGGGGAAAAATTAAACTGGGGGACAGCATTGCCGTGAATGGCGTCTGCCTTACCGTAGCCCGTCTTAAAAAAAATCTGCCTGTCTTTTTTTGCCAGAAGCAGACGGTTTTAGTGACCAATATTGGTCTTTTGAAAAAAGGACAGATCGTGAATCTTGAAGGGGCAATGAAAATGAAGGATGAATTCGGAGGGCATATTGTCCAGGGGCATGTGGATGCAACCGTCACCTGTGTGGGCACAGAAAAAAAAGGCGAAGGCTGGCGTTATTGGGTAAAAGTTCCCTCCTCACGTCCAATGGGGCTTGTCCCCAAGGGATCTATTGCGCTGGACGGAATATCCCTTACCATTTCTGATTTAAAAAAAGACCGATTATCCGTGGACATCATACCCTTTACTTATGAAAATACAAATATTCAAGGCTGGCAGAAAAATACGATAATCAATCTTGAAACAGATATATTGGGTAAATATGTTGAAAATTATTTAAAGGCTTTAAAAAAATGACAAATGAAACGTCTCCTTCTTCTCAGGAACAGATACCGGTCACTTCAGAAGCGGATCATAAAAGAATGGCCGAACTGATACGAAAAGCGGAAGCTGCCTACAATAAGCAGAATTACCAATGGGCAGCTGAATTGTATTGTGAGATTTATTCCATCAACCGAAAGGAGCAGATGGAGTATCTTCAAAAGATGATTCTTTCTTCTCTGGGATATAAGAATCTGTCTCCGAACAAACTTGCCTGTGAAATAAAAGCCTTTTTTTCCAATTTACCTCTTTATTTTAAGACTCTTCAAATAAAGGAAGAGGAAGGACATCCTGAAGCGGTTTATGAGGTCTATGAACAGATTATTAAAAATGATCCGGACTCATCTTTTGCTCTTTTAAAACTTTCAAAAATTTATGAAAAGCACAATCTTTCCGGAAATGCCGCAATGCTCCTGGAGCAATATATCCGGACTCATAAAAATAATGTCGAGATCCTGAAAAAAATGGGCGATCTTTATGTCTCCGTTGATAATGGAAGCAAAGCAAGAATAGCCTTTAAAAAAGTTCTGGATATAAAGCCTTTTGAACAATATGCTGAAAAACGGCTCCGGGATATTCTTGCCCTTACTTCCATTGACGAATCCAGACTTCGCGGACAGGGATACCAGGGTTCCATTAAAGACAAGACTTCCCTCCTTAAATCACAAATTGAGATGAAGGTTAACCGCACGGAGAAAGAAATCAGTTTTTTGATCGAGGAAAAGAAAAAAGAAATTACTAAAGAACCTTCCAATATTCCCTTAAAATATGATCTTTTGAATTATTACAAGGAAAACAACGATAAAAAAAACGCCTTATCCGTCCTGGAAGATATTTCCGCTTTTGCCATGGGGGATATCAACCTTCAGCTTGAAAAAATGGAGCTGCAGGAAAATCTTTTTGAAGAAGAATCCCTTAAAAATGCAGAACGCTACAGGGATGAAGGACATAGGCAGAAAGAAATTCATGAATACCGGAAAAGTTTGTATATGGCCTTTTTACAGGCTTTCCCTACAAGTACGGAAATAAAAATAAAATTGGCTAAAATTTATTTTTTACTGAACGAAAATGACGAAGCTCTTAAATTATATCAGGTCTGTTCCAAAGTACAGGATTTGGCTGTAGAGTCGATGAATAAAATGGGGCTGATTTTTGTCCGGAAAGAAATGTATGACATGGCCATCATGCAGTTTAAAAATGCAGCGGGTTTCCTTAAGCATATGGATGAACAGAAGAAAGAGATTTTGTATAACCTGGCCTGCGCTTTTGAAAGCAACGGTCAGATGGAAGAAGCTCTTCTTCATTTTAAAAGTATCTATCAGGAAGATGTAAGTTACCGCGATATTGCAGAAAAAATTGAAAAAGCCTACAAAAGGTAAGTTGTTTTATTTTGCACAGTTTTCACCTTTAATTTCAACCTTTGTTCCGGTTAAGCTTTTATTGAAAGGAATTACGGTTGCGTATTCAGCACTTCCGTTCAGCCGTCCGATATTCCCGCCGGTTTTATGATTACAGGTTGAATCCCATGTGTTCGTTACGGTATTGAATTTTTCAATGATAAGGGTATTGGTGGCAGGGACGGTAAAAGTGTTTATGAATTTTGGATCAGCATTTCCGGAAAAAACAATCCAGTAATCTGAAAGGGTGACTCCTTCAGGTAATTTCAGGGGGGATCCATATCCATTCGGGGTGGTTGGGAGTGTTTGATTTTCAGCACAGGGACAAATCAGATTTTTAAGATCATTCCATCCGTCTCTTCTGAAAAGATATCCGTAGATATCAGAAGCTGGTGTTGTCTGTGTGCAGTTTTTTAAATAGCCTTCGTATTGGGAAGTATAAAGACATAAGTTTTGAGTAAGAACTTTTATATTCTTTGCGCAGACAGTTTTCAGGGCATTCGTCTGAATTCCGGAAAGGTTTTTCAGAAAAAGAGAAATAAGTATGACAAGAATTGAAATAACGACAAGAACTTCGATGAGAGTAAATCCTTTAATTTTCATTTGATCTTAAGGATAACGCAAAAGTTTTCCGGGTGTCGAGAAAATTTCAGGATCGATTTAACTGGATTTAAACTGATTCTGAAGAAGCAACGCATCTCCGTATGAAAAAAAAAGCATTTTATTCTGAATGGCATAGGCATAGGCCTTTTTAATAAAAGCATTCCCGCTAAAAGCGCTCACCAGCATCATGAGTGTGGATTTGGGCTGGTGAAAATTGGTGATCAGTCTGTCTGCACTCTGGATGATTCTCGGCGGATGTATGTAAATATCGGTAAAACCCTTAAAGGCAGCAATTCGTCCATCTTTATAACAGGATTCCAGAGAGCGAAGGGAGGTTGTTCCCACGCAGACAATTCTTTTTTTTCTGCCCGTGGCTGTGTTGAGTGCATCGGCTGTTTCCTGCGAAACCTCAATCCATTCACTGTGCATGGTGTGTTCCCGGATATCCTGGGTTTTTACAGGGAGAAAAGTTCCGGGGCCGACGTGAAGCAGGACTTCTTTTATTTCTACACCTTTCTTTTTAATCGAGGAGATCAACTCGTCGGTAAAATGAAGCCCTGCGGTTGGAGCTGCGCAGGACCCCTTGTCTTTGGAGTAGACGGTCTGATAGCGGACAGCATCTTCAGCCGTATGCTGTTTGTTGGGCCTGACGATATAAGGAGGAAGGGGGATCAATCCTTTCTCCTCCAGAACCGTCATAAGGTCTTTATTCCCCTCAATGGCCACATGGTTAAGATGCATTTCTTTTTTAAGCAGCCTGACCCTGCAGTCTTCGTCCAGAATCAGCCGGTCATTCTCCTTTATTTTTTTAGCATTAAAGAGCATGGCCTTCCATGAACTGTCCGGATTTCTGTGAACAAAAAGCATTTCATGTCTTTTTCCTGTTCTTTCACAGACACCAAAAATCCTGGATTTAATCACTCGGGATATATTCACGACCAGGACATCCTTTTCATCCAGATGATTAAGAATGTCTTTAAAAGGTGAAATCCGATAATCCTGATTCAAAGCAATCAGCAGCCTGGAATCTCCACGCGTTGAAGGGGGATTCTGGGCAATCAATTCCTCCGGAAGAGGATAATCAAATGAATCAAGACAGTATTCCATGTATAAGAACTTAATTCATGCGTTTGATGGAACGGACTTTAATTCCGGCTTCCTTAAGGAGTGCCAGTTCGATCCGGCTCAGCGAATATTCGGAGTCATAAATCACTTCTGCAATGCCTGAATTAATAATCATCTTGGTACAGGTCAGGCAGGGCGAAAAAGTGGTATAGATGGAGGCCCCTTTGATGGAAACCCCATGATAGGCAGCCTGGGTGATGGAATTTTCTTCGGCATGGGAACAAAGACATTCTCCGAGGTTTGCTCCGGAATGGCCAAAGCTGTTGCAGCGGGGGCAGCCGCCTTCGTTGCAGTTTTTAACACCTCGGGGAGTACCGTTATACCCTGTGGAAATGATGCGTTTGTCTTTGACAATGATGGCAGCAACATGTCTTTTGACGCAGTTTGAGCGCTGTGCCACGACACGGGCGATATTCATGAAGTATTCATCCCATCCCGGACGTTTTACACTGGAAACAATTTTTTTTAAATAGTCGATCACCAGTTTTTCAAGTTTATCAAGGGTGCTTCCGTTTTTGACAATAAAATCCGCAAGATGAATAGTGGCTTTCAGCTGCTGGGCATGGGGATCAGCACTTTTAACTTCCCTGGCCTCAATTTTTTTAAATTCAGCAAGGGTCATTTCGGCCCCTTCACGGGCTCTTTTTCTGCAGCGTTCAAAACGGATGTTGACAGGGGCCTCCACGGCAAACAGAAAAAAACCTTTTATCTTTTGAAGATTTTTGACTTCAAAGGGATTGCGGATGGAGTCAATGACATAATTTTTATCCGGATCAATTTTTTCAATAATGCGATCGGCAAGCACAGAAGGCCCAAAATCCTGTCTGAGTCTGTTGCCCGTTTCAATGAGGGCTTCACGGGTAATGGCTTTTTTTTGTCTGTTCAGTTCATTTCTCAGCGAGTCTGACAGGGAATAATATTGGAAACCCCGTGATTTTAATATTTCAGCAACCGTTCCTTTGCCTGAACCGTTTTTTCCAGTTAATCCGATAATCATTCCCGATACTCCTAATTGAATTTGACAATTATAAAAATTTACTTATTTTTCAGGAAGCTTTAATGTTAATCCTATTAAACAAAATGAGTAAATACTTTTTTGAGATAAAATAATTGTGACTTCCAATAATAATAACGTTTCTGAAGAAGAAAAAAAATCTAAAAAAATCATACATACTTTCGGATGGGCGTCTTTTTTAAACGATATGGGGTCAGATATGATTTACCCCATCTGGCCTTTATTCATCAGTAATGTTCTGCACGCCAATATGGCGGCACTCGGCTTTGTCGACGGTTTGGGCGAAGCCATTGTTTCCGTTGCCAAAGTTGTTTCCGGATACTGGTCTGATAAAACGCAGAAAAGAAAAATCTTTGTCTGGACAGGATATTTTTTCAGTGCAGTTTCAAGGATCGGATATGCCTTGAGCACGGTGTGGCTCATGCTGATTCCTTTTAAAGTGCTCGACAGAGTCGGGAAAATCCGTTCTGCTCCCCGAGATGCGCTTATTGCGGAACTATCCAGCCGGGATAACAGGGCGAAGAATTTTGGATTTTTAAAGACCATGGATCATTGGGGGGCTGTTGTTGGAATTATACTCTGCCTTGTTCTGTTTAAATATCTGGGGTACAGAAATCTGTTTATTCTTTCGGCCGTACCTTCACTTATCGGAGTGATTTTTATTATCAAAAATATTGAAGAGAAACCTGTCAAATCCGGAATTTATAAGGGACTTTCCCTCCGTAATCTCAACAGGAATCTGAAATTCTTTTTCTTTTTGAATATTTTTTTATCTCTGGGGGCCTTCACGTATTCGTTTCTGCTTCTCTATGCCCATGAAACCGGGATTAAAACGGCCTTTATTCCGGCACTTTACCTTATCTATACGCTTTCAGCCGCTTTTTTTGCCCTCCCTTTCGGAAAACTGGCCGATAAAATCGGAAGAAAACAGGTTTTGATGATTGCCTATTTGTTTTGGATGGTTTTATGCCTTGGCTTTCTGCTGTTTAGAAGCACCTGGATGATTATTCTTTATTTTGTTTTTTACGGCTTACACAAGGCGGCTTTGGAACCAAGCCAGAAGACCATGGTTGCGGAAATGGCCCCGGAGGAATACAGGGCGAGCATTCTTGGCGGATTTCAAATGATTGTTGGTGTCTGTGCCCTGCCTGCTTCCTTTTTAGCCGGTGTACTTTGGGAGAAATGGGGGGCTCCTGCCCCCTTTATTTTTTCTCTTGTTTTAACCCTCGCAGGAATGGTTATGCTGGCTTTTGTTCCGGATACAAAAAAATACGGAAAATAATTTTATTATTAACAAAAATGCAGAATGATTATATAAAGTTATAAATTAAAACTTTGACTCTAAACGCAAAGGATAAATTTTATGCCTGAATTCTTTTATGAAGCCATGGATAACAAGGGGAAGGAAATTTCAGGATCTATTACTTCGGAATCTAAAATAAGCGCCATTAATAAGATCCGGGAAATGGGTTATTTTCCCACATCCGTCACTGAAGGAAAAGAAACCAAAACATCCTCCGCGCCTATCCTGGATAAAAGTTTTTTCAGTTTTTTTAAAAAGGTAAAAGAAAAAGACCTGGTGACCTTCATGCGTCAGTTTGCAACCCTTGTCGATGCCGGACTCCCCATTTTAAGGGGGCTGAGAGTCCTTGAAAAACAGAACAAAAACAGGCCCATGGGTACTGTTTTAAAAAACATTTCTGATTCCGTTGAAAGCGGAAATTCCCTTTCAGTCTCCATGAAGGATTATGAAGATGTTTTTTCCCCTTTGTTTATCAACATGATCCATGCCGGTGAAGTCGGAGGCGTTCTTGACAAGGTTCTGCTTCAGATGGCAGACTATTATGAAAAAAGTTCAAAATTGAAGAAGAAGGTCAAATCTTCCATGGTGTATCCTTCTTTCGTTCTTTTGGTTGCAGGGGTTGTTGTCTATGGGCTGATTGTGTTCATTATTCCTAAATTTTCCAAGATGTTTCTGGAAATGGATCTTCAGCTTCCCTTTATGACCCAGTTTCTGATCGATATGAGCGGTTTTATCCGGAATCAATGGTATCTCCCTTTTGTTTTTCTGGCCGCTGTTGTTGTGGCTTTCAGATTTACCATGGCCAATAAAGCAGGAAGACACATGGTTCACTCCATACTCTATAAAATGCCCGTCATTGGCGATTTGTTCAGCAAAGTGGCTGTATCCCGATTCACCCGTACTCTTGGAACCCTGATTAACAGCGGTGTTCAGATTTTGGAAGCCCTGAATATCACCCGTGAGACAGTCGGAAATGCTGTTGTTGAAAACGCGATTACCCTTGTTCATGATAATCTGAAGGAAGGGGAGTCCATGGTTCATCCTCTGACCCAGGCGAATATTTTTCCTCCCATGGTGCTCAGCATGGTGAGTGTCGGTGAAGAAACAGGGCGCATGTCTGAAATGCTCATCAAGATTGCTGAGAGCTATGAAGATGATGTAGATTCAGCCGTGTCTGCGGTAACCTCGCTTATTGAACCTGCTCTGATTATTACCCTGGCCGGCATTGTAGGGTTTATTGTGATTGCCATGTTTTTACCGCTGGTTTCTCTCATTTCCTCCATGTCTCAATAAACCAGGACAAAACAGCTCTCATGGCTTTGATTGATGTTCTTTTACCAAACTATAACAACGGCCCTTATCTTTCAGAAGCATTAAAATCATTATTATCACAGAGTTTTAAGGATTTTAGGGTGGTTGTGATGGATGACGGTTCGACAGATGATTCCCTGGAAGGGCTTCCCAAGGATTCCCGCATTGAAATTCACAGGCTGGTTCATAAAGGTATTGTTCATGCCCTGAACAAAGGGCTGGAGCTATGTTCTGCAACCTGGATCGCACGGTTTGACGGGGATGACCTCATGGCTCCTGATCGTCTTGAAAAGCAGTTTGAATATGCCGAGTCGAATAAACTGGATTGGGTTTCCTGTAATGTTGAACTTTTCGGTGGAAGCAACGATAATAAAGGCTATCAGGCGTATGTGGCCTGGCATAATTCTTTGACGGATCTCAGCCTTTCAAGATACATCGAATGCCCTATGATTCATCCGACATGGATGCTCAAGCGGAGTGTTTATATAAAAAATGGATTTTATAAAGAGGGGGATTTTCCTGAGGATTATGAATTTTTTCTGCGTTCACATAAAGCCTGCGCTCTGGGCAGGGTTCCAGAAACACTGCTGTACTGGAGGGATTCCCCAACACGTCTTTCAAGAAAGGACAAACGCTATGCTGAAGAAGCCTTTCGGGCTTTAAAAACGGAATATTTTCCGTTAAACAGGGAAACTCCCTTTATGATTATCGGAGCGGGTGAAGGGGGAAGAAAAATGGCCAGATGGCTTATCCGGAAAGGCTATTCTTTAAAAGGGTTTATTGATATTGATCCAAAAAAAATTGGAAAAGAGATTTATAACCGTCCTGTCATCAGCAGAGAGACTTTTGAAATTCTCAAAGACAAGCCTTTTTTGATCAATGCCCTTATGACCCGTGGAAGCAGAGAAATTATTCAGGAATGGCTTGAATCTCTGGATTTGAAGCAGGAACGGGATTTTTTTCATTTTCAATAATTAACCCGAATAAGGAATAAAAAATATGGAACAGGCAAAAATAAGGGCCGAAATATTGAGATTTTTAAAGGAAAAGGTTCTTCAGGAAAAGAAAATGAGTTTTCACAGGCAGGATGTGGCGGAATTTTTTGAACATAAGGTTGAAGATTTCTGCACAGCAACAGGGTCTCTGGACAGGAAATTAATACTGGAAGATCTGCACCGCCTGACTTTGGATTTTATAATCGTTCCAGGCCTCAGCTCCAATTTTTATGAGACAGAACCTTTTTATACCCTTTCGGAAAAAGGAATCGCCATACTCACCGAAAAATAAAATATTCCTCTGAATCCTGTTAATGAAAGATTAAATATTTTGGAGCTGTTGATAAAAACAGAAAATCAGATATTCCCTAATCAATTATTTAACCTGTGTTATAAATATTAAACTTTAATATAACACATATTTATTCAGAAAAGACTAGCCAAAAAACTCAGATTTAGTATATATAGCGCCTTTTTTACAAAGAAAGCCGAGGATTTATATATGTTGCAGACCCAGATTAGAAATATAGCGATTATCGCTCACGTTGACCATGGAAAGACAACCCTGGTAGATAAACTGTTTAAACAAAGCGGAATGTTTCGTGATAATCAGGTGGTGGAAGAACGCCTGATGGACTCTATGGATCAGGAACGTGAACGCGGGATTACCATTGCCTCCAAAAACGGGTCTTTTAAATATAAAGATCATCTTTTTAATATTGTAGATACTCCAGGACATGCTGATTTTGGCGGTCAGGTTGAACGGGTATTGCAAATGGTTGATGGGGCCCTGCTTCTTGTGGATGCGCAGGAAGGGCCGATGCCTCAAACCTATTTTGTTTTGAAAAAAGCCCTGGCCCGCATGCTTCCGATCATCGTGGTCATTAATAAAATCGATAAGCCTAACGCGCGGCCTGAATGGGTGGTGGATCAGGTTTTTGATCTTTTCGTTCAGCTCAAAGCTCCGGATCATATTCTGGATTTTCCTATCATTTTTGCATCAGCAAAAGACGGTTATGCCTTGAAACACCTCCATGATTCCCCTAAAGATCTGGGTCCTCTTTATGATGAAATTATAAAGTCCATTCCTTATCCCAAGGGGGATCCTAACGGACCTTTGCAGCTTCAGGTGAGCTCCATTGATCATTCTCCTTTTTTGGGACGTCTTGGAATCGGTAAAATCACTTCAGGAAAAGCGACGATCAATCAGAGTGTTGTGATTTGCGATTTCAACGGCAAGAAAGAAGCGACAAGAATTACCAAACTGTACACCTTTGAAAGCAACCAGAAAAAACCGGTTGATTTTGCAGAACTTGGCGAAATCGTGGCTGTAGCGGGTTATGAAGCGATTCAGATCGGGGAGACGTATACTGATCCGGTAAATCCGGTTCCTTTGCCTATGCTTGCAATCGATCCTCCTACGATTACCATGAATTTTATTCCCAATGATTCTCCGTTTGCAGGAAAGGAAGGAAGTTTCAGCACCTCGAGACATTTGCTGGAGCGTTTAAAAAAGGAAATTCTTTGCGATGTCGCTCTTCATGTTGAAGAACTGAAGGGGACTCCGGGCTTTAAAGTCTCGGGCCGCGGAGAGCTTCATCTTTCCGTTTTGATTGAAAAAATGAGAAGAGAGGGCTATGAGCTTCAGGTGACAGCGCCTCAGGTGATTTTTCATCAGGAAGGTGAAAAAATAATGGAGCCTTTTGAAGAAGTCATTATTGATGTTTCTGAAAATTACATGGGCCCGGTGATTGAAAAACTTGGAATGCGTAAGGCTCAGATGCTTGAAATGTTCAGTGACGAAGGAATGACCCGATTAAAATATAAAATCCCAACCCGCGGGCTTTTGGGTTATCGCTCAATTTTTATGACTGATACCAAAGGGATGGGGGTTATGAATTATATTTTCTGGGGTTATGATGAATATGCAGGGGATATTCCCTCCAACCGGAAAAATGGTGTATTGGTCAATAAATCAACCTGTGAAACTGTTGCCTATGCACTTTTCAATCTTCAGGCGAGGGGTAAACTTTTTTTAGGTCCTGGAATTTCAGTTTATACCGGCCAGATTATCGGCGAAAACTGCCGTGAAAACGATATCGTGGTTAATCCGGCCAAGGGTAAAAAACTAACCAATGTCCGTGCCGCAGGGTCGGATGAAAACGTTCTTTTGGTGCCTCCGACACTCATGAATCTGGAGGAATGCATTTCCTATATCAATGACGATGAACTGGTTGAAATTACCCCTAAAAATATCCGTTTAAGAAAAAAAGAAGCTCCTAAATGAATCAGGATTGGATGATATGAGTAAAAAATCACACCCCGAATTTTACGCGAAAGCGTCAAAAAACAGGGGCCATGCCCGTTTGACAGAGACGTATTTTTTTGAAGAGAACGGACAGTGAAGATGAAAACTTTTAGAAAAACTCTGTCTTCATGGAATGCAGCCGGCAAATGGAGTCGTTGAGTTTCTTTTCGTAATTGTCATGAATATGCCAGAATTGTCCTTTTTCTCCATTGATCCATGGACATCCGCGGAGTTCATCTGCCTGTGCTTTTTCTTTTGTTGCCTGAATCAGTATTTTTATCTCTGAGGCCCAGTGACGGATTTTGAATCCGAAAAGGTGAAAAATAATTTCAAACAAACGGGCTTTCTGTGCAGAGGATTTATTGTGCAGATAAAGATTAATAAGCGAAAGTAAAAGAATATTCCAGGAATCATCAGGCTGAAAAACATTATCAGATGTAAGTGTCGTATGAAAATAGGTAAAAAGATTCTGATATAGTTTCTGAGGCAGATTTTTTTTCGCCAGAGTAAAAAAGTTCTTTCCAAAAGGGGATCTGGATTGTTCATAGGCATTAACAAAAACGGAAAGATCCCCACAGTCATACAGGGAAAAGGGAATGGAAGAGGCTCCCTTTGTATGACAGGGGAGAAGCATAAGGCAGTGTTTGATGAACGTTTTATACCGTTCAACAAGCCCGAGACCGGTATGAATCAGTTCAATTGATTCTTTGGGGTTCAGTTCAAACTGCTGTTTTTTTTCACCCAGAAAAAATTCATTTATTTTTAGTCCGGAAGTAAAAGCGGAAAGGGTTAAAAAGAAAATCAGATTATCGCGATATTCGCAATCCGGCCATTTTTGTTTCAGCCAGAACTGGAGACAATGTTTTGAAAAAATAAAATCCTGAATGGCTACATTACGAATTTTCCGGCCGAATAACGCGCTTAAGGGCATCATCCAGAAGTTAATCATAGCTCCTTTGTAAAAAGGAAGGATATAGGCGGCAAAATTAAAATCCGCACGGTTGGTATGGGAACTTTCCAGGAAAAGACCGATTTTTTGTGCAGGAAAAAGTTCAGGATCTGAAGCGGTGTAAAAAAGAACATTTTCAAAACGCATGGGTTTTAAAAATTGAAAAACCAGATGCATCCTTTCCGAAAACTGAACCGGAGAATTTTCCCCGCCTATTTCCAGAAGGGAAAAAATTATTGAATCCGTTCCTCCGGGTTTGGATGAAAAATAATTCCATAAAGCCTGTAAAGGCGTCTGATTGCGAAGAGGGGGGGGGCTTCCGGTAAAAAAAACCAGCAGGATCTGCAAAGGACGCTGAGAAATATTCTGAAAGGTGAAAATTTTTTCAAGAATTTCGCCGTATTTTTGTGCAGGAAAATCCGCAGAGATAAGAAATATATGATTAAATTCTCTTTTATGAAAAGGAATTTTTAAATTGCTTTTCTTGAAATTAACAAATAAATACTGAGACTGTTTGGAAATCATATTACCCAATCAGAGATTTTTCATCTCAATTTACATATTATTGAGTTCAATGTATTTCATTTTTTTAATGTCTCTAACTTCTGAGATTCTGTCGATTATCCTTAAAACGTTTTCCGCGGACTCTTCAATTAATTTTAACCTTTTAACGACAGAAGAATCAAGCTTCTTTTCTGAATCATGAATTTTCTGTACATCATCCAGAATCCGATTCAAAGGCTTGTTAATCTTATCCTGGAGGACTTCTGTCATTTCACCAATGGTTTTATGCCTTTCTGTTTTAACATTTTCTTCCTGATATTCCAGTAATTCCTGATATTGACGTTTGATGTTTTCGTAGGAATTTACCATTTTTCTGTTGATATCGACCAGTTTTTTCAGCTGATCCGTCAAATCCTTGTTCTGGTCCTTCAGCTTTATTTCAAGGGCTATTTTCTCAGAATTTTCGTTATCGATCACAGCAGCCCACACCGCGCATTTTCCGATATTGATTTCTTCCATGCAAACAGCGCATGTGATTGCGTTTTTGTTTTTAGGAATCATGGGCATCTGAAGGGTGAAGCTGGATTTTGTTTTGTGCAGGTCGATCTTGTTTTTCCATTCCTCGTGTTCTTTTTCCTGGGCAAACGAATAAAGATATTTCTTCTTAATTTCGCCGTTGGTGAACTGAAAAAAATCCATCGCTTTGCTGTTTGTGTCCAAAACTTTGAATGTCTTATAATGGAGAATCAGGACCGGAAATTTATGATTTTTAAAAAACTTATAAAAAAGGGAATCTGTTTGAACGCAATCTTCATACGAAAGAGTTTTTTCAGACGACATATTTTTCTCCATCTTAAATGATTTAATTTAAAAGAAATGGAATAATTAACTATTTTAAAAGTTTGTCAAGTAAAAACTGTTGTAAATGGGTTTCTTTTTAAAGAAAAATACTCCGTAATCCATTATCTATACAGTAATTATGAAATGATCCCATTTTTTTATTCAGCAAATTAAGCAGTACAAACAAACTGTCGGATGTATAATCATATCGTTCAAGCGGAATGAATCCCTTCAGGGATCTTTTTTTAAAGAGGAATCCCTGAAGGGTAATACTTTTAAACAGACAGTTAAATCAGATCACATCCATTTGGAGAAGGCATTCCGCAATTTGAACTGCATTAAATGCGGCGCCTTTCAAAAGGTTATCGCTAACAACCCATAGATTAACTCCGCTGGGAAGGGTGGGGTCTCTACGGATACGGCCTACAAAGGTTTCAAAACGGCCTTCACAATTGATTGGCATCGGATAAATACCGTTGGCGGGATCATCTTCAATAATCAGATTATCAACCTTCGCTATTTCATTTTTAAGCTCTTCAAGATCAAATGGGTTTTCAAGTTCAAGGTTCAGAGATTCGGAATGCCCCCGTAGTACAGGCACCCTGACACAGGTTGCATTGACCAGAATATCTTCATCATGAAGAATTTTTTTGGTTTCATTCACCATCTTCAATTCTTCTTTCGTAAATCCGCTTTCTGTAAAGATATCAATCTGCGGAATCAGATTGAAAGCGATCTGTTTACCTAAAGTCTTGTTCAGAATTTTTTCCCCCTGAAGTTTCTGCATGGATTCGTTTAAAAGGGCATTAATCCCTTTTTGTCCGGCCCCAGATACAGACTGATAGGTGGAAACAACAAGGCGCTTGATTTTGTATTTCTTATTAATGGCATTAACCGGTAAAAGCATCTGAATGGTAGAGCAGTTGGGATTTGCTATAATTCCTTTATGTTTCCGAATGTCTTCCGCATTGACTTCAGGAACAACCAGAGGTATTTCAGGATCCATACGGAAAGCTGAAGTGTTATCTACGACAATAGCTCCGGCTTTTGCAGCGATAGGAGCAAATTTCTGTGAAACAGAAGAACCCGCTGAAAACAAAGCAATGTCAACACCTTCAAAAGAATCTTCTTTTAATTCCTTGATTTCATATTTTTTCTTTTTAAAAAGAAGCGTTTTGCCGGCTGATTTTGCTGAAGCAAGAGGTATCAGCTGGGAGATAGGAAATTTTCTTCTTTCCAGAGTGTTAAGCATTTCATTGCCGACGGCACCTGTAGCACCGACTACTGCAACAACATATTTTTCTTTTTTCATGAATTCAAAACTCCCATGTGTTGGTTATTATAAACGTGCTAACTTAGCTTATTTTATTATTTTTTCAATGGATTTTTTTATCAATTTCAGAGGGCTTTAACAGAAGAAACCATGGAATGAGTAAAAGAGTCAAGTTTGCTGAGCATGGTTTTTATGTCAGTCTGGTGTTCTGAAATGATATTGACAAAGGCGGAGCCCACAATGACTCCACTGCAGAAACGGGCCATTTTCTGCGCATCCTGGGGAGTGGAGATTCCGAAGCCCACACAGATCGGTTTGTCTGTCAAAAATTGTATTTCTTTCAGTTTTAAACCAATATCCCTGCTGAAGGATTTGCGTATTCCTGTTACTCCAAGGCTTGAAATATAATAGAGAAATCCGCCCGTATTGCGGGTAATTTCTTTCAGTCTTTCGATGGAAGTCGTAGGGGCGGCCAGATAAACGGCATGAATACCTTCCCTGTTCAGATTTTGCTTAAGATCTGAACACATATCAAAAGGACCGTCTACCAGAAGCACCGCATCAATATCCGCATTTTTAGCAGCCTGAGTGAAATGATCTATTCCGAATTCATGAATGGGATTCAGATAACTGAAGAGCACAACCGGGGTATTGGAGGTTTTTCTGAAATTTTTTATCATCTGAAAAATTTTCGCCAGTGTTGTCCCTGAATGGATGGCCCTTTGGGCGGCTGCCTGATTTACAGGTCCATCACCGATGGGATCGGAAAAAGGAACTCCAAGCTCAATAATATCCACTCCTTTTTGCACAAACAAGTGCATGATGGAAAGGGTAGCATCGAGGTTAGGATCTCCTGCAGTAATATAGGCAACAAAAGCCTTTTTTTTATTTTTCTTAAGATTTAAAAAGGTAATATCAATCCGGTTTTTCATGGTCCTTAAGCCTTATAGTCTTCTACGGTAAAGAGATCCTTGTCTCCGCGTCCGCTGATATTGACAACTACGCATTTCCCTTTGATCTCGGACTTGATTTTTTCTAGATAGCCTACGGCATGAGAGGATTCAAGCGCCGGAATAATTCCTTCTGTAGAGGATAAAAGTTTAAAGCCGAAAACAGCTTCTTTATCCGTGATGTGATCATAGGTAGCCAGTTTCTTGTCATAAAGATCAGCATGTTCAGGGCCGATGGAAGCATAATCAAGACCAGGGGCAATGGAATGGGTGAGCTGAATCTGGCCGTTTTTCTGAATGAGGTAGGAATAGGTTCCATGCAGGACGCCTTTTTCAGGATGTATAAAGCGGGCCGCATGCTGACCTGTCTTATTTCCTTTTCCTCCGGCTTCCACCCCGATCAAACGCACTTTTTTATTGCCGACGAAAGGTGAAAAAATCCCCATGGAATTACTTCCGCCGCCGACGCAGGCAATAATATAATCCGGAAGGCTTCCTTCTTTTTCAAGAATCTGTTTTTTAGTTTCCAGTCCGATGACCTGTTGAAAATGATGGACCATTTTCGGAAAGGGGTAGGGACCGAGAACAGAACCGAAAAGATAATGAGTATCCTCGACATGGAGAGTCCAGAAACGCAGGGCATCATTGATGGCGTCCTTCAGGGTTTTGGAACCTGAATCCACACCCTGAACTTCTGAACCCAAAAGCTGCATGCGGTGGACATTGATGGCCTGACGCCTCATGTCTTCGGTACCCATAAAAATTTTACATTCAAAGCCGAAATAGGCCGCTACGGTTGCTGTCGCTACTCCGTGCTGTCCGGCTCCGGTTTCTGCGATCAGCTTTTTCTTTTTCATATACCGGGCAAGCAGGGCCTGCCCCACGGCATTGTTGATTTTATGAGAACCGGTATGACAGAGGTCTTCTCTTTTTAAATAAATTTTGGCATGATAGCGTTCAGAAAGGTGGGGTGCATAAAATAAAGGAGTTTCCCTTCCGACGAAGTCTTTGAGGATCTGACGGTATTCCGCATTAAAGGCCTTGTCGCTTTTCATTTTTTCAAAGGCTTTAGCGGTTTCCTCAAGGGCTGGAATCAGGGTTTCAGGCACATAACGTCCGCCATATTCCCCGAAATAAAATTTTGCAGTTTTATTTTTCATGGCTAGAAACTATAACAGAGGTAAGATAACCGGTCAAGCGCTCAATAAAAATAACTTAAAAATGAACTGGGCATATGCCTGAATATGGTATATGAAATCATTATTAAAATCACCTAGAACAAGACACAGTTTTTAAGGAGAAAAACTTAAGATGTTTGTTAAAAAAAATGCATGGCTCGCAATATCTATTTTTTGTGTAATGAGTAATCTTTCAGCATTGGAAATGGACTGGGGCCGTTATTATCCCCAGATGTTTGAAAAGGAAAAAAACAGTTTCACTTTTAATCTGAACTACGGCTGGATGACTGATTTTAAAGCAGAAGTCTCGGAAACACGCAATAATTACGCACGATATCTTGAATTTTATTCTTTTGAGGATCTTGGCTTTGATGATAAATATGCAATTTATGGATTCCAGATGGAAAAGAAATGGAAATACCTTTCTGTTGCTCTGGAACTTGATTATTTCAATCCCAAGGAGGATATCATAGCAGGCGGAGATTTTGCCATTGCCATGGAGGAAGTCGACTATAACGGTCAGACCTATCAATACATGCTGATTCCGGAGGGCCTGGGTATTTCAACGGATATCAAAGGAGCAATCCTGGAACTTAATACGTACATCACTCCTTTTTTCCTTCAGGTAACGGAGGCCATGCATTTTACTCCCTGGTTCAACCTTGGCCTTTATTCCGTTGCCGGAAAAATCAAAATTGATGCCGGGGAGCCTCACGGTATTACCTTGAATGAAAACAATCCCAACGAATACGTAATCGGGGGAAAAGCGGAAGGCTGGTTTGGGGCCGGAATGCCTGAAATAGGATTTGGCGGGGAATGTGTTTTTGAATTTTTGACTCATAATAACACTGAATATGATTTTGTTTTTAATTTTAATATTGTGAATTACAACTGGGAGGGTTCCACCGATGATTTTGCTATCCTCAATGTGCAGCATGCAAAAGATATTGATTTGAATTACACTAAACATGAATTCAAATTTTACTGGGAGTTTCCTGTTTTTAAATCCTCTTCATTTCTAGCCGGGATAAAATACCAGATTATCTCTGCTGATGTGACCATTGAAGACATTAAACAAACTCAAACGAATGAAGGCGATTCCAATGACAGGTACAACAAAGAGATTGAGCTGGATGTTAATAATCTGACCTTTTTTGTATCCATCCGGACATAATGCATGATAGATATGATTTTACGTTTGCCTAGGAAATACTAAGCCTTTAATGAAGTCTTGAACGAATTCAGATCCCTGAGAATATCATTGCAGGAAGAATAGCGGTCAGAAGTATTGAAGGCGATCATTTTATCGATGATTATAGCCAGCGGATCGGGAATATCATATCTTCTGAGTTTTATTGAAGGAATAGGCGCTTTTAATTTTGCCTGGATCAAAGCGGCCATATTGCTGAATTCCTGGAAGGGTCTGTAGGCGGATATGATTTCATAAAAAACAATTCCCATGGCGTAAATATCCGCTGCATAACCGGGAGATTCACCGGTGCAGAGTTCCGGGGCCAGATAGGCCGGAGTGCCCAACACCTGTCCCACAGAGGTAAGGATCTGACCTTCCTCAACAGGTTTCGCAAGACCAAAGTCTGCAATTTTTACAACATTCTGATCATTCATCATGATATTGGCGGGTTTGATATCCCGGTGAATGAGCTTCACATCGTGGATAGCCTTTAATCCTTCTGTCAGCTGAGTAAAAAAATCAATGATCCATTTCCAGTCCGTTATCTTGGAGAGACGGAGAATATTATCTGCAAGGTCTCCGGCAGGAAAAAGTTCCATGACATAATAAAGAACTCCCTGATAATTTCCATGGTCATAGATATGAATCACAAAGGGACTGTCGACTTTTTTCATGGTTTCAATTTCTCTTTTGAACCGGTATTTAAAAAGTTTGTCCCTGGCAAGACATTCAGGGCTTATGACTTTTATGGCAAAATCCTTCCCTTTTTTTGAGGTTCCCCGATAAACAACAGCCATGCCTCCCCGGCCTAATTCCTGGATGTTCGAATACTCACCGATTTTCAGGTTATGGCGAAATTGAGGCAGCCGCGCATCTGCCATGGAAAGCTTTTGCTCAAAGGATAGTTTTAAATCCACGTGATCTTTAAACCGGATATGGCTGTAGCTGGTTATGAAAACCAGGGTGATTAAAATAATTAAAAGGGGCTTAACAGGGCCCAGCCAGAGATTACAATAAATGAGAAAAATCAAAGAAATGGAGAAGATAAGGATAAATAGAATGGTGCTTGAAATCAAAGTTTTAAGAGGTGAGAAAGTTAAAGCAAAATAAACAACCATAATCCCTACCAGATAAGAGAATGAAAAACCAAAGACAGGAGAAATGCTACGGATGAAATAATGATGAAGCATCTGATTGATTAACACCGCATGAACATTGACAAGGGGACAGCGTTTATCAAAGGGGGTGGGGCGCATATCCACAGAGGCGGTTGTGGTGTCCCCGATAAGTATGAAGGAATCCTTGTACTGGGTGGGATCAATAGCGGATTTTATCCCCTCAAGTTTTTGTGCGGCTGTAACCTGAATGATATCCAGACAGGAGACATGTCTGAACGTTTTTTGCCAGGCACCTGGCCAGCAGAGGAGCATTTGATAATCGTTATCGATGGGTATGCTGTAATTCGTATTGTTTTTATCTGTAAAAGAAATTGAATTCCCCTTTTCTATTTTTAAATCTGAAAGTGTGACATTCAGATGATCCAGAAGCATTTTGAACGCAAGGTGTATTTTAAATTCCTTCTGATAAGGAATCAGAAGGGGAATTCTGCGGAGTTTCCCGTCCTTATCTTCCGTAAAATTGATAAAACCCAGGGAAACAGAGCTGTTTTTAATTTTATCCCAGGGTTCCAGTATTCCCTGGATCCGCTCTGAAAAAGACTTGCCTGTTTCTTCGGAAAATTCAAAGATGTAAGGCAGATAAACATTACCCGCTTTTTTAATTGTTCTGGCAAGGGCAAAATCTGATACACTGTCATTGGAAGGATCTAGAAAAAGGATATCCACTCCAATTCTTAAAGGCTTGAAAAATTCCCGGAGGTTGCTGATAACCTGGGCATGTATTTTTCTGGACCAGGGCCAGGCCCCCATTTTTCCATATAAATTTTTACAGTCGTCATTTATCTCCGCTATAATAATATTCTGGGACACAGGAATATCATTCTTAAACTTATACATCCGGTCATAAGCAGCGGATTCAAAATTATCAATAAAAGAAAGATGATAAAACAGGCCTAATAGAGCAGCTAAAAAAATAAGCCAGTAAAAAACAGGTCTATGATACCCCGCAATGCTGATCAGAGATTTGAACTTATTCCCGAATGTTCTTTTGATTGAAAGTGAACGCGATTGCCTTGACATTATCAGAGAGGATTTTGATTCCGCTATTGAAAGAGCTTCGGTTCCGGGGCAGATTTCTTTATGGGGAGAAACAGCAGAAACAAGGGTCTGTTCCGGAGATGCGTTTTTTGGGGTAATGAGGGGAGTAGATAGAGAGGCCGTTGCCTTCAGCTCTTCATTCGGATTTTTTAAAGGAACGGCTGCAAAATCGCTGGTCTTGTCGATTTCTTCGACGGATTTTGGAACAAGGGGACTGGATAAGGTCTGGGTTATGTCCGCCTTTGGGTCAGATTCCGGGGAAAGACTGTTAGATTGGAGATTTTCTGGTTTTAGATTTTTATTATCTTGAGTCACTGAGCAACCCTTTAAAAGAGAATTGACTGTTATTACTCTTTCCAATGATCTGTAATACTCGGCTTCTTTTTTCGCAAATCTTCCATGGTTTCTTTTTTTAATTCAGAAAGGTCAATAAAAGCAGTGCTGTTGCAGCCGATTACCCCTAAATCCTCTTCCGTGACTTTTTTATTATTAGTCGCAACAGGAATCTCGGCATTGCCGAAAAAGGTAAGCTCTGTATCCGCAATAAGGATGATATCATTTTCCTGTAATTTTTCCTTGCGTGCCAGACGCCCGTTTAAAAGGGTGCCGTTATGGCTTCCGAGATCTTCAAGCCAGCATAGACCTGCTTCATCTTTAA
This sequence comes from uncultured bacterium, assembly GCA_964443875.1. GTDB lineage: Bacteria > Auribacterota > JAFGBW01 > JAFGBW01 > JAFGBW01 > CAYUET01. The sequence continues at coordinate 176,226 of CAYUET010000001.1, read as the reverse complement.
AAACTTTCGCATGTTTTCGTGAAACATTAGGGTTAGGGATGACTATATCATTTTTAGCATCCCTGCCTATCATCAGTTCTGTAATGATGGGAAATTCTTTTTTTCCGGTAGCATCCCCCATGACGATTTTTAAAACAGCGCATTTTGTTTCAGGCATAAAAAACTCCTTAATACGGTTTTTGAAAATCGATTTAATTTACCAAATCAGAACCAATTTTCAATCATTTATATTTAAATAAAAAAGGCAGACAATAAATATTCTGTACCGCTGAAAGCAGGGAGATTAGTATAGCCCTTAGATTTGAAAAGTTCTGGTTTTTAAATTCTAATCAGCTATAGCCTTTAATTTTAAAAATGTTACCCTAAAGAATTAAATTTGTTTGACTATTATGTAAAAAAGTTATTAAATCTGACCTCTTTTTGAAAAAAATGAATTAGGCAATGACAAGTACAGATTGTCAACAAGCGGAGAGAAATGGTGAAAAAATCAAAACAAAATTCCCGGCCAGCTAAAGATAATAAACATAACAATAATAATCATAATGCACATCCCGTTAAAAATGGTGATAAGCATGATCATCGGGAGAAAAATGATTTCGATTTATGTCTGGAGCTTCTTGTTAAGAAAGGCAAACAGGAGGGTTTTTTAACCTATGATGAAATTAATAATGCCTTATCCAACAAAGATGTTTCACCCCAGGAGCTGGATAAAATCTTCAGTGTCTGTGAACAGCACGATATCGAAATAGTGGATGAATCCGGCGACGAAGGCGGAGAAGGCCGTTCTAAAATCAAGAAAAGCAAAAAAGCCTCAGCTCAGGCTGATGTTCTTGATGATCCTGTCCGTATGTATCTAAAACAGATGGGATCAGTACCTCTTTTGACCCGTGAGCAGGAAGTTGAAATCTGCAAAAGAATTGAAGAAACTGAAAATAATTTAAAAGAAAATATTTTTCTTTTTGGTCAGGTGCCGAAAGAAGCGCTTAACCTTGCCAAAAAAATCATCAGTGGAAAAGAGCGTTTTGACAGGATTATTCAGGATTCAAAATTTGTTAACAGAGAAAAATTTATTGAAAAACTGAAAGACTATCTTGAGGCCCTTGTTAAACATGATACTGAGCTGAATAATTTTTTCGAGGAAATGCTGAAATCAGAAAATACAAAAGCCAAACAGGAAAAGCTTGGTAAGGAATTCAATGGGGTTAATCATAAAATGTCAGAACTTCTGAAGAAATTCTATTTCAAACAGAAGGCCATTGAGGATTTTGCTGATGTGGTTGATGATACAAAATTTAAAATGATTGAAATTGTAAACGATATTGAGAAGGCTAAAAACTCAAAAAGCCAGGCCATAAAAAACGAACTGAAAAATCATAAACGGAAGTTACGCCGTTTTGAAATTTCCGTCCGCATGGAATCGGATGATTATATAAAAAAGGCCAATGAAATCGCCAAATGGGCCTACGAAGCACGTGAAGCTAAAAGGGAAATGATTGAATCCAACTTAAGGCTCGTGATTTCCATTGCTAAAAAATATACAAACCGTGGCCTTTCTTTTCTGGATCTGATTCAGGAAGGCAATATAGGACTTATGAAAGCGGTTGATAAATTTGAATATCAGCGCGGTTATAAGTTCAGCACCTATGCGACCTGGTGGATCAGACAGGCCATTACACGTTCGATTGCAGATCAGGCAAGAACCATCCGAATTCCGGTTCACATGATTGAAACGATCAATAAGATTGTCCGGGCCTCTAAAAAATTAGTACAGGAAAAAGGTAAAGAAGCCTCGCCTGAAGATTTAGCTGAAGGGATGAAAATTCCTGTTGAAAAAATAAGAAATATTTTAAAAATGGCTCAACATCCCATTTCTCTTCAATCTCCTATCGGAGAGGGTGAGGACAGCCATTTTGGAGATTTTATTGAAGATAAAAACAGTGACACTCCTTCGGAACTTACAGGACAGTCTCTGCTCAGAGAAAGAATGGAGGAAGTGTTATCCACTTTGACTCCAAGAGAAAAAAAAGTTTTAATGCTTCGTTTTGGAATAGGAGACGGTACTCCCAGGACACTTGAAGAAGTGGGGAAGGAATTTGCCGTTACCCGAGAACGTGTCAGACAGATTGAAGCTAAAGCCCTCAGAAAAATGAGACATCCCATACGCAGTAAGAAACTCAAAGGCTTTTTAGAAGATATCAGTCCGGATTTGCTGGCCGGAATTAACGCCGGATAATAGAGCGGGCCTATAGCTCAGTCGGTTAGAGCAGCGGTCTCATAAACCGTTGGTCCTTGGTTCGAATCCAAGTGGGCCCATTTTTTATTTAACGCCTTATTATGTTTTTTAAGTTTTTCCTAAAATAAACAGGTTCATTTATTTATTTGTTTTTAAAAAATTAGTTGTTTCATCAAACAATAATTCTTTCCGGATTTTTTAATAAGAATAACCAGCCTGTTTCTCATCAAAAAACCGAAAAAATAAATACATCTCATCCTATTTTAAAATAGGATGAATTTATTCATATTTCTCTTTCCTTTTGTTGTAAAGAAATCCGGTGTTAGTTCAGAAAAAGAGCCCGGGTGGAAAATTCCGGATCGCAGGTCAGATTGAGCCCGAGTTTTCTTAAACCGGCTTCATCTCCCGAGGTCGGAATATGTGTGATATGAACATCACACCCTCGAATTTCTTTAAGTTTTTCTATGGCTGCCTGGGCAGACGGATTAGTAGTGCCGCTTATACTGAGGGCAATCAGGGTTTCTTCAAGGTCAAGGCTTAGACGTTTTCCATTAAGCACATCACGTTTAAAATGGTTCAGGGATTCAATGATATTTTTTGGAATGAGATCAATAGTTGCAGGAATGCCTGCAAGATATTTTGCAGCATTCAGAATAAGGCATGAGGCCGCATGCATAGTCTGGGAATTTCTTCCCGTGAGTAGAGTGCCGTCCGCCAATTCAAGGGCTGCACCGCAGAAAATACCAGCATTGCCTTTACCGGAAATACAGGCGTCTTCGGAAGCTTTTCGTGCAGGCAGCACTACCGGGCGGTCTTCAGGAGTTGCTCCGATTTCTTTCATTATAAGTTCAGCCCGCTCAACAGTTCCCTTATCTGTAACCCCCATGGCATATTCGCATGAATAACGGAAATAGCGTCTGATGATTTCCTGAATGGAGGCCTTCCGGACCACCTCGTCATCAACAATTCCGAATCCCGCCTTGTTTACCCCCATATCCGTGGGTGATTTATAGATACAGGGTCTTCCTGTGATTTTTTCGATAATCCTCCGTAAAAGTGGAAAGGCTTCGACATCGCGATTGTAGTTCACGGTTTTTTCATTATATGCCTCGAGGTGATGAGAATCGATCATGTTGATATCTCGCAAATCGGCTGTTGCTGATTCATAAGCCACATTGACCGGATGCTTAAGCGGGATGTTCCAGATCGGGAAAGTCTCAAACTTGGCATAGCCTGCCTTGACTCCGCGTTTGCGTTCGTGATAGAGCTGGGAGAGCGCTGTTGAAAGTTTGCCGCTCCCGGGGCCGGGGCCGGTAAAGATGACAATGGGCTTTGTTGTTTCAATATGCGTATTGGCTCCATAGCCTTCGTCACTCACAATCATTTCCACATTGATAGGATAGCCTTTTGTAAATCTGTGGGTGTAAACTTTGATACCCCGGCGTTCCAGTTTATTTTTGAACTGGATCGCGGCCGGCTGATCTTCAAAGCGGGTTATTACAACCGCAGTGACTTCTATTCCCCATTCACGAAGATCATCAATAAGCTTAAATGCATCGACGTCATAGGAGATGCCGAAATCAGCCCGCATTTTTTTATGCTCAATGGCACCTGCGTAAATGCAAAGAATAATATCGATTTTATCCTTAAGTTTTTTTAGAAGGCGCATTTTGACATTGGGATCATAGCCGGGAAGTACACGTGCCGCATGATAATCATAAAGGAGTTTTCCCCCGAATTCCAAAAATAACTTCTCTCCGAATTGGTCAATTCGTTTTAAAATTTCAGCGGATTGTTCCTTAATATATTTTTCATTATCAAATCCAATCTTGTTCAGCATAGGACTAAATCTCCTTAATTCTTAAATCAGATAAATTTTTTAATTCCTCAAAATATTTAAAAAACTAAAACATATTTTTAATATCTTTAATTGGCCTAAGGGATAGCAATCAATTATTTTATAAAAATTCTAAATCTTAACACCGGGGCATGATAATATATAAAAAAGCCTAAAAGGCCGTTAATCTTTACTGGGTGTATGAAACAAAACCAATAAACAAGAAGGATTCAGGCTTTGCAGATCACTAATATCTTATTTAAAGAAATACTTCAATTGATTCCGCAATATAAATTTAAAAAAAACCGATAAATAATGTAAAAAAATTATTTTATCCGCACCTCATGCTGTTCACTTATTTTTTATCAAGTCTCTGCAGATAGAAGATATGATTGGACGGATATAAATCCATAAAAAATTTTCAGTAAACGCAATAATATTTTGCTTGAACAAATTCATTTTATTAATAATTATTTTTATATGGATAATAATAAAAAATCAAAAGTGGCTATTTTGTCCGTTATTTCCAACGCCTCCCTTGTATTGTTGAAATTATGTATTGGAATCATCACCACTTCAGTCTCTGTTATTTCTGAAGCGATTCATTCCGCCATAGATCTCGTTGCTGCCCTGATTGCTTATTTTGCCGTTAAAACATCCGGTCAGCCTCCGGACAAGGACCATCCTTATGGGCATGGGAAATTTGAAAACATATCCGGGACAATTGAAGCTCTCCTGATTTTTTTAGCAGCAATCTGGATTATATATGAAGCGATTCATAAATTGATATATCCTAAACCCATTGAAAAGGCGGAACTGGGTATTCTTATCATGCTGATTTCATCTCTGGTTAATTTCATTGTTTCAAAAAAACTTTTTAAAGTCGGAAAAGAAACGGACTCCATAGCTCTCCAGGCAGACGGCTGGCATCTGATGACGGATGTCTATACTTCCGGAGGGGTCATGGTTGGACTTTTTTTTATATGGGCAGGGAAATGGTTTTTTCCCGGCGTTGATTTGCAATGGATTGATTCTGTATCAGCCATCGGAGTTGCCTTGCTTATTGTCAAGGCCGCCTATGAATTGACTCTGCAATCTGCAAAGGACCTTGTAGATGTGAGACTACCTGAAAATGAAGAAAAATGGATTTATGAATACATTATGAAATATAAATCAAATGCACGGGGATTTCACAGACTGCGCACACGCAAATCCGGGGGAACCCGCTTTATTGAATTCCACCTGATTTTTAAAGCTGATTGTTCAGTCGGTCTGTCACATAGTATCAGTGATAAAATTACTGCAGCAATCAAAAATCATTTTCCAAGTTCAAAAGTGATCATTCATATTGAACCCTGTGACTGGACCTGCAAGCCTCATTGTATTCTGGGATGCTTTCTTACTGAGAAAGAGAGAGGGATATTGATGTCCACAGAGAAACCTGAGGCAGAGGACTTTAAATTGAATGAAAATAATCAAGGATAAAATTGCTGTTTTTTTGTTGATTTTTTATCCTATTTTGCAGTTGCACCGTCATACGCCTTTTGCTATAAAAACACGCTCTGTTGTTGAAAAATATAATATTACGCCCCCATAGCTCAGTTGGATAGAGCGCAAGATTCCTAATCTTGAGGTCACAGGTTCGATCCCCGTTGGGGGTGTATTATTCTAATGATTAATAAATTCAAATCGTGTACATAAGTAAAAAAATTCAGTCAAATTCATCCCTTGAAGAGGTGGATCTCCTGTAAGGGGATTTTGTTTAATATTACTTAAATTCATTTTCCACGATTCATATCCTTCAACACTCTTGATGAAGCAACCTTACTGTCTGCATAATAATGCTTAAAGTATCTTATTATTTATTAGCCAATTTAAAAGGGTTGTATTATATTTCCGCCAATTCATTTTGTTATCATCAGGCTGGTAAAACCGGCTTTTATATAAAAATTTTTCAAGAAAGAAAATCCTATGACAACTCCCTCTGCCACCCTCCAGACTACGCCTAAACGTTTTAATTTCTGGCCCTTTATTTTTCTGGCGATCAATATTGGAGCTTTGTTTTTATTTTATCATCAGATCAAAAATTTCTTCAGGCCTTCAGAAAAAATTATGGTGAAACAGATGGATCCTCAGGGAGTTCTGAATCCTGAATCTGCAAGCCTTTTAACTCTGCAGCTGAGTTGCACTCTCAACCCTGAGACTGTTAATGAAAAAAGCCTTATGCTTATTCCTGAAACAGCGGGAAAAGCCTATCTGGCTCAGGACAATCAGATTAAATACCAGCTTTTTGAAAAACTGAAAAGGGCGACCCGATACCAGGTTCTGTTATCTCCTGAGCTCCGTGGAAAAAAAGGAGAATCGCCCGCCATGTCCTTTTATTATTTTTCTACAACACCTCTGGAGGTTGTTTCTGTCCATCAGGCAAAAATAGAGGCTAATAATTCTTCTCTGGTATTGTTCACTTTCAACACCCCGGTAAACCCTCTGGAATTAAAAGAACGTTTAAAAATTTTCTACCCTAATCAGAAACCCGTTTCTTTTCAGGTGTTAGGCGGAAAACCTGACAAAAACCTTTATGTAAGGATTTCTTTTGCACAATGGAATAAAATAGCTGTCAGTATTGCCAAAGGGCTTGCCGGTACTGAAGGTGCCTTAGGCCTGGAAAAGGATTACTCAGCCGAGGTTTTGCTTCCCCGAGAGCTTGTGTTTACAAAAATGAACCCTGTGAATTATGATTCTAACAGCTCTATTGAAATTGACATGAATTCACCTATTGATCTTTCCGTCGCTAAAAACTTCATCTCTGTTACCCCTTCGCTTCCTTTCAGCGTAGAATCCTATGAGAGAGGGATGCTTCTTACAGGGGATTTCAAGCCCGGACAGAGATATCTTGTTACCTTGAAAAAAGGGTTGCCCGCCGGTGCCGCAGGAATGCTGGAAAAAGATCTGATAAGAACCGTATGGTTTCCGGATAAACCCAAATCCCAGCGTTTTATATTTGAAGGCGGTTTTTTATCTCCGAATAATATCTTAAAAGTCCCTATACAAACCTATAACACAAGCTCAGTTAAAGTGCTTATAAACAGGCTCTATGCCGGAAACATCGTGGAATACGTTCTTCAGGGAAGCTATTATATGAATGAAATGCTTGCACAGGGATTGCCTGAAATAGAAGTCAGAATCAACAACAAAAAGAACGAGGCGGTTGAAACGCTTCTGGATCTGAATCGTTTCATGCCGGATAATAAAATCGGGGTTTTCAGCCTTGGTCTTAAAGGCGAAGAATACTGGGTAAGCGACCAGACCATTCTGGTGATTACTGATCTGGGAGTTTCTGTCCGTTTGTCGGATAATAAAGCTTTTGTATGGGTAACTTCCCTGTCTTCAGCAGAACCTGTTAAAGAAGCCAAACTTTCACTTTACAGTGACCGCAGACAAAAAATCGGAGAAGGAATAACCGATGAAAAGGGACTTGCCTCTTTTGAATTAAAATCTTTGCCCAGGGGTGAAAATCCCGGACTTCTGGTTGTATCAAAAGATGATGACTTGAGCTTTATTTCCTTTTCTGAAAACTATGTAGACCGTTTTAAAGAGGGGAATCAGGGACGTCCTTACCTTAAAAAGGGCTATGAAGTCTTTACCTATACAGACCGGAATCTTTACCGCGCAGGAGAAACCGTTAAAGTTTCAGCAACCCTCCGTGATAACCGGTTTATTGCTCCTCCATCGATTCCTTTAACCTTAAGTCTTCGCAAACCCAACAGAAAAGAAATGCTGAATCAGAACTGTATAACCGATATTTCCGGGATAACGACTACTGAAATCCGAATTCCTGAAAACACTCCCAGCGGTATTTACCGCATTCAGTTTTTCATTCCGGGCACAGATCAGGTTTTAGGGGAGACCAGTTTCCAGGTATCTGATTTCCTTCCCCAAACTCTGCGCCTTAAAGTACAGTTTCCGGAGGATCCTTTGTATATTGACGGCGATCTTTCAGCCAAAGTTCATGTGGAACATTTATTCGGAGAACCTGCAAAAGGGTTAATTTCAGCCTGCAGAATCAGATATGAATCAGGACCTTTCAAACACCCTGAATACGGGCATTATAAATTCGGGGATGACCGGGTAAATTTTTCCACTCAATCCTTCGAACTTTCTGAACAGACTCTGGATGAAAAGGGGGATACGGGCTTTATCTTACAGGTCCCCAATATTTCAACTTCAGGAGTTTACAACGGGACTATTGAAATTGAAGCCAGAGAAAAAGGGGGCAGAGCCCTGATTGAAAAAAATGAAAAAGTATTTCATATCTATGATTCTTATATGGGTGTTGAATGTTTTAAAGAGACCCCTGTTGCCGGAAAGGATATCCGCTTTCATGTCGCGAATGTTCAGACGGATGGAAAATTGGAAAAAGTGGATACCCCGGTTACGGCTTATCTTTTTAAGGTGAATTATTTTAATCTTTTAAAGCAAATGGGAGGAGGAAGGCTTCAATATGAATGGACAAGGCAGGAAGAAGAACTCTCCCATCAGTCCGTTAATTTAAAAGAGGGTACTGCGGATATTGCTTTCCCCATGACAACAGCAGGTAATTACCGTCTGTTTATTGATAGTCAGAAGAATTGCCCCTTGACCTATGATTTCTTTGTCCAGGGCAGGGAAGCGAAATGGACAACCGCAGATCCGGACAAGCTGTCTTTAAAACTGGATAAAAAGAAATATAAACCAGGAGAGCCTGTATATTTATCTGTTTTTTCCCTTTTTGACGGCAAAGCCCTTGTCTGCATTGAAAAGGATTCCGTACTAGATTCCAAAGTCATAGAAATTAAAGAAGGCAAAGGAGAAACCCAGTGGATTGCTTCTGAATCCTGGAGACCCAATGTTTATGCAACCGTTACCTTGATAAGACCGGTAAGACCTGAGGATGACTGGCAACCTCACCGGGCAACCGGGCAGATCACGCTGGAGATGGATTCCTCTGACCGCTGTTTAAATGTCGAAATTGAAACACTTAAGGAAATCTCCCCGAAGAAAGAACTGGAAGTGAATATTACGGTAAAAAATAAAGAAACTCCTGTGAAGGATGCTTCAGTGATTTTGTTTCTTGTTGATGAAGGTGTTCTTTCTATTAAAAAATACAAGACCCCTTCGCCCTGGGATTATTTCTATTCCTTGAGAAGTCTGGATGTAAAAGAATATGATTTTTATTCCAGACTGACTCCTGTTTTTGAAAAATGGAAATATGTCAATGAAACCGCACCCGGAGGAGGAGAAGGGGGGGATCTGGGGGATACCGGCATCATATCTCCGCTTTTCTCACGGAAAGTTGTTACGCCGGTTTTATGGCAGGGGCCTTTCACTACGGATGAAAATGGAAGAATAGGATTTCGATGTGAGCTTCCTGAATTTATCGGCGAACTGAGAGTAATGGCAGTCGCTGTATCCGGCAATCTATTCGGGGCATCCGATACGCCTTTAACTGTTAAAAATCCCTTAATGGCTCGAATATCCTGGCCCCGTTTTTTAAGTTCCGGGGATGCGTTTATTTTGCCTGTTACCCTCTTTAATAAAAGTCCTGAATCCGGGAAGGTCAATATCCTCTGCGAGGTTAAAGGACCTGTTAAAATAAAAGAAGCAATACCTTCTGTTTCAATGAATTCAGGTGAGGAAAAAACAGTTTTTATCCCTTTAGAGGTACAGAATATCGGAAATGCCGTATTCTCCTTTTCTTTAAAGATGGGAGATCTTGAATACAGCGAGTCTGCTGAAATTCCTGTCAGGCCTTCCTCCGGATATCTGAAAAAAGCTCAATCCTGGATTTTAAAACCGGGAGAGACAAAAGAAATTACTATTGATTCCTCTTCTGTTCCCAATACTTTTAAAGGGAATTTAACGGTGGGAGGAAACAGTCTTGTGGAATTAACTTCTTCCCTCAATACGCTTCTGGATTATCCTTATGGATGCCTTGAACAAACCCTATCTAAACTGTTTCCTCTGATTTATTTGAAAGACTGGATTTCAGAGTCAGATTCCGGAATTGTTTTAAGCGAAGATATTGAACAGTTATTTGCGGATGGAATTATACGCTTAACTATGATGCAGACCTATGGCGGCGGCTTTGGAATGTGGCCTGGAATGGCGGATCCTGATGCTTTCGGATCCATTTATGCGGCTGACTTTCTGGCAGAAGCCAGAAAGGGGGGCTATGATACTGGCTCTTTATATGAGTCTTCTCTTCAGTATTTAAAAAATCAACTTCAATTCTGGATAACCTATGAAAATGAAAACAGCCAGTATCCTTTTCTCCAGGAAGCCGCTTATGCGTGCTATGTCCTGGCAAAATCCGGAGAAACCCCGTATTCATGGATAACCACTCTGGAAGAAAAAATTGCAGAACTTGAAAATAAAGGCAAAACCCTTTCATCAACAGTTTATTTTTATCTGGCGGGAGCATTCATGGCCTCCGGAGAAATGAAGGAAGCTGAAAAATGGATCGGTGAAAACAGGGCACTGACAACGGGGTACAAACCCGAAGGATTTTTGAATTCTCAGGTTCGCGAATTATCCCTGCAACTTTCCTTATTGCTGGACATCAATCCGCAAAACGCGCAGATTCCGGGAATCGTTGAAAAATTAAAGACCTTTGCTGTAAATAATTCCTTCGGATCAACCCAGGAGAATGCCTTTGCCGTCATGGCTCTTGGAAAATATGCCCGGAAATTTTCTTCCACGGCAATACTCAAAGGGAGCATCCAATGCCCGGATGGAAACGAAAAAGAATTTGATACCCAAAAGGGTTTGACTCTGGATAATCTTGTTGAAAATGAACATTATACGGTTACACTTAATCCTTCACAGGATAAGGCTTTAGGCTATATCTTTCTTTCTTCTCAGGGAATACCACAAAAAGAAGTATCTGAAGAAAAAGATTCAGGGCTTGTCTTAAGAAGAGAAATATTTGAAAGTGACGGCCTCACACCCGCAAAAACAGATTCACTTGTTCAGGGAAAACTTTATCAGATCCGATATACCCTTCAGTCTCAACGTTCCTTATCCAACATGCTGCTGCTTGATCTTTTACCTGCCGGACTGGAAATTGAAAACCCTGATCTTGGAGCTGCAACGCTCGCACAAAAGGGAGGTAATTCTTTAAATGTTCTGCACCGTGAAATGAAAGATGACAGACTGGTTTTGTTTTTTTCCACCGCCAAGCCTTACAATGAATACAGGTATCTGGTTCGCGCGGTCACGCAGGGTGATTTTATATGGCCAGCTTCCGAAGCCAGCTGCATGTATGATCCCGGGCTTTACAGTATGAACGGGCGCAGGAAAATATCGATTCTATCCTCAAAGAAATGAATGTGGGTTTCCTGAAATTAATTTTTAAAATTTTTCTGGGAATATTTTTGTGTTCTATTTTTCTTGTTCTGCTTCTGTTTTTCCTGTCCTGTCTTTTTCCATTTCCGCTTCAGTATCTGGAAGAGCAGTTTTCTCTTCAGAGTACCTGTGTTAAAGACAAGACAGGAAAAAATCTTCTGGCCTGGTATGTCAGTGAAAACGGCACATGGAAGATAAAGACTTCCCTGAACCGGATTTCTGAATCTGTTGTTCAGGCAACTCTTGCTGCTGAGGATAAACGATTCTGGGAGCATCCGGGAGTGGATTTTTTCTCTCTGTTCCGTGCTGCAGGTCAGAACATCACCAAAGGCAGACGTTTTTCAGGCGCTTCAACACTCACCATGCAGGTGATCCGTATGCTGTGGCCCAGGGAGAGAAATTATTATAACAAGCTGATTGAAATATTCCGCGCCCTTCAGCTCGAAGGCCTGTATTCCAAAAATAAGATTCTTGAAATTTATTTTAATATTGCCCCTTATGGTGGAAATATCTGCGGTATTGAAGCCGCAGCCCAAAAGTATTTCAATAAAACGGCTTCAGACTTAAATCTTAATGAAGCTTCTTTGCTGGCCGGTCTTCCCCAGGCTCCTACACGTTATTATCCTTACAGGCAATTACCCAGGGCGTTAAAAAGAAGGGATTATGTTCTTAAAAGAATGCTGGAGGATTCCTTCATATCTCCTGAAGAATATCAGCAGGCTATCGTTCAAAAAATAAATTTAGTCCGTAAAAATTCTTCTTTTTTTTCTGAATCCCATTTTTCCATTCATTTTTCAGAATGGATAAAACAGATTACCGGCCACAAGGGGGGGATTTATAAAACTACTTTAGATTATGACCTTCAGCATCTGCTGATTGAACATGTTAAGGAAAAACGCCTGATGTTTAATAAAAAAGGCATTGACGGATATGCGGCTGTAATCCTGCGTGTTGAGGACAGTTCTATTGCCGCCCTGATCGGATCCCTTAATCCAGCCCATCCCCTGACTGGCTATGTCAATGCGGCGCTGTCTAAGCGTCAGCCCGGTTCGCTTTTAAAACCCTTTATTTACGCCCGGTCCTTTTCACAGGGTTTTTTAACTCCGGCATCCCTTCTCTATGATATTCCCATGACATGGAATGGATATCATCCTTCCAACTCCGACCGTTCCTTTCTCGGAATTGTTTCAGCAAAAGATGCCCTTTCCAAATCCAGGAATATTCCGGCAGTAACCCTTCTGAAAAAGATCGGGGTAAGTGAGTTCTCAAAAGATCTTCACGATATGGGATTGAATGTTATTTCCGCAGATAAGCGTCTGGGACTCTCCCTTGCGCTTGGCACTGAGGAAATGAAACTGACAGATCTTGCCAACGCCTATGCTGTTTTTCCCAGAAAGGGACTATGGAAAGCTTTAAAGGTGCTGGCCGATGAGCCTAAAAATAAAGGAGTAAGAATCTATCCGGAAGGGTCTTCCTATCTTACTCTTAGATCCCTGGGGATTTCAGAACCCGGAGAGGAATTTAAACCTGGCTATAAAACAGGCACCAGCTGGAATCACCGTGATGCCTGGGCAATGGTTCTTACCCCGGACTATATCTTGGGCGTATGGTGCGGGCATCTTTCAGGTGAAGGCCAGAATATTCTTCTGGGAGCTGAAATTGCTTTACCTCTTGCCCTGGAAATACAACAACTCGTTTCCTTAAACAGAAATATTGGGCACTGGGAAAAACCTGACTCTGTTTTTTCACAGAAAGTATGTGCGCTTTCAGGCGCTCCCGCAGGGCATTACTGCGGGGAATTCATCAAGGATGAAAGAATCAGGGGAATCAGTTCTGAAGCCGTTTGTACGGTCCACAGATTAAACCCGGAAACTCAACGCGTTGAAACAGTGTTCCCTGAAAATATCAGAAGCTTCCTGCTGAATAAAACAGAGGCTTCCATAAAACCAAAATTAAATATTCGTTTTCCTGTTAATGGATCTGAATACCTTCTTCCTGTCTCGAAGGATCCGCTTATGCCCAAAAATATGGAATGTAACGTTGAGGCGGATTATTCCTTTGAGGAATTATTCTGGTTTCTTGACGGGCAGCTCATTGCCCGGACTTCAAAACCTTTCTGCAGCTTATCCCTGAAAAAAGGCGCGCATACCCTGGCTGTATCCGATAAGGCAGGACATTCCGACCGTGTTAATTTTATGATTACACAAATGGATTAATCTGCTATAAGGTTTAACCTTATTTATAAGGAACTCTGTATATTACATTTCATTAAAGTTGTTCAGAATGCAATAAAAATGATGACTTTTTTGTTATTTTAAAAAAATGAATTACCCCGCAGCAAGCTGCGAGGTATCAAATACGTCATTGCGAGGAATAAAACCCAATGAGATTAAACTTTTATATTGAACGAAATATGGAAAAGGCACACAACATGGAGAAAAGTAATTCATGCAGTGCCGGTTTAAGGAAGTGTTCATGACTATTCTTGATCAATTAAAAAAATTAAATCCCTATGAGGAAAGAAGTTTTGTTTCCAGGGAGGCCATTTTAGAAAATCTTGAAGAATTGATGTGCTATTACCATGCCCTGCTCCGTCGGGAAATCCTGAATGAACCGGCCCTTGAACAATGGCTTAAAGACCGCTCTGAAATGGAGGCTGCTGCTGACCAGGTCAGAACTTTTCTTTATATTCAGATGACCTGTCAGACCGACAATCAGGAATATGCTGAAAAATATAAGAACTATATTGAAAATATTATTCCCTCTCTTAAGGAATTATCTCAGGAGTTGGACAAGAAATATCTCAACACCATGGAGTTGCTGAAGATAAACCCCGGTCATCATGGTATGATTTTTTTAAAAAAAAAGAACAGTCTGGAATTATTCCGGAAAGAAAATATTCCATTTCAAACCCGGGAAGCCCTGTTATGCCAGGAATATCAGGCCTTATGCGGTGCTATGACCGTTGAATTTGACGGGCAGGAACAAACCCTTCAGATGATGCGGAAATATCTCCATGAACCCGACAGGGAGCTGAGGGAAAAAGCCTGGAGAGCAATCACGGCGAGACGCCTGAAGGATTCAGAAAAAATGAATACCCTGTTTAATGAACTCGTCGAATTGCGTACTGCCATTGCCAGAAATGCAGGATTTAAAAATTTTATGGAATACCAGTTCAAAGCGTTTAACCGTTTTGATTACACCCCTGAGGACTGTCTTAAATTCCATAAATCGGTTGAAGAATGCGTAGTGTCTTTGCTGGCAAAGGTCTATAACCGGAGGATAAAAAATCTGGCCTATAAAAGCATAAAACCCTGGGACACGGAAGTGGATATAAAAAATCGTCCGCCTTTAAAACCCTTTGAGGATATCCCTGCATTTGAAAACGGGATACAGCAAATATTCAACAGTATTGACGGAGAACTGGGGAATTATTTCGGACTTTTCAGAAAATGGGAGGTTCTTGATCTTATAAGCCGCAAAGGAAAGGCCCCTGGAGCTTATCAATCCACTCTTTCAGAAACGCGTAAACCCTTTATTTTTCTTAATGCTGTGGGTCTGGATTCGGATATCAGAACATTGCTTCATGAGAGCGGTCATGCCTTTCATGTTTTAGCGGCCGCTTCAAAGCCCTTAATGGACGACAGGGAACCGCCTATTGAATTCTGTGAAGTGGCTTCCATGAGCATGGAACTCATCGGCAGTCATTTTCTAAATCATTTTTATAATGAAGAAGATGTAAAAAGAGCCAGAACAGAACTTTTGGAGGAGATTATCTCCATTCTTCCCTGGATCGCAACCATAGATGCTTTTCAACACTGGATTTACAGCAATCCGAAACATAGTGTGGAGCAGAGAAATCAGGTATGGGTTTCCATAAGAAAACGTTTTGGCGGTTATTTACTGGATTGGGAAGGGCTAGAAAATGAACACAGCAATCTCTGGCAGAGACAGCTGCATTTATTTGAATATCCCTTTTATTACATTGAATACGGAATAGCTCAGCTTGGAGCTCTGCAATTATGGATGAGATACAAAAAAGAACCCAAGGAAGCGATTAAATATTATAAGCAGGGCTTGTCTTTAGGCGCAACAGAACCCCTCCCCAAATTATTTGAATCAACAGGTCTTATTTTTGATTTTTCGGAAAAAATGATCCAGCCTCTGATGAAGGAAATCGAAAAGGAATTAAAAGAAAACGATTAATTTTTCTGGATAAATTTTTTGAATTGAATAAAATCTTCAGGCAAGGGGGCTTCAATTTCTATTGCTGAATCCTTATTGGAAGGATGAGGAACAATAATGGAAATTGAATGAAGCATTTGTCTTGTGACTTGTGTTGAAAATTCATTTCCTTCCTTATTTCCATAGACCACATCCCCTATAATAGGAAAACCAAGGCTTGCAAGATGAACGCGGATCTGATGAGTCCGGCCTGTCAGAGGAGTTAATTCCAGCAAGGAAACTGAACGGTAGGATTTCAAAAGGTGATAGAGGGTCACTGCGGACTTTCCCTTATCCGGGTTCACATTTCCCCATTTTTCAGTATGTTCAGTCTTTTTGATAAGCCCCAGAGAAGAAGAAATTGTTCCTCTTTCGTTTTCAGGAACTCCATGGACATAGGCAATATACTTTTTATTGATTCTTTTTTCCCTGAAATACCGGACATAAAGGTTGAAAGTCTCTTCATTTTTTGCAGCCAGCAAAACACCGGAGGTGTCTTTGTCGAGCCTGTGGATCATTTTAAGATAACTCAGTTTAAAATGGTTTTTTATACTGGTTTCCAGATCCGGGAATTTTGAGTCCGTAGGGGTGGAGGCAAAGCCGGGGGGTTTATTGATTGCCAGGAGATGCTGGTCTTCGTAAAGAATCATTTCAGGCAAAATAACCAGGCGTTTTTTTATTTCCTGTACATAATTAAACTGAACTGAATCACCGTTTTTAAGCTTACAGGAACTGAAAGTTTCAATTTTTCCGTTAAGTCTCAACGCTCCGTGCTCAATACTATTTTTTAACTGTCTTTTTGAACAAATTTCCTTGATATGTCCGCTGATAAAATTCAAAACACTTGTCTGTGCGCTTGATTTATCGATTTTCCATTGATATTTCATGGATACTCTATACCGGATTTTTTTATTCCTTCCTATAAAAAAGAAAAATAAAAATAAAATATGTTTATTTATCATTAAAGAATTAATTTAATATTTCAACTATAACTAAATGCTATAAAACATGATAACTGATCAACATCTTTAAAAATCCTAAAAAAAAACTATTGATTTTTTTAAAAATATGTGATTTACTGCCATATGTTTTTATTTTTTACTTTATCGAGCCTAATCATTATAAAAAAGAGGTAGGACTATTATGGCTGATTTAGAAGAATTGATCAAAATCAATAAAAAGAAAAAAGAAGCAGGACTCCCTGAAGTAAAAATTGTCATGAGGAACTGCCTATGCTGTCAAAGATCTTTTGCGGCCATAGGAAAACACGAGAGAATCTGCAAGGAATGCAAATCCGGTGTTATCAAAAGGGGCACAGGGATCCGCGGAGACGTCGTTTAATCATAAATTAAAAATTTAATTTTTGAATTTTAATTTTAAAATATTTTTATTCACCGATATTGATTTTTTTGAGTTTTGCCCATAATTTTGTTGCCTCGCATCGTTGCGAAGGATCAATGGCAATACATTCATTGATGATTTCAATCAGTTCATCAGATACTGAAGGGCAAATATCCTTCAGATTTTTAGGCTTCTCAAAGACTTTCGTTACTAGATCGTTTACAGAATAGGGATATTGGCCTGAAGCCATTTTATAAAGACACACGCCCAGTGAATAGACATCGCTCTTTCCCGAAATTTTTCCTGCCTGAAGCTGTTCAGGGGCCGCATAATGGGGAGACCCGATAGCGCCGGTTTCATGCGTCTCAGCGTCAAGCATTTTAACCACTCCAAAATCAATAATTTTACAGATATCGTTTTTGGTAATAAAAATATTGGAAGGTTTTATATCCCTGTGCACAATTCCATTTGAATGGCAATGTTGTAACGCTCGTGCAACCTGGGTGCCGATTCTGACGATCTGAGAAACCGGGAGGACTCCTTCTCGATTAATTTTTTCTTCCAGGGTTTCCCCCTCAAGGAACTCCATGACATAGTATAAAAAACCTTCATCTGCAGAATCATAGATTCTTACAATATTGGGGTGATTCATTTTTTGAATAGCCTGACATTCCTGGAAAAAGAATTTAATGGCCTTGGGATGCTTATGCAACTTGGGGGATATGGTTTTTATGGCTACCTTTTTTTTATCTTTTTTATCAATAGCGGTAACAATAATGCCCATTCCGCCGGAAGCAATAACCTTAATATTCTCATATTTAAGAGAAAGAGTGCTGAACATAAGCTCTTTGAAATCGATATAAGTCTGCCGCAGTTCAGGGTCGTTTTCCAACTCCATCTGTGTTGCAGGGCCTTCTGCCAATCCCATTTCCACTTTTTTTCTTTTTGCAATTCTTTTAAAATAAAGGAAAAATAAAAACAGAATAAACAAAACGCCTATCGAAATAAAAATAATAGTTGAAGTATTCATAATATATATTAATTATAATCTAAAAAACAGGTAAGTGTAAAATTGTTTTTCGAAAAAGAAATAAAAATATGAAAAAAAATCTAAGTGTCTTGGGTGCTGGAAGCTGGGGGACTGCTTTGGCATATGTTTTGTCGAATAACGGTCATAACGTAAAGTTATGGGATGCATACCCCGAAATCCTTCAGGAGATACAGTCAACATACAAACACAAAAATCTTCCTGGCTTATCAATTAATGAGAGTACATTCACCTTTGTCTATTCCTTACCCGAAGCCTTTGATGAAAGTGATTTTATTATAACGGTTATCCCCTCCCAGATTTATAAGCATTTCTGGAAATCGATAAAATCTTATTTAAAACCTCATCAAATTCTTGTTAATTGTTCAAAAGGAATAGATGTCGAAAATACCAAATTCATTATAGATCTTTTAAAAGAAGCTATACCTGAATACAATCTTCATCAATATGCCGTTTTATCCGGGCCGAGCTATGCGACTGAAGTGATAAAAAAAATCCCGACAGCCATTGTAGCGGCTTCATCCGGTATTGAAACAGCCAAGAAAGTACAGCATTTATTCGGGAATAACTGGTTCAGGGTTTATACAAACACCGACGTTATCGGTGTTGAGCTTGCCGGGGCTGTTAAAAATGTTATTGCGATTGCTTCGGGGATTTCCAGAGGAATAGGGTATGGCATTAATACTTCCGCCGCTTTAATTACACGTGGAAATGCTGAAATTGTAAGGCTTGGAATTTCTTTAGGTGCAAATATTGAAACATTTTTCGGTCTTGCCGGAATCGGAGATCTGATGCTTACTGCGCTTTCTGATCAAAGCAGAAATTTCAGCTTTGGAAAACTTTTAGGACAGGGATTATCTTTTGATGAAGCCAAAAAAAGCATAAAAACAGTTATTGAAGGAATCGATACGGTTAAATCAGCCAAATCTCTTGCGAAAAAACAGGGGGTTGAAATGCCTATTGTAGAGACAGTCTATAAAGTGCTTTTTGAAAAACTTCATCCTCTGGAGGCCGTCAAAGAATTAATGACCCGTGATTTAAAATCAGAAAACTTTATCAGACGGGTTTAATCAATTTTTGAAGCATCGCTATTCTTTGTTTTAATTGAAGATTTTCTTCCATCAAAGCATTCTTTTCCTGTTCAAGTTCCTGAATCCTTTTAATTAAAAAATCTGAAGGATTCTGTTGTCCGTCATTAATTATTGAAAAATCAGATATTTCAGAACTTAGAACTTGTTGTTTAGGTTCTTCAGAAATCGATTCAAAAGCTAAATCTGTTTCTTTTTTAACAGCAGCGGCTGATTCCTGGGCAGGGGAGTCCATCCTCAAATGCTGGGATATTATTTTTTGAAATAAATCAAGATCTGTATGTTTGGAAATAACATCATCAAAACCATCTTTCAGATACTGATCGATCACATCATGAGAAGCATAGGCAGTAAAAGCTAAAACTCTTACTTTAGGCCATTTTTTTTTGATTTCTTTTACTGTTTCATTGCCTTTCATAAAAGGCATATTGATATCCAGAATAATCAGGTCATAATGACAGGCCAGAGCCTTATCCAGAGCAACAACTCCGTTTTCAGCCATATCAATCGTCCATGGAGAATCAGCAAAATATTCTTTAATGGTAAAACGGAATGCATCATCATCATCTGCAAACAGAATTTTTTTAAAAATGGAAGTGCTGCTCATATTTCAACCTTTTATAAATTTTCTAAATAGTAATTATTAAATTATAAAAATTCAATAGTTTTATTCATTTAACGAGATTTATTTCCTTAAATAATAATGTCGCATAATATTACTTATGTAATATTATTGATAGTTCGTATTTACATCTATATTATTTATTCTGAATAGATTAAATAAGTGTTACTAATAAATTTAATTGAGTTATACATTTCTTTTTTTTTGATATAATTGACTTTAAAAAATGAATTTCCTTTACGGTAGCAGGTATCTTTGATTTAATTTTATAACTATGGATTTTAATAAAAATAATTTTGTTGCAATTGACGTTGTGAAAGTACTTCCATCTCCTACAGGCTGTGCTATCTGCCTTGGAAATGCGGAAAAAGTATTTGTTATTTATGTCGGCCCCAATGAAGGTGCGGCAATATTAATGACCATGGAAGGTGTAAAAAAGAACCGGCCTCTTACTCATGACTTGATTACGAATATTTTCAAAGGCTTCGGAATATCTGTAGAATATACCATCATCAACGACATAAAAGATAATACCTATTTTGCCCGTTTAATGCTTAAAGAGCAGAATTCTCTCGGAAAAAACATCATTGAAATTGATGCCCGTCCAAGCGATTGTATTGCGATTGCCAAACAAAATAATGCCCCGATTTACATCAAAAAAGAAATCTTTGAAAAGCTTGACAATGTGGCTTCCATCATCAATAAGGAAACACCTGAAGAAAACAATAATGATGATGATTCTGATTTCGACCTCTTTGATAATGACGAAAAATGACCGCTGACGGCTTTAAGCAATTTCTTAAACGTGTACAGTTATTTTCTGTCCTGGTCATTTCCGTGGCCGTGATTACCATTCTTTTTTTTCCGAAAATCAAAGAACGAATGACACTTCTTAATAAACAAAAACAGCTCCGGGAAAAAATCTTGTCCGTTGAAGCGGATATTGAAGCCATAAGAAAAAAAGAAATCGCCTTAAAAAGCAATCCTCTTTACATTGAAAAATTAGCCCGCAATAAATTAGGTTATTCCAAACCAGACGAAATCATATATAAATTCGATTAATTCTCCTCAAGTACAGCGATTGAGTTTTTTATTTCTGATTTCATAGATTTCGTCAAAATAGCAGTCAAAAATATCTCTATGGGTAAATAGAATGATACTACCCGAGGTTTTTATTAAATTACTGATGATTTTAGACGCAAGATTTACACTTAAAGCATAATCCGGTTCATCCATAATAAGCCATTCCCCCTTTTTAAAAATACTTCGGAGTATGACCAGTCGCCTTGCTTCACCTAAAGAGATCTTTTCAGTATCGCCCTGATAAAACATTTCATCCAGCTTGAAATAATTCAACCCTGCTTTTTTAAATTCTTTTATCAGTTCAGGATTTGAATCATTTGAAAAAATAATATTTTCCATACAGGGCACTTTAAAAAAATCATTCTTTTGAGGAATAAGTCTAATATGTTGAAATACAGAGGAATAAGCGCATTGATCTGAAGGAATGTCATTAAAGAGGATCCTTCCGGAATCCGGTTTTCTCTCCCCGGTCAACAACTGTAAAAACGTCGTTTTTCCAATTCCGCTTTCTCCTTTAATAAGGTATTTATTTCCTTTTCGGAAGGTCATAAACACGGAGTCGAATATTTCCTTTTGAGGGATTCTAAGACTGATATTCTGAAGTTCAATGCGTTCAATGGTCTCTATAGCCCTACCATTTATCTGAGGAGAGGCCGGGGTTAACAGATTCTTGAATTTGGTATAACATTCAAAACCATTAAGAAGATCTTGATAAATGGAAGTCATATGATTCATAACCAGAGTAAATTTTAAAAGAATAAGCCCGAGCAATGAAGTTTCTCCTAAAGTCAGCACACCTGAAATACATTGATTGGCGAGATAACAGCTTATTAAAAATTTGGAACTGAATGAAAAAAGATTTCTTGCCAGAATAATGGTCTGTTTTTTGGAATAAAACAGAAATTCAAGTTCATTACGTTTACGTTCAAATTCTTCAAGGTGTTTTAAAAACCAGAAACCGGCATTAAAATGGTTTAAAACGGATTTTTTTTTCAAACCATCCGTTAAAAATTCCCGGAAATCCTGCTGGATTGTTTTAAGGGATTCAAGAATTAAAAAAGTTTTTTCTTCTGATTTACGAAAAAACAGAGCATAAAGTCCCAGTAAAAGAAGTATTATCCCTAAAAGGGATGAAGAATAATAAAAAATAATACAAGATCCAAAAGTCAGGATAATCAAGGACTTCATACTCAGATCAAGGGTTTTAAAAAAAGGAATAAAGGCCCCTGCTGACTCCGTTTCAATCAAATTGCAATAATAAGCGCTGGAATTAATTGAATTACAATCCCTGAGAAGATTGGTGATGAGAAGATTCTTGATTTTGCTGAAAATCTTGATTCTTTTGCGGACGGTTATCCATCCGCTTAACCCGCTGATTGTTCCATTCAATAAATACAAAAATCCGGCAATGCCGATGAATTTGAAAAAGAGGCTGTGATTATTGCCCGGCAACAGTCTGTCTAATGAAAACTGACTGACAAAAGGAGTTAAAAATTCAAAAATTCCCCCAAGAAAACTTAAAAACAATAAAGAATATCCGATTTCTTTTCTGTACCACGAATAACAAAATTTTAAATAAGAGGAAAAACCGCTTTTAATAATCATAAGAAATTATAGATAACTTTCATCCCCCTGCCGCGGGAAGTTATATGGCGGGGATCTCCGGCGATTCCAGGTATTAAAATTAATTCATTATTCAGGAAAACTAAAGGAATTGAACCCATCAGGGCATAGGGAACTTTTTTTTCAGAAAATAATTTTTTAAGATTTTTTCCTGCAAGTTTAACCTGATTAAGATTCATTGAATCCGTAATTTTTATCTCCATGTCTGAATTTTTCCAGTTTGTTTTCAAGGCATAGGAAAACTCAATCATCTTATTTAAAACAAGATCTTTATACAGACTCGGCTCAGCTTCTTTATAAGGCAACTGCGTTTCCAAATCATCCCTGATTTCCGTTTTTGTGCGGAGAGGGATTCTCTCCCCTGAATCAGAAGAGTAGACATGAATCCATCCCCGGTCTTTTAAAGCCTTCAGCCCTGAAGAGAGTTCCAGCCTGTTTCCTGTTTTTTTGACGGATAACCCATGTAATTTAATGCAGAATTCATAATCCGGAAGATAATGACTTAACTGAGATTCTTTTAGAAATTTTCTTAATAATTCCGAAAAAAGATGGGGTGCCGTATTCTTTAATGGATCTGTCATAATAAAAATATGACCGGGTTTGAAGAAAAAAAGATCATGCCAGGATTGAGAAAGGAGTGAGTAAAACTCATGCATTAATCCCTGGGATAAGCGCCGGAACCTTAACAGACTCTCAGGAAAAGAATCAAAATGTTTTTGTATGACAGGGATCAGCTCATTACGAATTTTATTTCTGGAGTATTCAAGGCTGTTATTTGAGGAGTCTGTTCTCCATTGAATCTGTTTTGTCCGGGCATATTGAAGAATTAAATTTTTTGAAATATCCAGTAAAGGCCTGCACCAATAAACAGAATCTTTTAATGAAAAAGGCTGAATTCCCTGCATTCCGTAAAGTCCTGAGCCTCTGAAAAATCTGAATAACAAAGTTTCAATCTGATCATCCTGATGATGGGCCAGAAAAATATAGCGGCAGTCCATCTCTTTTGCTTTTTCAGTCAGAAGGGCTTTACGGATTTCCCTCCCGGCTGATTCAAGAGACAGCTTTTTATTCCGTGAATATTCTGAGACATCGGCTTTATAATTAAAAAAAGGAATCCCCCTGTTGTTACAGAAATCCATACAGAATAAAGCATCCTGATCACTTTCTTCGGCACGGAGTGAATGATTGATATGGCAGGCAACAAGCCTTATCCTGCTCTGTGTCTTAACTGTATTTAAAGCAGAAAGAAGAACAGAAGAATCAACCCCGCCGGAAAAAGCGACTAATACGGAAGTATCGGCAATATTTCTTTGATCAAGAAACAAAGAAAGCGTTTTCTCGATATCGGATATCACATTTTCCTCTTTAAAAGGATAATTCTATTAATCCCGGGTTATTATCGAGAATAAAAAAAGAATTAATTTTCTTCGTTTTGTTCCGGGAAAACCTGAGTTTTAATATTCAGTTTACCAGCCATCATTTCTTCCAAAGCAATGGTGGTTGAATTTTTACTCTTGGGTTTAAGAAGGAGTGGCTGAGCACCTCTGTTTAAATCAACGGCACGTGTTGCCAATGTACGAACCAAGGCATAAATATTGTTTGTTTTTCTGGCAAGTTCCTGGATGGAAAATCGTTTTACCATTGCTTCAACCCTCTTTTATTATGCAAGTTTGATGTAAAAATAATTTTGGAGGCGTATTATTACCAGCTTACAGGATTTTTGTAAAGCGGAAATTTATTGGATGACCAGATTTCTGAGTTTTTCAGTAAGTTCAGCCGCCCTTCTGGGACTATCCGCGTTGTAGGCCGCGTACCCTGCCAGCAATTTCGCTGAATTTCGGGGTTTCATAAAAGACAGGACAATCACCAGGGTCTGATCCGGCATACGAGCCATAATGGGATTGGCGTTTTCAGGAGAAAGTGTTTCAAACATTTTAGCCATTTTCTTAAGATTTTTCTTTTCAGCCTCTTTTATCAAAGGAATGTAATACTCAACGTTTTTAGTGATATTGGCTGCAATGGTCTGATGCAAAGTCTGTATTTCATTTCTTATTTTGACAAGTTCCTGTTTTTCTTTTTCCATTAAAACCATCTGACGCTGAACACGCTCTTCATTTTCTTTTAATTTAACTTCCCTTTGTTTTAGCGTTTCAGCCAGCTCTAAAACTTCCTTATTGGGAATATAAGTATCTTTAATAACTGGAATTGAAGCTTTTACAGCAGTCTCTTCTTTAGTTTTCAGGGCTTCTTCTTCCGGTGAACCGAATACAGTCTTTTTTAACGAAGGTACAGTAAAGATAACAATAAGAAGAATAATTATAACAACAGCAGCAGCAATTCCCAGAAGTTTAAGGATATTATTCATGATGTACCGCCTTTAAAACATTATATTCATCCATTTCTTTTAAATCCTGTTTCTCAGCTTCCAGATAATATCTTTGTTTCTGATGATCCTTCAGAGTTTCAAGTATCTTTTTCCTCCGGGTCGCTTCGAGCAGTCTCTGTCGGGCTGCAGATACATTGGAGGCGGCCTGCAGAATGGTTGCACATTGAAGATTGATTTTTTTATTCAGATGAAGCAGATACGTTTCATATAAACGGAGTGTTCCGATATTCGGAAACTCCTGTTGTTTGTGAAGTTTTAAAAAATCAAAAGAGTCTTCCTTATTTTGCTGATATCCGGACAAAATATCTTTTTCCTTCTGAAGTTTTCCCATGGCAACACCGAAATCCCTTTTTTTCTCATCTTCACGGATTTCCCGCTCCCTTAAAACCGCCTTGAGTTTGAATTTGAATTTTTTCATTTGGAGGTAATCTTTTTCATTGTTTCCATGACTGTTTCAAAAGAAGTCTGCTCATACATATTCTGCCTTAAAAACTGGTTAATGGCATCAATTTTTGAAATGGCTTCATCTATTTTGGGATTAGCCCCTTTGGCATAAGCCCCGATATTAATCAGATCCCTGGCCTCTTCGTAGACAGCCATCAATTCCTTTATTTTACGAAGCATGAACATCTGCTCGTCACTGGCAACCGCATCCGCAAGACGGGAAACGCTTTCAAGAACGTCAATCGAAGGATAATGATTCATGGAGGCGATACGGCGGCTCAGGACAATATGTCCGTCTAAAATCGCACGAGAGGAATCGGAAATCGGTTCATTAAAGTCATCCGCATCAACAAGAATCGTGTAAAAAGCGGTAATAGCCCCATTTTCCCCCATTCCTGTCCGTTCCAGAAGTTTGGGAAGCAGGGCAAAAACACTCGGGGTGTAGCCTTTTGTTGTGGGGGGTTCTCCAAGAGAAAGCCCGACCTCTCTTTGGGCCATGGCAAAACGGGTAAGAGAATCCATGGTAAATAAAACAAGTTTTCCTTTATCCCTGAAATATTCCGCAATGGTTGTTGCCACATACGCCCCTTTTATTTTCATGAGAGCAGGCTGGTCAGAGGTAACCACAATCACCACGGATTTTTTCATACCTTCTTCGCCCAGATCCTTTTCAATAAATTCCCGGACTTCCCTTCCTCTTTCTCCCAAAAGGCAGATAACGTTGATCTCTGCATCCGAGCCTCTGGCCATCATTCCCAGAAGGGTGGATTTTCCAACACCGGAACCAGAAAAAATTCCAACGCGCTGACCTAGCCCAATGGGGAGACAGCCGTCAATAGCCCTTATCCCCACATGAAAGGGCGTATCGATTCTTTTCCGTTTCAAGGCGTCGGGAGCTGGACGCAATAAGGGAAGATATTTTTCAGCAAGAATGTCTCCCCTGCCGTCAATCGGCTGTCCTATTCCGTTGATAATCCTGCCCTTCAGGGATTCTCCGACCGGGATCTGCAAGGATTCCCCTGTGGAGTATACGGGAGTGCCCGGAGCAATTCCGGTCATTTCACCCCCATAAGTCATCAGATAATACTTATCCTGTTTAAAACCGATAATTTCCGCAAGATGAGGTTCCTGTGTCTGAGGATCAATAATGGTGCATAAATCCCCTATCGCTCCCGGAGGGCCGCTTGATTCCATCAGCATTCCGTTGATATGGAGAATTCTGCCGAGCAACTGACAGGGATTTGTCTTTTCAATTTTCTTTCTGTAGGATGTAAAATCAATCATGGCGGTCATTCCGGTCATTCCTTGAAAGAATCACTGATTTTTTCCACCCGTGTTTCAAGAGTGGCATCAATCATGCCGATATCTGTTTCAATGAAACACCCCCCTTTGGTAATTTGGGAATCCTGAACAATTTCACAATCCGCAAGCTGGCCGATTTTTATCAGGTTATCTTTAAATTCTGAGAAAATTTTAAAGTCCTGGGGATTCAATTTTATGATCAACCGGGTGGCATTCGGAATTTTCTGTAAAACAGGCTGAATGATATCAATGATTTTGGGGTTAAAGGTTTCATTGTACTCCCCGTTTAATTTTCTGAAAGCAGTCTGAGCAAGCTGAAGAGCTTCTTTTCCCGCCTGGCTGGCGATATCTTCTTTAGTGGATTTAAATTTTTCAAGAATTTCCTCAAGCGCCTTGATCAGAGGGGTTACTTCTTCATTTCTTTTCTGGGCCCCCTTTTTGCTTCCTTCAGCAAAACCTTTTTCAAATGCTTTTCTTTCTCTTTCCTCAATATATTTTTGAAGGGCTTCTTCCTGTAAGAGACGGGGGATATCAATAGGAATTTTTTCCTTGCGAACAACAGCTTCCTTAATTTTTAAATGAAGAGTAGTCATATTTTACACAAATTTTTCTCCGGCTCCGCCCCTGCCAGCAATGACGATTTCACCCTCTTCTTCAAGCCTGCGTACAACATTGACAATGCGCTGCTGGGCATCCTCGACATCTTTCAGGCGAACAGGCCCCATGTACTCGATTTCCTCCTTGATCAACTCCGCCGCCCGTTTGGAAATATTATTAAAAATTTTAGTTTTAACTTCCTCTTTTGCAGATTTAAGGGCAAGGGAGAGTTCTGAAGTATCAATTTCCTTTAATACACGCTGCATGGAACGGTCTTCAATCAGCGTAAGATCTTCAAATACAAACATGAGTTTTTTCACTTCATCCGCCAGCTCTTTATTCTTTTCCTCCATGGAAGTGACAATACTTTTTTCAGTGGCCCGGTCTACAAAGTTTAAAATTTCAGCAACAGATTTCACACCGCCTGCGGATTTCAACTGCTGTCCAATGGAGGCTGAAAGCTGCCTTTTGACAACCGAGGCAACTTTGGATACGATTTCAGGGGAAGTCTCTGACATGGTTGCAATCCTCATCATGACCTGGGTTTGTTCTTCCGTGGTCAGACTACCTAAAACCTGGGCGGCTTTTGCCGGTTCCAGATGAGAAACAACGAGAGCTATGGTTTGAGGCTGTTCAGAGTGAAGAAAGTTGGCTAACTGTGCCGTATCCACGGATTTTAAAATGTTATAGATATCGGATTCCCCTTTTTTTCCGAGATTCAAACGGGTAAGGTAATCGCTGGCCTCATTTCGTCCAAGGCTGTTTTCAAGAAATTCCTTTGCCGTTGAATCTCCCCCTACCACCCCTCCTCGGGTAGCAACCACAATTTGAAAAAATTCCTTCAGCACCTCTTCCTTTACTTTAGGCTCAATCAGACTGATATCGGTAATGGCAAGAGTAAGTTTATCGATTTCATGGTCTTCCAGATTTTTAAAAATCTTTGCGGCTTTTTCCTTTCCTATCGCCAACACAAAAATAGCCGCTTTTTGTCTGGGGGTTAAATCGGATAGTTCCATATTTAATCCTTAAGCCAGTTCTTTAATACAAGTTCTGTTTCAGTAGGAAAGTTCTCAACAAGTTTTGAAATTTCACTTTCAACAAAAGCGCCCTTTTCTACAGCTTTAAGTCCTTTTTCTTTGATGACCGATAGTTCTCCGGCATCATAAACTTCAGCAATCTGAGCCATTTTATTCCCTGTTGCCCCTCTGCCGCTTTCATGAATATGTTTTGTCTGGACGGAGGAATATCCTTCATGATTAAGACGTTTTTTAAGAAGAGTCAAAAATAAAAAAATCAATCCGAATAATAGAATAAATTTAAGACCCGGAGCGATTGCCGAATGGATATCTCTTGAAACAAAACTTTCCTTTTTAAAGAACGCTTCATCCCCCTTTTTATCAAAAGGAACTTCTTTTATGACGACCTTATCCCCGCGTTTTTCATCAAAACCGATGGCGTTATTAACAATTTCATTGAAATTTTTGATTTCTTCGGGGGGTCGGGGTTCAAAAATAACTTTTCCATCTTCCCCTATCACCGGATCGCCATTCTTATCGGTTTTAGCTTTTTGTTTCAGAAAAACGGAAACCGTAAGTTTTTTAACATCTCCGATACTTTTAATGATATGACTGACTTTTTTATTGATCTCATATTTATTGTTCAATACTTCACGGCTTGTCTGGTTTTCCTGAGAAGAACCTCCCCCCGATTTATTGGCTGGAGACATGTTGCTCTGGACTCCGGGAGGGCCTTTTGCAGAACTCGTTGCACCTGAAGCTTTTTCTGAGGTAATTGTTTCAGTTCTCACCACTGCAGATTCAGGATCATATTTTTCTTCAGTTTCTTCAATTTTATCAAAATCAAGAAGCGCATCGATCCGGACAACGGAATTACTGCCTCCTAAAACGGAATCTAAAAGGGTTTGAACCTTTTTAATGTAATAGGATTCAACGCTTTTTTGAAGGGCCATTCGGGAAGAAATTCCGGACAGTCCTTCATCACTGCTGTCTTCGACGGAAGCCAGTACATTTCCAAAATTATCCACCACAGTCACATTTTTAGGCTTCATCCCTTCTATGGAAGAAGAGGTGAGCTGACGTATACCATCAATCTGAGAAGCATCAAGAGCGCCCTCATGATGGAGGGTAAGCATAATGGTGGCGGAGGCGGAGGTCTTTTCCTTCTCAAACAGTTTTTCTTCAGGAATAACGATATGAACCCTTACTCCTTCAACCCCCCTAATCCCGCTTATTGTTCTTTCAAGCTCTCCGGCAAGTGCACGATGATGCTGAACATTCTGAACAAAATCTGTAACCCCTAGATTTGTTTTATCAAAAATTTCAAAACCAACCCTGTCTCCGTCTTTAGGCAGCCCTTTTGCTTTTAAAAGAAGCCTGACTCGGTTAGCTTTGTCTTTTTTGACATAAATATTTTTGCCGTTGTTTTTTAATTCATACTCAACATTGTTATCATCAAGAGTTTTGACAATATCAGCGGCTGTTGATTCAGTGATATTGCTGAAAAGCAATGTAAAGTCGGGTGTCCTGTTCATAAAAACCGCAATGATAACAGAAATAAACAAAACGCCTATCATCATAAAGGCTAATAATTTGGTTCCCGGATCAACAACTTTAAGAAAATCAGTGATCTGACTTTTTAGTTTCTGAAAAAATTCCATACCTCCCCCATTTCATCAAGCTGGAACTTTATATTAAAAAATTACATTAAATTATATCGGATATCTTAGGCTCCTCCACCCATTTTCGAGATTTCCTTGTAAGCACTCATCAATTTACTTCTTATTTCCATCATGATTTTAAAAGAAGTGTCGGCTTCGGTAGCTGCAATCATAACCTCATGCAAGTCCTTGATTTCCCCTGTTGCCAATTTTTCAAGTTTATCATCAGCTTTGATCTGAAGCTCATTGACATCATTCATAAAACCCCCGAGAATATCTTTGAAACCCGTGGAATTGGTTTCCCGGTTTCCTTCAAGCATATTCTTTTTCTGATTCTCATAAATTTTTGAGATATCAATCTTTGAAATGTTAGCAGGGTCAATCTCACTCATCCGTTAGTACTCCTGTTATTCCATGGATAAAAGTTCAATCATTTTTCGCAGCATGGATTTGGAAGCCTTCATGGCACTCAAGTTGGCATCATAAGCTCTTGAAGATGCCAGTAAATCCACATTTTCTTCAACCATATCAATGTTGGGAAGAGACAGGTATCCGTCTTTGTCTGCATCAGGATGTCCTGGCTTATAAACCCTCCTGAAAGGTCTCTGATCTTCAGCAATATCAGAAATCGCAACTCCATTCTCTCTTATCTCATCGGAATCGGTCAAAGAATTATTTAACAATGTTTCAAAAACAACGTATTTTCTCTTATAAGGCTCTCCGTCCGGACCTTTTGTGGTATTGATGTTTGCCAGGTTATTGGCAATCACATTCATTCTTACACGTTCAGCACTTAAAGCAGAAGCACTTATCTTTATGGAATCAAACATGGACATTAGCCTTTTACTCCCTCAATTATTTTATTCCATTTCAGCAATTTTTTCTTTAAAAGCGTTCCGATTGTTTCATACTGCATACGGTTTTCTTCCATTGAAAGAAGTTCTTTTTCAATATCGACATTATTCATATCCATGCGGTAAGGATTATCATAATTATTAACCACTTCACCGGATGCATTTTGAATGATGTCTATGTTTCCAGTATGAACAGCATTTTGCAGAGCCTCTTCAAATTCAAAACGTTTTGCAGTAAAACCCGGGGTCTCAATATTGGCAATATTATTGGTAATAACCGCATGCTTCTGCACATTGCAATCCATCACCTTTTTAAGTATGGTATTTATTTTGTTATTAAATAAACTGTTCAGAATCACAACACTTTTCCTTTTTTAATATCTATAATGCAAATAACATACCATTAATTCATCAGACAAAATATACTTAATCTATTCTAATTTAGATCATTACAACAAAAACACCCTAAATCACCGCAATTCCAAAAGGGCATATTTTTCCCTGCTTCTATTTTTAAAGGTAAAAAATACCTAGGACATGAGATGGTATTCATGTAGTTTATTCCTTAAAGTCCGGATACTTATGCCTAACACATCCGCTGTTTTTGTCCTGTTCCCCTGGTAGTGATCCAGAGTGCTTACGATAAGATCTTTTTCCATCTCAGCCAAAGTCTGTCCGGTAGGCTTATCTGTTTTAGCCTGATGCATAAAAGAATCCGAAGCTTCAAGAGATATCCCCAAATCCTTAGGTTCAATAACATTGCTTCGATCCATAACAACAGCTCTTTCAATAACATTTTCCAACTCGCGAACATTCCCGGGCCAGGGATATTTTTCTAAAAGATCCAGAGCCTCTTTCGTAAAGGATTTTGCCTGTTTTTTGTTTTCCTGGGAAAAACGTTTTAAAAACTTTTCAGACAAAAGAAGGACATCCCCTTTTCTTTCCCTCAGGGGAGGCAGATGAACAGGAACAACATTCAGACGATAATACAGATCTTCCCTGAAAGTTCCTTTTTCAATTTCCGCCTTTAAATCGCGGTTTGTGCTGGCTAAAATTCTTACATCCACCTTTATGCTTCTGGCTGATCCGACCCGTTCAAACTCCCTTTCCTGAAGTACCCTTAACAATTTCGGCTGAAGAGAAATATCAATTTCAGATATTTCATCCAAAAAAATGGTTCCTCCGTCAGCAAGCTCAAACCTTCCCTGCCTTAAGATATTTGCGCCTGTAAAAGCGCCCTTTTCATGTCCGAAAAGCTCGCTTTCAATAAGATTTTCAGGTAAAGCTGCGCAATTAAACTTGATAAAAGGTTTATTTTTTCTGTCGCTGTTGTAATGAATGGCCCTTGCAATAAGCTCCTTACCTGTCCCGGTCTCTCCGCTTATCAAAACACTGGCTTTGGACTCTGCAACTTTTTTGATTAGGTTGTAAATATCCTGAAGAGGCTCTGACTGACCTATGATTTCTCCAAAACCGTAATTTTCATTCACTTCCCGGCGAAGATACTCATTTTCCGCCTTCAGAGAAACGCTGGATGAAATTTTATCCACTACTAGCTCCACCTGTTCAGGTGTAAAAGGCTTTAAAAGATAATCCGATGCGCCGGATTTCATGGCGTCTATGGCTGTTTCAATGGTTCCATATGCTGTCATAATGACAACTTCTGTTTTTGGGCTTAATTCTTTTGTGCTTTTCAGCACTTCAAGCCCGGATAATTTCGGAAGCTTCATATCACTGAAAACAAGATCAAAATTTTCATTTTCAAGCAATCTTATCGCCGCAAGTCCCTCCGAGGCAAACTTGACTTCACAACCCATTCGAAGAAGGGTTTCACCGACAAAATCCCTCATCAGAGGTTCATCATCCACAACCAGTACTTTTCTAATAGTCATTTTCTAATCCTGTTTTTGAGGTTCAATCATCGCAAGCTCCGGCAGCAGAATTCTGAATTCCGCTCCTCCTAATTCACTTTTTGAATAAGTATCAATTTTTCCTTCAAGGGTATCAACAATTTTATGAACCATTGAAAGACCTATCCCTGTTCCAAACGCTTTTGTCGTAAAAAAAGGCGAAAATAATTTTTTACCTATTTCCGGCGTTATTCCCGGACCTGAGTCGGATACAGAAATTAAAATCCCCTTTTTGAGAGGATCATAATTAAGACTTTTTATGGTTTTTAATGCGGTAGTATCTTTATAATCCCCAAGATGCTCTACGGATTTAAGAAAAATTTTTACAGTACCTTCATTGTTCATAATCTGAAAAGCATTGAGTAAAAGATTAATCAGTAACTGCTGAATGAGATCCGGGTCTGTTGAAAGATGAATTTCTTCGTCTGTCTGGGTGAGGATTGAAACCTGTGGATATTTATCCAATTCTTCATTTTTTCCTGAATAATGAATCGCTTTGTGGATTGCCAAATTCAGATCAACAGCACGGGGATGAATGGGAATAGGCTTTGAAAATGTCAATAATCCGCCGATAAACTGGTTCAGATGCCTGACCCCGCTGATGATTTTCTCAAGAAGCTGAAGATGTTTGGGATTATCGGCCAGATCCCTTTTCAAAAGAGAGGCAAAACCTTCAATCCCCCCCAGCGGGTTGCGGATTTCATGTGCAACGGTAACCGCCATTTCGCCCAGACCTGCCATGGAAGCATTCTGGACAAGCTGTTTTCTTAAATCCCTGACTTCGGTCAAATTATGAACCACAAGAATAAAATCCTCTCCGACACCGGATCCTGAAAGTTCCAGCCATAAAACCTCGTTTTCAATGGTCAAACGGCATGCGCTGTAGATGGTTTTAGAATCCGAATGTTTGGAAGATTCAAAAAATCGCAAAAAAGGTTTTAATTCATTAATTTCATGAATATTTCTGCACAGAAGATCCGTTTCTTCTTTTTTGATCAGTTTTAAAAGCGACTCATTGACCTTGATGATTTTCGCCTCTTTATCCAAAACCATAATGCCGTTGATCATGCCCTGAAACACACTGTCGAGAAAAACTTTTGCCCGGTCCAGTTCCCTGTTTTTATTTTCGAGTTCCCTGTTTTTATTTTCCAGCTCGAGATTAACCCTGGCCACTTCTTTTTTCAGATCATTATAGGCATTGGTCAGTTTCTGACTTTTTTCATTAAACTCTTCAAATGCTTTCTGTATCGTTTGATTTAAATTCTGTTCCGGTGTTTCAAAAAATTTTTTCATGAAGCGTTTCTTTCCTGAATTTTGAACCTCGGGGGTATGCATGAATTATAGACTTCCCTTCATAAATAATCAATACTTCCCTTTATACGCATTTACCGCCCTGCTGTAATTCAATTCAGGATCCGAGGCTGTATTGAAATGCCCGAGTCCACGGATATACCGGCTCATTAAATTTTTATTCTGCTCATCGAGCTCTATGGTTTCCCCGAGTATCTTTTCAATTGTTTTCAGCAGAACATTCAATTCCCCGGGAAGAGGAATTTTCTGTTCCCGGCATTCCATCCACAGGGTTTTCAACGAAGCGATCCTTTCTTCCGTGTGCTGAATATCTTCCAGTATTTTTACTTTATAAGGAATAAAACTGTATACTGTTTTGAGCGGTGCGGATTTCTTCAGAAGCGTATTTTCCTTCAGGGAAAAAGAACGTATTTCTGAATACATTTCAATTTCCTTATGAAGCCCCTCCATAAGATCTTTAATTTGATTTGGATTCAGAGGTCATTCCTTTCAATTCTTCAGCCTGGTTCTGATATTTTTTTTCCCATTCCAGTTTTTTTAATTGAAATCCTGCCTGCTCGCCCCAGAAGTCCTGATAGCTGGAAACAGTCCCGTAATGTTCCAGTGCTTTCTGTTTCAAGTTTTTAAGTTCGTATATTTTTCCGATAAGATAATCCGCCTGGTGGGAATCCTCACCTTCTGAAAATTCCGAAACCACCCTTTTAAGTATTTTTTCAGCCTTGTTGTATTTTTTCTTTTCCATAGTCCAGCAGCCATAATCAAACAGAAGCTTATAATAATATTTTTTAAACTCCGCCCTCTGGGGATTCTTATCCTGGTCCCAGATTTTTCTGGAATAATCATCAAGAGTTAAAAGATCTCCGGTATATTTTTCATAAAGCTCGTCTTTCTTTAATTCTTTCAGACAAAAGGAAATTCTGTATTTTGCGATATGCCCCTCCAGAGTCAGCGAATCCGACCTTAACGCTGTTCTGTACTGTTTTTCAGCCGGAGAATATTTTTTCTCGGAAAAAAAAGTATCCCCCACCAGAAACCTGGCTTTTTTCGTCAGCACATGGTCAGGGAAAGAAGTAATCAGCTCGGAAAAGGCATTTCTGGAGTCGGAATATTTCAGCTGTTGAAGATAAATCTCACCCAGTTCGCAAAAGGCATCCGGAGTCCATTCCTTGATCCGGCGGTCAATAATGTCTTCAAACAAAGGTATGGCTTTTTCAAAAAGCGTTGATTTTGAATAGGATTTGGCGAGAAGAATTTTTGCACGGAATTTTTTATCGGAATCCGGGTATTCATTCAGTGCTTTGTTGAAAAAAATAATGGCTTTTGGAAAATTGTTCTGAATAAAAAAACTTTCCGCCAGAAGATAGGCGGCATCGGATTGAAGGGTGTTGAGAGGGTTTTCTGTAATAATACTTTGAAGATCCGTTCTTGCCAGCTCAAATTTTGAAAGCCCGAGAAAAGCCGCCGCCCTGTTGTATTGAGCCCTTTCAATCTGCCGGGGATCTGTCGCCTTATCCAGAACCTCCGTATATAATTCCAGGGCCTTTTCATATAAGGCCTGATCCAAATAAGTTTCGCCGGTAAGAATTTCGCCTTCCAGCTGAAGCGATGCATTTTCAGGATATTTGTCGGAAATACTTCTGTAGGTTTCAACGGCCAGAGCATAATTTTTAAGCCTGTGATAAATCTGTCCGATTTTCTGATAGGAATTCAGAACTGTTTTTTCATGCTCCTCCTGCAGAACCTGAGCCTGTGACAAGCTTTCAGTGTTATCCAGGATCTTGGGGATATCCACAACTCCCTCAAAATATTTCAACGCTGTTTTTAACTCATTGCTGTTTAAATAAATAATCCCAAGTGCATACAAAGAAGAGTGAAGATAATCAGAATCCTTGAATTTTTCCTGAAGGATTTTAAAATTTTGAATCGCCTCTTTTGTCTTGTTTTTTCCTGCGTAATATTTCCCTATCCAATAATACGCTTCAGAAATTCTTTTTTTGTAATTTTTAAGATCCCTGATGTTATAATTCAGCAAATTCCCCGCCTTTTCATCCTTTTCGTATTCCTGGACGGACTTCTGGTAAATGACCACAGACTGTTCATTTAAAAAATCCATCTCAACTTCTTTAAGTTTATGGGTATCCGTGATAAAATCGGCTGCAGTAAAACGTCCGCCGACAATTTCATCAAGGGCTGATTTGATTTTTTTAGCAATCATATCCTCGCTATCGAGAACAGGAGGAGTCTCCCCTTTTTTTTCAGGAGATGACTCTTTTATTTGTTTTTTCCTTTCCTCTTCTTTTTTTTCTATCGCTTTCTCTTCAGCCTTTTTTTTTGCTTCTTCGATTAACTTTTTCTGGGTATCCTCCAAAGCAGTCTTTAATTTTTGAATTTCATACCACTCATCCTCGGCATTTGAAATGCGATGCAAAAGATCCCTGGCTTCAATGGAATCGGGCCTTGCCATAAGGATTTTAGTGGTAAGAGAATGGGCTTTTTTGAAATCCTTCTGAGAAAGTGACAGAGCCGCCTCATAAAGCATATTGGAATAAGTTGCAGCCGACATCCAGTGCTTTTGCTTCTTTTTTTCAAGGGCAATATTCTGTTCCAATTTTATTTTCTGCTGACCGAGTTTTTTGGCTTCCACTGTTTTTTTTGACGAAATGGATTTAATTTTTTTAATTCTTGATTTATATTTTTTATCCTTGGCCTTTAATTTTTTATCAAGCAATGCCGTCCATTTATTGATCTCATTGATTCTTTGGATAGCCAGTTCATTTTTAGGTTTTATCACCAATACTTTGCGATAAAGAGTTAGCGCCGTCTCATATTCCTGGTTATTATAGGCTTTTTCCGCTTCTTTCAGAATATTTTTGTATTTAACCTTTTTGGAGTCTCCAAAAAGTTTTTTCTTGGGCTGTTTCTGTTCATTGGCATTTTTAGCTTTAGGTTTAAAAATTTGAAAAGAAAAAAGACTTCCGCAGGAAAACATAAAACATAAAAGAGTGATAATTGTAAGACGAACTATTTTCATTTTTTCCGTTGAAGTAAATTGTTGTATTTTTAAACAACAAATTAATTATGCAAATCTTATTCCAATTCGAATGAAATGTTAGCGTTTTTCTGAAAAATGAAACTGATTTTTAATATTCAAGGCTTCAAGCTGATAGGTTTTGGCGATATCCAGCTGGGACATCCTTGCGGCAGCTGTATCTGGAAACTCCTGAACCACCTTAAGATAAGCATCTCTGGCTTCTTTAAATTTATTCTCAATGAGTAATATTTTTGCACATTGCAGCAAAGCAGACTGATAATAATCCGATTCAGGATTTCTAGATACAATTCTAAAATACATTTCATAAGATTTATGATAAATACCTGCCATATAATAATTTTCAGCCGCAAGGTAACTTGCTCTTTCTGTTTTATTACTACCCTGAAACTGATCGACAATCTGTTCATACAAACGGGAAATTTTAAGATAATCCTCCTGAACCAGATCTTCTCTATTTTTACATTTATCATTAAACAAATCTGCAGCTTTATAAAAATTATTAATCATACTAGACGTTGAGGGGTACTGATCAGAGATGGAAAAAAGAATATCCCAGGCCTTTTGATACTCCCCTTCCTCTAAATATTTATTACCTTCTGTCAGGATAGCTTCTATTATTGCATCGGAAGATACCTCTGTTTTTATCACTGGTTTTCCCCGGACAGAATCCGTTAATCTTGAATATAAAATCAATGTGGAAGTCAGCGTGCAGACAAAACCGAATCCTAAAACAACAACAAGCCATTTTAAGACATAGAAAAATTTCAGAGAACCCCCGGAATCCTTCACCATCTTGACATCGGACAGTATTTCAGTCAAGCCGGGCTTTGTTTTTCTGGCGGCAAGAGCAACACTTTCAGAAACCGGAGATTCAGCCCCTTCCGTAGTCATTTCTAAGGGAATGGATTTCATTTCCTGAGACACATTTGCGGCAATGGTATCCCCCATTTTAGAAACCTCGTTCAAATCAAGACCGGTGCTTGTAGCCATTTCCTTAAATACTTCATCGATATTTTTTGAGTCATCCATCACTTCCGCATAATGAATGTTTTCAGGCGGATGAAGCTCGGATAAAGGATCCTCAACGATATTTTTAATCGGCACGATATACGCCAGAGAACTTAATGCCGAGCCTAACTGAAAGAGATCCGCATCGTTTGTATTTAGCTTCCAGACCTCTGCTGGTGTCGATTGTTCTGCCTTAGGAGGTTCAGAGGGAGGCTCTTTTGTCTGCGGTGAAACTGTTTCCTTGGCCGGAACAGCGGCCGGAGAAGGATTTAAAAATTTATCCAGTTCCTCCTGAGTCATCATCTCGCCACTTAAATCAGCAGAAGGTTCGCTTGCGGGTGTTGCAATCCCCAGAAGGGCATCAATCTGGTTTTGAGAAAGCATCTCAGGTTCCTGAGGTTCTTTTTTACTACCTTCGTTTTTCGTTTCCTTCCCCGATTGTGAATAAATCTCAGGAATGCCTTCTTTGGAAAAATTGTTCAGCATGGCATCCAGTTCATCCTGCGACATAGGTTTATCCGCATGAGCTTCCGGAGTCAAAGAAGAAGGCTCCTTTCCCTTATCCACAGTAAGTTTTCCACTATCAGTTTTAGGAGGAGGATTGTCTCCGAAAATCAGTTTATCCAGTTCTTCCTGGCTTAAAGTCTCAGAAGGCTTTTCTTCAGACGGAGAAACAGGGGCCTCTTTTGCAGGCTCTGAAGAAGGGGTTAATCCTCCGGAAAAAAGTAATTTATCCAGCTCCTCCTGGCTCATAACCCCGCCGATTCCGGAAGCCGCCCGGCCTTCCGAAAGAAGCTTATCCAGATCCTCCTGGTTCAAGGTTCCGGGAGAAGAGGTTGCGGCAACAGGTGTTTTCGGGGCGGCTTCTTTTTGAGCCTGACACTCGGTCAATCCTTTCTTTGCCTCTTCATTTTCAGGATCAATTTCAAGAACTTTATTCCAGCATAAGAGAGCCTCGTCCCAGGAAAAATTTTTCATTTTCTGAAAAGCATCATCGGTCTGCTTTTTGATTAGGGAAATTTTCTGATTCAGCTTTTCAAGAACCTTTTTTTTCTGCTCCTCAAGTCCGTCAAGTTCTTTCTGCTTTTCATTTATTTCTGCAGAGGCTTCATTTAAAGAGGAAGAAATGGCATCCAGATTGACATTTTTAAGAGAATCCAGATTCCTGCTTTCCCCGCCCTTTTGATTTTTATTGCTTTCGCCCTCTGGCATGGAATTAATCCTGTTTTTTTAGCTGATGAGTAATACTGTTCCAGATTCCCAAAGCTTTTGAATAATCCTTTTCCTGATAAAATTTTGCTCCCTCAGAAATAGTCTGTTTCAATTCATCAAGACGGTTGACCTGAGCCTGTAAAAGTCTTTCCACATTGCTTTTTAATTCATCGCAGGTGTTTTTGTTTAACAGAAACTGTTTACATTCCAGGATTCCGTTTTTAGCATCATTATTTCCGGAATCCAGGTTCAGGGCTGATTCATAAAGATTAATGGCTTCATAAAACTTATCCTCTTTAAGAAGCAATTTGGCTTCAAAGTTTATCTTTTCAATTCTGGAGACGATTTCTTTTTTGAGCTGCTCCTCTCTGAGGCATTTCTGTTCTTCTGCAAGGAGAAAATTTTCACATTTAAGCAGGCCGTCCCTGGCTTTTTGATTACAGGAATCCAAAGAAAGAATTTTATCCCATTCCTCTTTTGCCTTCAAGGCGTGATTGTTATTCAAATAGCTTTCCGCCTGCTCCAGATGAAATTGAATTTTAAGCTGCCTGGATTTCTCCTCCTCCCGTCTTTCCTCCTCTCTGGCTTTTTCCAGCCTTTCCCTGACACGTTTTTCATTGAGGAATTTCCGGGTGTTTTCAACTTCTTTCCTGAAGGTTTCATTGAAGGGATCAAGGGCATAACATTTTTCAAAGCGGGTTAAGGCGCCTTCATAATTTTCTTCACTTGCTAATTTAAGAGCGGAAGAAAAAAGCTCTACCAGCTCCTGATTCTTCCTGTTTTTTTCTTCCTCTCTGATTTTTTCAAGGGCCTCCTGTTTTTCAAAAGCTTTTAACTCGGCTTCTTTTTTCTCCGCTTCAATATTTTTTTTCAAATCAGAAATTTTCTGAAGGTAAGTCTCAACCTGTTCATAATGAGGATCCAGAACCATGACATTTCCGAAATAATTGGCTGCAAGATCGAGGTCACAAACCATGAACGCCTGAAGAGCCTTTGCATAATATTCCTTTAAAAGATTCTGCCGTTCCTGTTTTGCCTTATTCTGTTTCTCTTCTTTTTCCTCGCAGAATTTTTTGTGAGTAAGATATTTCTCATTAAGTTCTTTTAAAAACAATGCGAAGTCATCCCTTTCCGGACATATTTTCAATCCCTGCTCTATGCATTTAATCGCATTCTCATAATCCTCATTCCGGACCATCTCCAGAGCCTTGACTTCAAGCTCTCGCAGCTGTTCCTGCTTCTGTTTTTTCAGCTGGACGTCTTTTTCCTGAACCTGCAGAAATTCCTTGTATTTATTTTCAGCCTGTCTGAGGGATTCCTGAACTTCTTTATTATCCGGGATCAGATAAAGGGCTTTTTCGAGAAGCAGTATGCCGGAATCGTATTCCTTTTTTCGGAAATGAGTATTCGCCGTGAGCTGGTATTCAGAAACAAGACGTTTTTTCTCCTCAATTTCTCTTTTGGCCCGATTGAGATTTTCCTCAATCTCATGAATTCTTAATTCACATTTTTCCTTATAATCCAGAAATTCTGAATTTTTTCCACCGATGGAAAGAGCGGTGTTGACGCTTTCCAGTGCTTTTTCAAAATTATTCTCCCGGTAGTATTTTTTCCCCATTTCAAAACACTTGCGTGCTTCCTGGGCAATCTTCCGGGCATCTTCCTCTCTTCGCTTTGTCTCAGCGTCCTGTTCTTTTAACAGTGTTTTAATTTCCTGAACATAATGAATGGCTCGCGGATTTTTATGATCCTCTTCCAGGACATGAAGATAATGATCCAGAGCTTCCTCCAAGCGCTTGCCGTCGAGAGCATCTTTTCCCTTTAAAATGAGTTCTTCAACTTTCTGTTTTCTTTTTTCTTCGATCTCCCTTGCCGTGCGGATTTCCAGTTCAAGAATTGAGAGTTTGGATTTGGTCTCTTCAAGGTCACTGGATGTTTTGGAAAATTGCACTTCAAGTGTTTTCAGCTCTTCCATTTCAGCCAAATTCTTACCGTATTTCAGCATGTCTTCTTCATTCAGCGACCCGGGAAGATTGGCCGGGATATCCGGTTCTTCTGTAACCGGCAGGTTTGCCAGGGTATTATTTTCTTCAAAATCTGAATCGGAAGACATGATTCACATCCCTTTTTCTTACTTTTGTATGTCCTATTTTTCTACAGGACGATTATCCTCATTATTATCCCGACCATCGAAATCCAGTTCCATGGTCTCATTTTTCATCAAGGATGAAGGATTCCCTTCATTCTGACTGCGTAAATAAAGTTCTGCATTAATTATACCATTCTTTATTTCAACATTATCAGGATCAATTTCAAAGGCTTTCTGGTAATATTCAAGGGACTGATCAAACTGGCGGTTGTTATAAAAACGATTGGCCATAAAAATCATGTGATTAAGGGTTTTTATTCTCTTTTCTTCAAGCATCCGCTCCCTGTCCTCTTCCATCCGTCTTTTCTGAATCAGGGTCTGTGTTTTCTCAATTTCATCAAGAAGATACTTTTCACGTCCGATAAGGGTAACCGCGCGTTCAAAACATTCCAGGGCCTTGAGATAATCTTCTCTTCTGAAATAATTTTTTCCATCTGCCCAGCATTGACTCGCTTTCAGCTCATTATCTCTTTTCTGCTCCGTCTTCTGATACTCTTCGATTTCCTTCTGTTTTATTTTTAATTTCGCCTGCCGGATTTCATCGAGAACAAAAGTATTGCTGGGATCGACAAACTGAATTTTTTCCCATTCCTGTATGGCTTTTTCCAGTTCATTATTTCTGAAATATTCAAGACCTGACTGATAAATACTTTTAGCTTCCGCCATCAGCTGCTGTTTTCGCGTCTCCTGCTGATGAAATTCAATGCGTTTATGGTCTTCATCAGCCTTTTGTTTTTCTTCAATACGCTTTTCTTCCATTGTTTTCATTTCCAGAATCTGCATTTTAAGTCTGAGACTATCCTGATGCTGGGAATCAAAAGTCAGAATCTGTTCACAGATTTCCAGGGCATCCCGGTACTGATGATCAAAAAATAATTTTGTTGCGGAAAGGCTTAAATTTCTGATTTTTTCCTGAATTTCATCTTTTTTACGGATCTCCTGCTGCTGCCTTTCCCTGATTCGGACTTCCAGATCTTTGATAAGTCTTTTCAGGTTGTCATTTTCAGGCTCAATATCCAAAGCGCGTTCATAATACTCGATGGATAATTCATAATTCCCGTAAATAGCTTCCTTATCACCCTGCAGGGCAAGCTGATGAAAGGATTTTCTCCGCTCCTGGGACCGTTCCCGTTCTTCCCTGACCTGCACCTCATGCCTGATTTTAATGCTTTCAGCCTCTTCAATCAAAAGACTGATCTCCTTGTTTCCAGGATCTAGACGTAAAGCCTCATAATAATATTCAAACGCCTTATTGAACTCCATTTTTTTAACTTCCATTTTGGCTTTGATCACAAGCTCATTAATCATCTGGTTGAGCTGAGTCAGCTTTTCCTCTTTGGCTTTGAATTTTTTTTCTTTTTCGGCAAGTTCATAGGCATCCGCCTTATCCTGGATATATTCCAGTTCCTGAGTAATTTCCGGATATCCCGGATAAATAACCGCCATTTTTTCACATTCATTCAGAGCCTCAAAGAATCTTTTTTCAATGACATACTGAGCCACACGGGTTTTCAGAAGGTCAAAGGCTTTTCTGAATTCCTCCTTTTCTTTCTGCTCACTCTGCCTTTTGATTTCATGTTCCTGGAATGCCTTGTAAGCCATGTCTTTAAACTGCCTGGCGTCTTCATCCTCAGGATTGATGAGAAGGGATTTTTTAAATCCTAAATAGGCTTCCCAGTACTGGGCGGTCTGATAAAGCTGGACAGATCTGTTAAACTCCCTAAAAAAAAGATCATAGACTTCCGTATGAGTAGCCTGCTCTTCCGCCATCATTTTATTCAGATAATTCTGAAGATTTTCAATTTTTATGGAATAATCGGGAAGTCCGGAAGCATTCAGGCGGAGATCTTCAAGAATAATTTTTGCTTCTTTGAAGTCTCCTGAAACAACCGACTTTCTGAAAAGACTCTGCAGTTCATCACAGAAATTCATTTTCCGATTTTTATCTTCCCGCATCAGGAGCTCCCTGTTTTTGAGCAGAGCTTCCTTTTCCTGATCTCTTTTGGATTCTATTTGCTTTATGAGATCCTGGGCTTCAGGAAGATAATACTTGTTAAGCAGCAGAATGTTCCGGCAAAGTTCAAAGGCTTCCTCGAGGTGCCCGTTTAAAAAGAAATTCTGGGCCTCACCCAGTGTCTTTTTGAGATTATTTTTATTTTCGATCTCAAGACTGACAAAAGCTCTTTTCTCTTCCTCTTTTTTATCCAGAAGCTGAACCGTATCATATAGTTTGACTTCAAGTTCCTTTTTTTCCGGGTATTCGGTTTTAAGTCGTCTTAAAAGAAGCATGGCATCGAGATAACGGCTGTTCCGGATATAAAGTTCATATTTAAACAGGGAGTCCCAGTATTTCTTTTCACGGAAAATAACCTGATTTTTTTCCTGCTGAGTCCGGATTTCCTCTGTTTCACTTTTTTTACGTTCATTTTCCTGGCGGGTGTCTTTTATCCGGGCAATTTTTTTATGAATTTCATCAGCATCATTGAAACAGCCTTCCAGCAGAATGGTGTTTAAAAGATTGATCGCCTTGTCATACTCCCCCTGCTCCTCAAAGCGTTCCGCCTCAAACCGGAGATATAAATATTTTTTCCGGTTTTCTTCCGTATTTTTCTTTTTCAGCTCCTCATCATTTTTTCTTGCCGTTTCAGAATCCAGCAAGCCCTGGGCCGCTTCCGGATAATCCGGGTCCAGATTCAGTATTTTTTCATAAAACTCAATGGCCTTTTCATACTCTTTTTTATAAAAGTTCCGTCTTGCCGCATGCAGAAGTTTTTTAAGCTCAATCTGTTTGCGGGTTTTGATATCCTCGGAGGTCTCCAGTTTTTTCTGAGAATCCTCAAACTTTTTTTCGCACTCTTTCTGCAATTCCTGAATGTCT
Organism: uncultured bacterium; assembly: GCA_964443875.1. Taxonomy (GTDB): domain Bacteria; phylum Auribacterota; class JAFGBW01; order JAFGBW01; family JAFGBW01; genus CAYUET01. Next base: position 131,964 of record CAYUET010000001.1, on the reverse strand, counting down.
GCCGTAGAACCATAGAGAAGAACAATTTCATTGAGAAGAGACAGGGCCTCTTCATAATGCTGTTCAAGCATCCTGATCTTTACCCTGGAAATTTTCTCGGTTTTTTCCCGGTTTTTCTGATTCTCAAGCTGTTCCTTTAAAGTAAACGTTTCCTTATTTTCTTCAATTTTCCGTGTGGCGTTCACGAAGAGATCCCTGGCCCGCACATGCCTTGAATCAACGGAAAGGACATTGCGGCAATATTCAAGAACCTGTTCATAATGTCTCCCGGCAAACAGCTCTTCCGCTTTCATGAGCCATTCCAGGACTTTTTTCTCCTGATTTCTTTCATGGCGGATCTGCTCAATTTTGTTCTGCCAGACCTTTTGCTTAAGATTTTTTTCCAGATCTTTTTTTCTGAGTTCCAGCTCGTTCAAAAAATCCCGGGACTTTTCGAGGGACTGGGCGAGTTTGTTTTTCTCGGCAATAAGATCCTCCATACGGAAGGTATTCAGCCAGTTCTGGGGCGATGAAGATTTTTCATTCGGATTCATTCATTATTCTCCGGAAAGAGCATCCCATAATAAATTTTTTTCACAATCCATAACCTTATTAATATTCTCCGCCCTTGTTGATGCAGAGAGTTTGATATCAATCAGTTCTTTAAAGCCTGTAGCCTCCATAAACCTTAATGTCCACAAAGCACCCAAAAGGAGCGGCTCCTTATTCGCCTTTCTGAAATCTTCAATCAGGCCGAAAAGAAAACGAACCCCCGCACGGCTTAATCCGGTTATTCCACGCAAATCCATTATAATATTTTCCTGCAAATGATCAATTTCTTCCATTGCAAAATTAAAAGACTGAGGATAACACAGATCGGCATCCGAAAAAATAAAGAGAGAGGAATTATTCTGCCAGATATATTTCATTGAGCCGGAATCCTGATGCTAAGGGTTTGCCCGTTAATTCCGGCATATTCCATGATAGAATCATGCCGCTGTTTTAAAAGCTGACGCAGAAAAATGGAATCCCCTTCTGAAGAGGGAATCTCCTTTATCTCCTTCAGAGATGTATGACACTGTAATTCCAGGAAAACCTCTTTTGACGTCATTACTAATTTCACACTCTCAAAAAACGAATCTTTTTCCCTGTCCTGAAGATCATCCAGATCTGAAAAAAAACTTTTAACCCTGAAAGAACAGGAAGGCGTCAGGTCAGAGGTTATGATCGGATCCAGCCATTGCCTTAACTGGAGCAGGCTAGCCCCGTTTTTTTTAAAATCGAATTCCAGACAATATTTTTTTTGACGGCGGGAACAGATTAAAAAAGGCCGGAATGACGAACTCGCGGAAAACAGGAAATCAAAAAACAAGGGATGAAGCCGGCTTCCGCCTTTCGGAAAAAGAATCTTTTCTGAATCTCCGGACAGGCCGGTCCCTTCCGATATCCCGAATATCCCTTCTTCACTGAACTCAAACTCTCCCTGTTTTTCTTTTATAAAAAACAGTTCCCCTTCAGGCTTCAGATAAAAAACAGGATTACTGCACGGATTGAAAAATTCAACTTTTTTTCTGAAATCCGTTTCCAGAAAAACAACAGGAACATTTTCCTGTTCAAAAAAATGACAGATATCTTTGAATGATTTTTTAAGTATATTTAATGTGGAAAAACATCCCTCCAGATAATCGACTGAATATTTTTCAGATGCATAAAAAAGAAACCGCCATTTATTGCCTGAAAAATAAGAAAAATATCCCTGAAAGGATTTTCCATGAAAAAGATAAAGGTCATAATCCTCAGTAATACTGTGATTCCAGCCTGTGACAAAAGGATTATTTTTTCCCGGGGTCTGAAAGACAGGCATTTTTTGAGTTTTCAGTGCTTCAATGCACTGCAGTAATTCCCTATTTTTAAAAGGTTTACTGAAGACATCGGTAATTTTCAGTTTGATTGCTTCAAGCAAATCCTCCATTTTTAAAAAAGCGGAAATCAGGACAAAATCAATATTGTTTTTTTTTGAACGGAGAATTTTTAATAATTCAAGACCGTTTAAATCCGGCATTTTAAAATCACTGATGACAAGATCACAGGGCTCGTGTTCCAGAAAATTCAAGGCATCAGAGCCGGAATGAACACAAAAGGCACTAAATCCCTTTTGAATTAAAAATGCCCTTATTCCCTCTGCAATGGATTTTTGATCATCAACGACTAAAATTTTCATGATCCGTTTTTATCCTTTGGGGTTATAAACGCATCTTCAGGCCCCAGGCTTGAAAGCAGCGCTTCATAATAACGGGGGATTTTCAGCGTTAGTCCCGGATAAATAAGATAGTCATCCTCTTTGTTGATTTTTTCTTTGTTGGCGTAATAAATTTCAAGCCATTTATAGGGATTGTCATAAATTTCTTTTTTCCTCGAAATTCTCCACAGACTGTCCCCTTTTTTTACCTCGTAATAAAAGGGATATCCCGCATAAAAAAGGTTCATGCGGGTCATGATGTTCATTTGAACCTCACGGAATTTCTGCTCTGCCTGAACAGCCTGCATTTCAGCCTTGATCAGATTCCCCTTCAATTCCTGGCTGATTCTTCTTTCATTATCAAGACGCATCGCGTAATTAAAAATAATTTTCTGAAACAGCCGTTTCTCCTGAACCATTTCCTCTCTCAGATCTTTATTGTTATTTTTTTCTTCTTCTATAAGTGCGTCCTTTTCCCTGACTAATTTCTTCAATTCAGACTTGCTGAGATTCCCTTTTTCATATTTATCCATCTTTTCCAGTTTTCCATCGTCTTCCTCTTTAACGATCACAGGAAGAGGCGTTAAGGTCTTCCGCACCCCGCCTTTCAGAAGATATCCCTGCGGTAACTGTGTTTTCTTTTTTGAGGATTTTTTTAATACACTCATTTTTTTAAAATCATCAGTAACCTTTTGGGGCATTTGACAGCCCCCCATCAGGCCCAAAGAAAAAACTCCAAAAATAATAAATAGAATTAAACGCATAAAACCTCTGTTGTAAAATTTAACATGGATTTTATATTTGCAAGAAGAATACCAGACTAAAAAAGCTGATAAAGAAAAAATATATTTAAAATCCCCAATACTGACCAGACATGAGAATTAAAAAGAAAGAATTGAGCGGCAATCTTTAAATGGCGGAATAAATTACCCCGCAGCAAGCTGCGAGGAATTAAACCCAATGAGATTAAAATAAATTCCGAATAAAAACCTAAAGGACTACATAGGAGATGATTTCCGCTGAATCCCGGATATCCACCATTTTACAGATCTTCATATCGGGATTCGCGGAATTTAAAGCAAAGGAAGAAATCAGTCTATTACTCCCTTCCCTGTTAATTTCAAGGGAGGAAAATTCAGGAATAACTACAGGAGAAATCACTCCCTGCTGATGAGTAGACGCTTCAACCCCGCTTATCAAGGCAGTTAAAACAATAATCCACATCAAGTGTTTTATAATTTTCATAGGTTCAGATTACAAAAAAAATAACTACATTTCAATACAAAAAATCAAATATTATTAAATTTTAGTAATATAATATTACATATTTTTCTATTTTTTTAATTTTAGGGTTTTTAATAAAAAAACAAGGTTAATCATTGTAAAAAACTGCGGTTGTGATATATTTTAAATATTATGAAGTCTGCAAAACTCATCATTTATTTATCATCGCTGTTTTATTTTTTATGTTATTCCCATGCGGACACTGTCAAAGACTTCCTTGAAGCCCGTGTGGAAATACCCTCTATCTTTTCACTGACAGTAGAAACCTATATTCTCCCCAACAACCAGAAAAGCATGGACCTGACCAGCACAACTCTTCAACCTCTGATTTCCAGCCTTAATACAATTGACATGGGAAACCTTATTCCCAGAAATCCAAATGATTCCATGAGCCCTCTGATCAGCGAAAACAAAGTTCTTGTAAAAGTCAGATGCAATACCAATAAAAACATGCGCTACATGCTGACCCAAACATTAAACAGCCCATTGACAGGAAGAATCCATGGAGAGCTCTTCCCGAAATCCGCCTTTGCCTGTCAGGCAGAAATCAATGCAGACAAGGGTCAACAGCAGGGTTCTCTGTATCTTAGCAACCCCAGTTCCGTTTATCCGGGGACACCTCAGACAATCTACATCTCGGATGATGCCGCAGGAAAAAATCTTGGAAATTTCATCAATATTTATTACTGGATAACCGATATTTTTGAAGAAAAGGTCCTGATTTCCCAGAGATCAGACATATACGAATCTTCATTAACCCTCACCATGATTGAAATCTGAAAAACATGACCCTTAGAGAAATCAAAAAAACATTTTTCTTTTTTTTCTGCCTGATTTTTCCTTTCTCCGCACAGGCCATTCAAAGCATGACCATTTCCAACTCTCAGATCAATGCCGCCTACACCCCTTCTGAAGAATCCATCTTAAAAAACGATACTGTTCAGCCTAACTCCCTCTTTGCTATTTTCCCCAAAACATCTTATCCCTCCACGGAAAAAAACATTCCTCTTATTTTCAACATTCAGAACAATTCTGAATCCTACTCTCTTGGAGTTGTCCTTTCCCAGTCCTTTGAAACTTCAAATATGAAGATTTACTTACGAAACAACACCTCCCTCAGCTCCTCAAACGGTGAAACACTTTCTTTCACACAGCCCTCCCCTTTTGAAATCACCTCTTTTGAAAAAATGTTTTATTCACATGAAGATCCCGCCTTTCCCATTTCCTCACCCAGTTTTCTCCTGGATATCCTTGTTCCTGAAGGCGTAAAAGCAGGGATTCAAACCGCCACTTTAAAATTCATTCTTTATAACAATAACATCATGGTTGAACAAAAAGAGGTGACGGTTACGCTTGAAATCAAGACCTCCGTTCTTTTCAAAATCACTTTTCAGGACGCTTCCAGACAGCTTGATTTCGGGATATTAGCCAAAGAAATTGCAAAAATTGAAAGAAAAATAGAATTAAAAGTCATTTCAAATCTTCAAAAACCCTTTCGCATATTCCAGAAAAGATCAGCTGAAATAAAAAGCGATCTGAATAATATGGATTTAGAAATGAAGGATATTTATTATCAGATCGAAAACAATGCCTATAAAGGCAGCCCTTTCGATACCAATCCCAGAAATATAACTACTGAAGACCAGCTGATCTACACCTCGGATTTGGAAGGAAGCACAGAAAAACTCCCCCTTACGTATACCCTGCTCAATAAAAACAATTTCAAGGCGGGCAATTATCGCGCTGTTTTCACGTTCTGGATCGATACGGAAATTGAAGATCTGATCTCCCAGCCCCTTTCGATTCCCCTTGATTTCCGGCTGACCGTTTCAAGAATCCTTGAATTTCAGCTGACTCCGAATGAAGGCACCGCTTATCTCGATTTTTCAAGCCATACTCTGGACTCTCAGAAAAAGGACTGTCTTCTGAAAATCAACCTTCTCTCCAATACCGGACGAACCTATAATTTTTCTCATGCCTTAAAGGAACCCTTCATCAATTCTTCCGGAGCAAGGATGGACACACTCCTTTACGCCCTGTGTGATAAGAACGGAGTTCTCACAGATACCCAGAACTACAATTCCTTAACCCTTCAACCGCGCATCCTTTATACCTCCAATGCAGCAGGAGATTCACATGCCTTCTATGTGCGCTACCACATGGATTATGACTCCTCTCAGAATGCAGGCTTTTACCGCACGGACATAGAATACAGCCTGACTGATGATTGAGGCCCGATTTCAGCTTGTCGCCCTGCTTTTTCTGAACCTGATTCTTTCAGTCCCTGCGGAACAGCCCGGCCCTGCAGCCCCATCCCCCTTTCCTGAAATTATTCAGCTTGAATATGGAAAAATCATTTCCTTTAAGCAGGAAAACATTCAGCGTTTTCTGACAATGAATCCCCAGATTGCTGAAGCTTTTCTGGATAATAATCAGATGAAGATCAAGGCCGTTAATGTGGGGGAATGTTCCATCCTGGTCTGGACTTCTGAAACACGATACCGGCTGGCCATCATTGTCATCCCACCGGCCAAACAGAAATCCGTTCAACAGGAACGCCTTGAAAATAAAGAACTTGAAGCCTACAGCGTAAATTTCTTTGTGGATCACTCCTATTTCAAGAACATGGAAGGTGAAAGTTTCAGTAATCAGTCCTCCTCCTACTATGAACAGCAGTCCAACATGTCCCTCAGCAGCAGATTCATTAAGGATTCCAAACTTTTTCTAAGCGGAAATTATGCCGATCCGAGCGATGATAGCCTGGAACTGAATTCCTATCTTATAACCATCAGCGAGATTACCTGGCCCGGCAACCAGAAATATCAGGTCAATGCAGGCCATATCAACGATAATACCGACAGCATGTTCAGCAACATCAACACCTTCAGAGGATTCTCCATCCTCCCCCTTAAATTCGGAGAGGAAAACCCACTCACCCTCTCCCTCTTCTACGGAAAGGAAATCAATAATCACGATTCCTATCTCTACTCAAGATCTTTCTATTTTGATGAAACAGATAACACAACCTATGATAATTTTCCCGAAGACCAAAATGAAACTCCGACCTTTTACAAATTAGCCCTCTCTTCCAAAGATCCTTACGCCTTCTATGACGGGCAGCTAAAATGGAACCTATACTACACCCAGGCAAAAACAGATTCCCTCTATCATTTTTTCGAAGCCCAGATAATATACACTTCCAAAGCCTTTTCCATCAATTACAGCCTCGGAACAACTGAAAACTCCATAAGTCACAACCTTTCCTATTTCCAAAAATTTGACTATTTCGATCTTCTTTTTTATAAATACTACTCTCCTGATATGATCACCCCCAATAATCTGAATAATCACGATAAAAAAGATCAGAACACCCTTACCTTCAGGAAAAATTCAACTGAAAAAATAGGTCCCCTGACCGGTTATAACACTCATTTCAAAATAGACAATATCAGTCAGAAACAGGAAGATTATACGAATGAAATCCGGTGGAATTATGAATGGAGTTTTCTGAGCAAAATCCACGATCTGCCCTTCAGCCTGACCCTGAGTTATGATGATCTGGATTATGATGAAAACAGACAAACCATAAAAGCCCTCTACTCCAGCATCACCAAAAATCTGAACTTTTTTAAACCCATCATGCTCACTTTTTCATACCGAAAATCTGAAAATCAAAGAGAATTTAACAGAACCTATTCCTATAACACAGATACTTATGGATTTTATCTCAATACCCGGCTCTTTAAAAATCTCACCTATTCCATTCAGAGCAACACTTCCTCAAACAACTCCAATGACGAAAGTCAGAAATCCACAACAAACAATTACGGACATTCCCTCAGCTGCTCCCATTCCGCCTTGAACAATACGCTTTACACCACACTCAATATCTCCCAGTCCATAATGGAGATGGACAATCAAAACAACCTAGAAAAAACAGATCAGACAAAAACCACTTCCGTAAGCCTGTCTCTCAATAAAATCATAAGCACCAATTCTCTCTTCAGAACCTCTTTTACCACACTTATCAATGATAGAGATGACTCCCGGGAAGTCCTGCATAATAAATACTCCTCCCGTTTTGAAACCTATTTTTCAACAAAATTCAGCACGCTCTTCGGATGGAAGCCCAAAACACTTGTTTCAGCCAGGGTTTTCATGGATATAGACCTTGACGGACTTTTCACGGAAGGCATTGACACCGGGCTTCCTGAAGCTGAAATCCTTATTAACGACAAACCTGCGGGAAAAACCGATAAACAGGGATTTTTTAACGCCGGAGAAATCAGGGGTTTTAAGACAAAAGTTGAGGTTAACAAAAAAACAATACCCGAAGGATACTCCTTTTCCACTAATTCGGATTATGTTTTCAAGGAATATAAAAATTCGGAAAAATCATGTTCCTTTGGTCTCATTTTAAATACTGAGGTGTCAGGAGTCATTTACAATGATATCAACCTCAACGATATTTATGACGATGAAGATCAACCCCTGAATAATATCCGGGTCACCCTTTCCAACGGAAAAAGCTGCCTTACTAATTTCCAGGGCCGGTATATCTTCACCCCGGTCCAGCCTGGAAATTATGAATTATCCATCGATATTTTCAGTATTCCGATTAATTATACTTCTATTGAAAATATCAAAAAAAACATAACCATTGAAAAAGGAACCTACCAGACTGAAAATTTTGGATTCCAGGCAAAGCGCATTCTCAAAGGGACTCTCTATACCATGAATGCCAATGGATTCAAACAGCCGCTTGCCAATACTGAACTCCTGCTCAACGGAACTCTGGATACAACCAACAGCAAGGGAATTTTTAAATTCAAAAATATTCCTTCAGGAACACAGACTTTATTCATTAAAAAAACAGATCCTTCATGGAAGGCTTTGAGTATTATTCCCACCCAAAGTTACATCAAAAATAAAAATGAATATCAGGTATCCCTGAATTTCACCCCTCAGCCGGAAATCAAGGAACTGGAAATTATTTTAAAATAACATACTGCAGTTAAACATTTTACATCGATATTTTTATTTATTATTTAATTAAACATCCTTCATAATATTTTTTATTTTTATTATTTTCATATTCTGAATTTATTTTTCCAAATTCATAAGCGCTTCAGAATAAATAGAATCAAAGATACCATAAAAAACCCTCCCATTTTATATTTCTTAAAAAGCGTTCCCGCCCTTGACAGTCTGCTGTAAATGGGGTAAATAATTATCATCTGTCGAAAAGGCAACTCTCCGATGAGTTCTTCTAGGAGATACGCAAAGCCAAGGATGGACACAGGGTTCATCAGTCTGGTTACCGAAGCAGATGATTACTTTATAGAAACAATGCATCTTAAAACAAAAAGGAGAAATCTATGAAAAGAGCATTATCAATCGCTGCTTCAGTATTACTGTTTACTGGCATGTCTTTTGCTGAGAAGGTGACCTCAATAGGCACTATCAATAACATAACTATTGGCAGTTCATTCAGCTTGAATCTGGCAAGCTGGACTCAGGATGGTTCTGCTACAGGTCAACCTCAAGTGGGTAATGCAAGAGTAAATGGAAATTTAGAATTCACATCTATGGATATGACCACTGCCGGTATTACCGCCAATCCAGCTGCTACGGGTACTGCCGATTATGAAAAAACCGCACATAGAGCTAATAAGTATTTCAACACTGTTCAGTTCTGGATAGCAAACAACGTTTATCAAACCTACAAACTGGATATCACTGCTTCAGGAAATCTTTTTACAGCAATTGCCGCCCCTCTCGCAGGCCAAAGCGTAATGCATGTTACTCCAATTACAGCTAACTATAAAATCACAATCAATGGTGTTGAAGAAAACAAAACTACTGCAAATCCTGGTTTTATTGTTAATAAAGACCAACGTGTGCCTGTTACAACTACTGCAACTACACTCTGGAACGACACTACCACCACTATTGATGGGGATGATGTATTTGCCGCAGTATTCGCTCTGGATTTCATGCCTGTAACAATTCCTAGCGGAACTTACACCGGCTCTATTCAGTACGATTTAATCTCTATATTATAAATTCCAAACTTTAAAAAAGGCCGGTTTTTACCGGCCTTTTTTAATAAAAAAAAGGAACCGCAGAATTGAAAAAACTAACCGCCATCCTGATCCAGATAATGGTTTTATCAAAAATCGTTTATGCTGATGGATCGAATTCCGGAGAAATCACACCCATTGTGATCAATCCTGTATTCGAGTTAAAATTGGTCAGCTGGACAAAAAATGGCGCTACAGGGGCTCAGGTTGGGCCAACCCGTGAGTATAACGGGGATCTGAATTTTGGAACCGTCAATATGAATCCAGATGGCATCACAGCCACTACTGGCCTTACAGGTCCAGAAAGTTATAAAAATACCCCGCACAGGGTTGCCTCCTACTACAATGTAGTTCAGTTCTGGATTTCCAATAATCAGCATGAAAACTTCAAAATTCTAATCAAGGCAAGCGGTTCACTCTTGGATCTGCAGGCTCCTCTTGCCAATGAATCGGTCATGCACATGATCGGTTATGATGCTTTCGGAGAAGGCGGCGCGGCTTCCAATATGACTCAGCATCACAACAATATCAAAATTCTTGAATTAACCAAACTCTTGAATAACACAGACACTCCCGTTTATGCGGATACAGATTCCGGAATAACCTTCAGTGAAGGTTTTGAAAGTGTTATTGCTCTTGATTTTCTGCCTGTAACAATCCCTTCGGGTACTTATTCAGGCACAATGACTTATACCCTGATCTCAGGTCTTTAAACATTATTTTTTTCAAATATTAAATTCTTGTTGTTTTTTTTTAGATAATATCTTATATCTTTTTTATGAAATTTAAAAAATTCCAATTCCTCTTTTTATTTCTTTTCTTAACTTCCTCAGTTTTCTCCCTCTCAGTTAAAGTGGATGAAACAAAAATTTTTAAAAGCGGAAAACCCGGTGATATTCTGGAGGGAGCTATTACGCTATTCAATGATGAAAAAAACATTCCAATATCTTTTACCATTGAACTTGAAGATGTTTTCATCGATTCTCCTGCACAGATGACAAGAACAAAACCTTTTGATTCCCAGCCGGACAGTTGCTCGAAATGGATTAATATCCATCCCAAAATACTGACCCTCTCCCCCATAACCTCACAAAAAGTGAATTATATTATCACCATTCCCAAAGACAATCTTAATTTTGCAGAATATTTCGCCTTCATTTTTATTGGCACGGTCGTTGATCCCAATTCAGCTAATATGGATCAAAAAATCTATGTTCAGTCCAAGGCCAGAATAGGGGTAACCGTGAAAATAACCATCTCCACGCTGGCAAAACCCGGAGGTAAAATCGAAAAATTCGAGGTCATTCCTGCTCAAGATAAGGATCCTTTCAAAATAAAATATGATTTTAAAAACACAGGCAATGTTTTTCAAAAAATAACCGGCTCTTTTTCTGTCATTGATGACGTTGGTAATTTTTTCGGAAGGGGTAATCTCCAGCCCGGTATTTCCAAGGGCGGTGATCTGATCAGCATTATCACCGAATGGGACGGGGAACTTGACCCCGGGACTTACGATGTGGTTGCTGAATTTAAATATGATCCTAACCAGGTTGAGATCAAAGAACAGCAGATAAAAATCATCAACGACTGATGAAGCACTGCATACGCATTCTTCTCTCTTTTTCTCTTTTTTTAATACTGAATTCAGCCATCTATCCGGAAAAAGATGAGGAAACCCTCCCTGTAAAACTAACCATCCCCCCCTTTTTTAATCTTAATCTTGTTTCTGTAGCACAAAGACTTGATTTCGAAAATACGGTCACCAGCGAATTCCCCATCAAACCCGGGTCGATCTACTTTGGAGAACTTGCAGTCATAGATCCCTCTGCCAAAAATCAAAATCACTATCAGACACTGACCCGTATCGAAATGATTAATAATAACAGACCCTTTGCCCTGACCATAAAATTCTACCCTGCCCTGGGTAAAAAACTGATCCTGGATTTAAAAAACAAGGATAATGAATGCGCACTGATGTTCAAAACCATTAAAACAGAAAAAACCCGGTTCCATAAAAATATTGTCAATCTCGGACAATGGACTCCAATCCCTTCATCCGGAATGATCTCCCTCTATGACAGTCACGGTGAAATTGTTTCTGATTCTTTTGCTGTCATCTTTTCCATAGATACCATCAAGAAAGAAACCGCTTCAGATGAATACGGAGGCGGTATCATGTGGTCTATGGACGCCAGTTTATAACCCCTTGGAAACTTCAATCTTTGCTGATTTCATCATTTCCTGCATCACCTTTGCCCTGTTCTGCTGAATTCTCTGGGCTGTCAGGGATTCTTTCAATTTTTCCCTGATCTCTTCAAAAGAGAGATCTTTTTCCGGGATATTTTCTGTCAGTTTTCCGATATAAAAACCATTTTCATAACTGACTATCTTAAGCTCGTTTACCTTTAAGGTTATAAGAGGTTCATGCATCTTATCTAATTCAGAAACATATTTATATCCATTATCTCCTCCGCTTTTACGGGTGATCGGATTGTCTGAAAAATTTTTAGCCAGATTTTCAAAAGATTGACCGTTCTGAATTCTCTGGTGAAGATCCAGAATCAGCTTTCTGTTTTTTTCTACAGTTTCATTGGAGCTGTCCGAATTTTTTATGTCAATGGTTGAAAAACGGATACTTCTGGGAACCTTGAACATGGGCTTGTTTTTTTCATAGGTGTTTTTAAGATCCTCTTCAGTCAAAGCGGGAACCTTGCTGTCATAAAAGTCAAAAACCTCTTTGCTCAACAGCTGATTGTGAATCGTCTCTTTAAAGGTTTTTTCAGTTAAATCAATAGAAGCGAGAAACTGTTCATAATGCCCCTTATTCTCCTCTTTGACTTTGTTCAAAGTCTCTTCAACCCGCTGATCTGAAACGCTGAGATTCAATTTCAAAGCCTGATCCAAAACAACCATCTTCATAATCTGACGTTCTATAAGCTGCCGGATATAATCCCGGACAGAAGTTTCATTTAAGGGTTTATCCTTAAGAAGACTGGCGTGATGTTTAAGGGTATTGACCAATCCTGTTTTAATGTCCTTATACAGAATTTTATGGTCATTGACTGTCGCCAGAATAAATTCATCATGATATTTCTGAAGATAAGGCGCAATCTGCTGATTTATGAGTTCCTGACTGGCTTTGATCTGTTCAAGGGTTTCCTTCTGTTCATCCGCTGTCTGCGAAAAGGAAATTCCGGAAAATATAAAAAATAAAGACAGGAATACTTTTTTCATTGAATAATATCCTTTTGATAATTTTTATAATTTCGAAAATTCTAACATTTCCCCATGAAAGATAAAATGGTTTTTATTTCTTTTACTTTCTATGGTGCGTCCTGAAAAGAAATAATAAGGCTTTCACAGGGATTCGGGCTTCTTCTCCGCAGGATCTTCTTTTTCCCCTGAAACATGCTTGAATAAAAGGGTAATATCAAAAAACAGGGTCTGACCATCCTCAAAAGAATAAACATCTATAAAGCGGTCATATTTTTCATGATTGACTCTTTGAACCGGATATTTTTTCATATAACAGAAGACGGCCATTTCATCCTCAGGGTTATAAATTTTATAGGCAGTCAAATAGCTTTTTCCATCTCCGGATTTTAAAATCCGGTCAAGCAGAGAAGACGCGATATAATTATGCAAATGAGATTTTTTGGGGTCATTCTTCCTGAAATAAATCTGGGAAAGAAGAGCATGAATTTCAATGTCAAAAGGCTTTATTTCCAGTATTTTCATGCCGAGACTTAAAGCCTTTTCAGGTCTGTGGTCTTTTAAGCTTTCCGAAAATTCCTTTTTTAATGCCTCCACATCTGCATAAGGATCATACTCTTTGGTTTGAATAAAATGATCAAGAGAAGCCTTGAAATCAAAATTTTCAGGATTTCCCCATACGTTTTCAAGAAAATGATAAATAAACATGGTACCTTCTGTGATTAGCATAGACAGTAAAAACAATAATAAAAATAAAACGGGACAGACCTGGATTTAAATCCTTTCCATCTGTTTCACCATTAATACTTATAAGTTTTTATCTTCTATCAATCTTTTTTTTAATTGTTTTAAATCTTATTTGAACACAGGATAAAATGGACTGCACCCTTTTCACAATACGCAGGGTTATAAATAAAACTTTTGAAGAATGGAAGTCAATTTTTTCTTCAGGGTTTATATTTACTCAAAAACATAACTTTCTGCCTCATAAGCCAATACGGCTATTACTTATTCAACACCTGTATCTGGAGGAAGAAACCCCTTTGTAACATAAAGAGGTTTGAGCAGTATACGCATCTTGGGAAGAATCAGTAAAAATGCCAGGGCTCCTGAAAGCGTAAGGAGACCTGCGGCCAGTATTGTAATTTTTATTCCGAATACTTTTGCGGCATAGCCGGAGATGAGATTCCCGATGGGACCGAAACCTGAAAAAGCCATGATATAAAAACTCAGGACCCTTCCGCGCAGCCTGTCTTCAGTTATTGTCTGAATCAGGGTATTGGAGGCAGACATATGCAGCATGACGCCGATCCCGGTTAAGACAAGCAAAAGCATGGCCACCGGTGTGGAAGAGGTAAAGGCGAGACAGCAGAGCGCTGCGCCGAAGATAAGGAGTGCCCAGGCAATCACCCTGCCAAGGCCTGGAATCGTTTTCCTGGAGGCCAGATAATAAGCTCCGATCAAAGCCCCGACTCCAATGGACCCCATGAGAAATCCGAGTGTCTGGGGCCCGCCGGACAGAACGTTCTTTGCCAGCATAGGCATCAGCACAATAACGGACGCACCTGTAAGGCTGATGAAACCCATAAGAAAAATAATGTCTCTCAGGGGTTTAAAAGAAAAAGAATATTGATAGCCCTCCTTAAGATCCTCCAGGGGATGTGTCCTTTTATCAGGACGTATTTTTTTAGGGAGTCTTATGGCCGCAAGGGCATAAAGTATTGCACTGTAGGTTATGGCATTGATGGCAAAACAAGCCCCTTCCCCCCAGCAGGCAATGATAAAACCCGCAATCGAAGGCCCCACAATCCTTCCAATATTAAACATGGCAGAATTCATGGCAATGGCTTTGCCCAGGTCTTTCTTATTTCTCACAATATCCGGAACAATTGCATGACGGGTCGTCATTTCAAAACCATTGGCTGTTCCAAGCATAATCGCCAGCACAAGGATATGCCAGGGCTGTACCGCTCCTGTTAAGACCAGTACAGCCAGAATCATTGACTGAAGCATCTGCACAAGGTCAGCCGCAAGAATGACTTTTTTTCTTTCCAGCCTGTCGCTTAGAATACCGGCAATAGGCGCCATAAAAAACGCAGGAATCTGTCCTGCAAAGGCGACAAGCCCGAGCATGGACGCTGAATTTGTCAGCCTGTAAATAAGCCAGCCCTGGGCTGTATTCTGCATCATTGTTCCAATAAAAGAAATACCCTGTCCGAAAAAGAAAAGACGGTAATTCCTGTAATTGAAAATGGTGAAAATTCCGGAAAGTTTCGGCATGGCCCCTCTGTTCCTTGAAAAATAACGGATAATGGTCTGTTGCAGCCGGAATTTTAAACGAAGTTTCAAATATTACGGAATGCAATGGCTGTCTCACTCTTTGAAGACAGGCTTGTATAAAAAGTTTGCTGTTCTTTGATAGCATATTTTTTGTGTTCGACAAACAGATTCCTGCCGATCTCTCAAAAAGAAGAGAGTGTCATTTATTTCTGCGGAAAATGCTTTGCCAGCAATCGCGAAGAAATCCGTGCGGATTCATATATCGCCGGAAGGCCTGATCCGGGGTGAGTCCCCCCACCCACCAGATAACAGTTTTTAAACTCTTTAAAACAATTTCCGGGTCTGAAACAGAGCATTTGCAGAATGTTGTGCGCCAGACTGAAAGTCGCTCCGTAATGCAGATTGTATTGATTTTGCCAGTCTTTGGGGGTGATGATCTTTTCTACCTTGATATGTTTTTCAAGATCCTTCATGGTCGTCCGCTCCTGAATGCGTGCAATAATTTTATTTCTGTATTCCCTGATCTTATCCTCTGTCCATTCCCCGTTGATTTTATTATTGGGAACAGGAACTGAAACATAAAGAGAGGAATGTCCCTCCGGAGCAAGAGAGGAATCTGTAATGCCGGCATTACGGACATAAATGGACATATCTCCAGAGGGAAGCCCCTTCTGAACAATATCTTCAATGTTAAGTCGGTAATCTTCCGCAAAAATAATATTATGGTGCGGTTCATTATAAAACCGGTCCAGCCCCAGATACAGCATAAAGGTTGAACAGGAATATTTCATATTTTTTATTTTTTCAGGAGTAAAATTTTTAAGGATTCCCTGTTCAAAGAATTCCGACATTGCATAGGCAAAATCTGCATTGATCACAAGGGCGTCACATTCGGTCTGTTCCCCGTTTTGAAGCAGAACCCCGGTAATCTTCCGATCCCTGGCAAGAACTGACTTTACAGGCGTATCGAGATGAATTCTACCGCCTTTTTCAACAACGATTTTAGCCATGGCTTCCGGAATCGATGAAAGCCCGCCACGGATATGGTCAATACCGGACTGATGCTCAGCAAAGGGAATAAGGGTAAAAGCCGCCGGACATTCCCAGGGGGACATTCCCAGGTATTTAGTCTGAAAGGTGAAGGCCATCCTTAAATGATCATCTTTGAAATATTTACCCAGAGACTGATAAAGGGTTTTATGAAGGCCCAAATAAGGTAAAGCTTTCACAAAATTCCAGTTCAGCATGGAAAACAGGGAGGAATAATCATTCTGGAGCAAAGGATATATAAGCCGATATCGTTTTTCTTCCGTTCGGTAAAAATAATCCAGTGTCTTTTCATGACCGGGGAAATATCTATTGATCTGCTCCTGCATTTTCTTTTTATGTGCGGTTGCATAAATCTCCTTGTCTAAAAAGGAAAGTTTATACAGGGGGTCCAGAGGGATGACTTCGCAGTAATCCTCCAGTTTTCTCCCGACGTCCTCAAAGAGCTCTCTTAAAATTGAGGTCTTTGTCAGAAAGGTAGGGCCTGTATCAAACTTATAGGGCCCTATCTCCAGTGCCGCACTTCGGCCGCCCACTACTTTTTTCTTTTCATAAACAGAGACCCTGTACCCCCTGTCTGCCAGAAGCATGGCGGAGGAAAGACCTCCGGGGCCGGCCCCGATGATGATAATATGTTTTTTATTCACAGAAATTCCTTAAAAATTTGAAATGATAGTATAGACCCCTTGCAGGCTCTGTATACAATAAATTCGAAAATATTAATCTCTTATCGTTTCGCTCTGGGATAAATTCGAGTCATTAATATCTTCCTTCAAGGCGGATAAACCAGCCTTCCCTGTCATATTCATCACGGTTGCTTAAATCATCATCAAAAGACGTGAAATTATATCCCACAATCATATTAATGCAATCATTCATTATGCGTCCCACCTGAAAAAGATATCCGCTCTTGCAGTCTTCATAGGTGCGGTTTTCAAGGATCCTGTATTCCGCGCCTACAGACCATTTTTCCAGAAAAATCACATTCAGACCATTGATCCAAAGCCAGGTATCCGAAGAAGTCCAGTCTCTTTCACCCACCTTTTCATCCATTTGACGATAAGCCACCTTTTCAACGCACTGCAGCCAGTCTGTAATGTCAATAATGGCATCAAGAGCGGTAACATCCTTTTTCTGTGTGCTGGTCTCAAAAAATTCACACGAACTTTCAAGGGGCTGATCAAAGATATGAATAAATTTCCCCAAAAGGTTGACACGGTCTGAATTCCAGGGTCTCCAGGCAAATCCGGCAAGAATCTGCTTATAATTAAAATAATCTTCGTCTGTTTCATCGGCTTCGGCATAACCCAGAGCCCCTTTTGCTCGCAGGGAAAGACCTTCAAAAAGATACCAGGTCGCTTCATCCTCAATATAGGCATGGTTTATTTTTTCATTGCCGCTTTTATCGGTATCCTCTCTCCATTCCATCTTGCCGAAGAGCTTAAAAACCTGAGGGTCCAGATAATTATACCGGAACGATCCGACCTTTCTGAAAAAGGCATTAGCGGTTTCTTCTTCATCAATATCGGAAGTTTCATATCCTGCACCTAAAGACCATTTGGGACTCAGCGGGATATCCATGTCAAGGATGTCCCCGTTTAAAACCTTATGGTTGTAATAACTGTAATCCTTGATGAAGTTATATTTCACCCCTTCTTTTGTCAGGTAGGTCTTTGAAAAGGATACGGTTTTAAAACGCCCCATGTCATCCTGGGTACCGGTTTCAAAGCCCACATGACTCTGAGCATCCCCTTCTTCATTCAGAATAAAATTAGCCATTACCGAGTGCCCGATGTTTCCGGCACGTCCTTCAATCTGCAAATCCATCCGATCCCAGAACGGAAACTGGAATCCCACTGTTCCCATATTATTTTGAAGCCCTTCCAGAGATTCCTCAGAAAGGGTTGCCTGACCAATAATGTAATAATAATGCCTCTCCCAGGGTTTCCAGCCTAATTTCAAAGCCATAAGCTCTTTTCCCCGTGGCGATAAGGAACCCAGGTAACGCACCCCTGTATACGCACGTCCGATATCCTGATAGG
The DNA here is from genome assembly GCA_964443875.1 of uncultured bacterium. GTDB lineage: Bacteria > Auribacterota > JAFGBW01 > JAFGBW01 > JAFGBW01 > CAYUET01. The sequence continues at coordinate 113,797 of CAYUET010000001.1, read as the reverse complement.
TATATTCCAGCCGGGAATCCCATTTTTTCTTATCCAGATTGAGATAGACATTTGTTTTAGTCAGATGATCCACAATGGATAAAGCCTGAGAAGTGGGATCATCGGCTTCTGAATCGTTGTCCTGATGCTCCATCCCTGCCGTCCACTCTTCATTGATCAGGTATTCAAGAGAACCCCTATACCCCTTTGTATCCGAGCTTCCCAATGTTCCTAGGGCATTATATCCGGCATCCTGCTCCGAATAAGTCGCTGCAACCTTAAACTTTTCCAGAAGCAGGGAATTACCGCCCACAGACCAGGAAGCCCCCCGCTCCCCGTCTTTATAACTGTTGGACTGGCTTGAGAAATTCAACCCGCTGTCATAGCTGACCCCTCCGCCTGAAAAAGTCTCTTCAGATTCATTGTAGGTGGCGACAAAACTCGTATCCTTATTGACAATAACCGTGGTCTGAGTCGTGGTTATCCGGTACGGTGACCCGTCACGCTCCTCCTCGGCATAACCCGCTTCCACCCCCACATGATCGCCAAAATAATTTTTCACCTTGCCTCCGAAGGTGTCTCTCTCAGTCACTGAAAAATTCAGGTATTCATAATCCACAACCACAATCGCCTGAAGTCCTGCAAGAATATCATTGGAAACAATCGATCCCCCCGAATTCATGATCGTGGAGGTAAGAGGGCGCTTCAGGACAATCCGTCCGGAATCATAATCGATGGAATAATCAATTTCCTCAACCAGCTCTCTTTCCTGTACGGCAAGGTTATTAAGACGGTTTCTCAGCTGAATTTTCACCTTTTCAGATCCTTCAATGACAGGCGTATGCTTAAGATGATAAAGGGAAGAGCCTGTTCCTATGAATTCTTCATGAGTGGCCTGGTGATCGGAAAGGGCATAAAAGACTTCGCCTTTTCTTTTTGTCTGTTCAAAGGCAGTCTTATCCTTGCTTTCCAGCATGACTCTTCCGCCCTGCATTGTACGGCGATAAACCGGCCAGTTAACCTCCATGGCACCCCACTGGGCCTTCCATTTGCCGAAATCATCCTCCCATTCTATAAGAAGGTACAGGGCATCCTGGGTGTCGGTTGCAGAATAGTCTGTATAGGAACCGTCTCCGTAAACAGGGTAATATTTATCCGGATCCAGATTGGTAAAAATCCTGTTTCTGTTTAAAACCCTCTGTTTGTAGGAAAGCCTCGCAGAATCATAGGAGGTAGTAATCAGGTATTTACCCCGTATTTTCCCTTTATAAAAGAAAGCCCCGCGGCCTTTAACATCGAGTTTCTCATCAAATCCGCTGTCTTTTTCAACCATTTCGATATTCCCCTCAAATTTTTCATCTTTCAGAGTCAATTCAGCCAGGCTGACAAAAATATAATCTTTTTTCTGACCGGAGGAATCTTTGATAATAGGAATATTGACCTTGGCGATACTGCCTTCCATGATTTCAAAGGCATAGCCATGTTTATTTTTTGAAATATATCCATCGGGCAAAGTTGAAGGATCGGCCTGAATCGTATGCCGGCCTGCAGCCATATTTTTAAGGTGATACATTCCCCTTTCATCACTGTTGATCATCACCCCTGTTTCTGTGGCCATAATCACATCCCTGAGTCCTTTTTCACCGGAATCAAATTTTCCATTGCCGTTATCATCCATGAAGACACGCCCAATTAAAGTGCCGTTTGTAAAAAGTGTTTCAGGCACAACATTGACCGTCACAGCGCTGCTGTTACTCAGCTCTTCAAGACTGGAATTTCTGCAGATGGCTTCACTTTTATAGGAACCTTCAACGACACCTGTGGTAATCACACACTGATAGGAAAGCTGAACCTTTCCCCTGGCGGCAATCGTTCCCACGTCAAAAACATAGGAATTCTCTGAAATGACAGGATCATCTATTTTCCGGCCATTAAGACGTACAGAACCCGGAATGAATTTAAATCCGCTTTTCCGTTCCTCATGTATTTTGACATCAGTCACACTGCCGAACCAGTAGACATTGGTAGCTGCAAACCCATAAGTCACAATTTCACCATTAGTTGCGTCTTTTTTGTTTACAGATTTTTTAAGATTCAGGTAACCCACAGAATCCACGGGAAGATCGATGGTTATGTCCACCCCATCGACTACGGTGAAGGCTTCTCCGTGATCCCCTGCAATGACAGAGGCTTTTCTCTGGGAGGGAAAATAGGTCCCGGATTTGGTCACGGCAAAATAATAATTTCCCGGGAAAACATCAAAAGAATAAGCCTGGGATTTGGTGGCTTTAACCATTTCCGAAGAACCCTGAACCAAGAGCGCAATAACACAGTCGGAAACAGCGGCCCCAGTGACGCTGTCATAGACCCTTCCGTGAATCACAGGGTCGGAACCGGAAACCTCATAGCAGCCAATATCATAACTTCCATTATAAGGTCGGGGAACATTATTGATATCCACGGCAATACCGGCTGATCCCGAACCTGAGTCGATCAGGGGGGAGCCTGCATTAGGCTTGTAATTACCGTTTAAATCGGGAGAAACAAAAATATTGTTGGACCCGGGGATCGCTGCCCCGGGCAAACCCGGGATATCCACAGGAGTGCCCGATTTATTCAGGATATAATCCCCGGCTCCGGCTGCTGTGCCATCCCAGAACTGATTATAATAAATTCCTCCCGAAGCATAATTAAAGGAATTGTTGGTAATATTAATCAAAGGGCTTCCGTCATTGTTCCGGGTGAAGGAATTATTCACAAGGTTGAGGGTTGTCCCTCCCGTGCCTTCTATCTGAAGCTGATAAACAGATGATGTTGTATTGCTGATCGTGCAATGCATCATGCTGAGAGGTCCCCCTTTGTGCTCAACAACAGGGCTTGAAATGGTATTGTTCCCGGCAATAAGATTGTTGTTCATCACATTCGTAAGGGTGGTGAAGGTATAAAGAATACCTCCCGAAGTACAGGTATTCCCCTCAATGCGTGACTGCTCAATATTCCCCTCAAAACAATTGTTAAAGGAAAGAAGGGTACCGGAAGTGCTGTTATTATTGATAAAAGATTTTTCAATGCTGTAATGAGAATTCAAACCCGTCAGATTTATAAGGTTCAAGAAGTTAGTCCCGGTATTGGAGGCGAATGTTGCCCACTCACAGACCAATGAATGATAATTCTCGCTGAAACTGATTCCCTTACCATTATTAACCGTATTGCCTGTAAGGGTTGTTCCATTTTTCAGACTCACCTGAGAATAACTGGAATCCACGGTTATAATATTTCCACTGTTGATCGTATTCCCTGATATTTCCGTGTTGACCAGTTCAAGAATGGAATAATTACCGAAAACATCGATCAGGGATTTATTGGCAGGAGGGGTGTTGTTAATGACATAGGAATTCGTCCAGATACAATCCGGCCCGTTTTCATAGGAAGGCCCGTCTGGAAGCATGACCGCTGCGATTCCGCAATTCTGGATGGTTGAACCGAACATATCAAAAACCCCGGGACTGGCATTCATTTCCATCCCCAGATCACAATTCTGAATCACGGATTCTTGAAATATCACCCCTGTTTCAGGATCATTCGGATCCGGAGGAGTAAACCCAAATTCACCATTTGAGGGAATCGCGTCAGATCCCAGACCATTCACCCTGACTCCTGAAGCACAGTCCGTGATAAGCGTATGACTCACAACCCCTGCACTGTTTAAAAAATCAATCCCGATTCCGGTGTTGTTATTGCAAATTTCAACATTTGCAATATAGACTGGCCCCGCATTGGAATAGATAACTTTGGTGGTTCCATTTCCGGGCAGGAGAGCCTTGTTCGGATATGAATTCACCGGATTCGGTTCAAATCCTGTAATGCCTGTTCTAGGCCTCATTTTAAGACCACCTGCAGGAATCGCGTACTGCTGGGAGGAATCGGAAAACAGATTAATTAAAACATATTTATCCGCTGAAAGTGTTGAGGCCTGATTCATGGCATAGACCAGACTTGCCCATGGATTTTCAGGAGTACCATTCCCTCCGGAATCGCTTCCCCTCAGACTATCCACAAAAAACTGATGATCCACAGCACCCGGAACTCCGAAAACAGGCTCATCTTTTGCAAATTCCGTTTCATATTCCTGAACCAGAGCCTCTTCCGTAATCAAAGGATCTTCCCCTGAGATAAGGGCGTCTCCGCCAGTCAAAGATTCATCCTGTTCAGGATTTAAAGTGTCATCATAAAGCGTATTGTTATAATAATTATTGGCATCAAGGGCAGGATCATAGGCGGAATTACTCGGGTCCATGGGATCCCAGATGACAGGCTGGGGGCTGGAAAAAGTCATTGAAGGGGCTTTTGAAACAGGTGCTGCGGGCCCCATTTCAGGAGATTCTGCGGCAAGCGTACTGCCGGAGGAATCTCCTCCTGTAGCCTCACCCGCCTGACCTTGCTGATCGCCTCCCTCCCCTCCGGAACCGTTACCCGGCCCCTGATTATCATCGCTGTCCGTATCCTCAGCAGCCGCACCCCCCTGTTCCTCAGGCTGATCATCTCCCGTACTTTCGGGTTCCGCTGATTCCTTCTGTTCCGCATCCGCCTGATCTGTTTCGTCCTCGTTTACACCATCACTGCTTTGTTCCCGGGCAGCCGGCAATATCTTTACGATTTCTTCCGCAACCTCCTGTGCCTTCTGGCTGTATTCCGATAAGGTAGCCTCATCTTCCTTAAAAGGAATATTTTCCGGAATATTAAAATCACTAACCAGCTTTTCTCCGGGATTCATCATCTGAGTCATCATCCCCTGGATGGTCTGCATGAAAACCTCAAGATGGCCGTTTAAAAGCAGAATACGGGAAACAGTATCCGACAATACCTGAATATTAAAAGTTGTTCCCCTCACACCGGCAACCGCTGTAGGCGTTTTTATTTTAAACTGAGAAGCCTGAGGCAGCTTTTCCACATTGACCAGCACCTCTCCCATGATAAGATCCAGATAAACATCATCAAGCTGATCCAGATTATTTTTGGAAAGCTTGATTACCTTCAATTCCGTATTTTCAAAAAGCTGGGTAAAGGAATCCTTGTTATTTAGACCTCGGATGTGTAAAAGAACACTGGATTTTTCCCCTGTCTTTAAAACATCCCCTTCAAACACACGATCCCCCTGTTTCAAGGCAATCCAGTTCTGAGTGTCTTTACTCTGAACAAAAACATCTTTGATCACTTTTACTATTTCCCAGAAATATCTTTCCTCGTGCTTTATCGAAACCGCTGATTTTTTCTGTTTAGTCACTTTTTTAAGTGTCGTTTCCCCGGCTCCCTTTTTCAAGGATTTTTCTGCAGCAGGAGCTGAAACAGTCTGTTCCGAACCCTGTCTGGAAACCGCCGGTATTTCTGCAAGGGGTTCCTTTTTTTGTTCTGAAATCACAGGGCCTGTTTCTTTCTCCTTCTGAACGATTTCTAAAACTGAAGAAACCCTCTCATTTTTCACTTCTTCCGCCAAATATTTTTCCCGGGGCGGTTCAGGCTGTTTTTTCTCTTCAGGTTGCACAGTTTCCTCTACAGGCGGGGCTATGGATACTTCTTCTGTTTTCACAGAAAAAGTTTGAAACGGAACAGATTCATCAGAAGGGACTGATTCTCCTTTAACCGGTTCTTCCATATTTCCCTGAGATTCCACTTGCGAACTCTGTTCAATTTTTTCAACCGCCGCTTCAGGTTCAGGAAAAACGATTTTTCTCAGTTCTCCGTATTTTTGTTTTTCTTCTGAAGTCAAAGTAACCTTTGAGATTTCATTCAACAGCATTTCCGCCTTCATTTTGTCAAAGAAGTAATCCTCATGTTTTCCAAGAATCATATTCAGGAGACGCCTGAAAATATTCAGGGTAAAGGGATTGATTCTTACAAATTTCCCCTGACGCGCCGGATCGACATTGAGCTCCGCAAGCGTTAATCTGTTTTGATTCAGGATTAACAAATGGAGGGCATAGGCCGAATCTCCGTATTTCAAATCATCCTGGACAAATTCAGAAATTTTAACGGTATTCCCCGGATCCTTTCTGACCCGTTTTTTATGAATCCGTAAAAGTTTTTTATAGAGAGCAGGGGAATAATGAGACTCAAGAGATGCTCTTAAGAGTTCTATCCTTTTATTATCTTTTTGATCAGCGACTGAAATTCCATCAAATTCGCCGGCTGTAAAGGCATAGACACAAAAAGCCAGCAGAGACAAAACAAGTATAAAAGGCCGAAATAAAATAAACATTCCCCCTTCTCCTTATTTTAAGCTGTAATAATACGGTTTTCTACCAATTCCCCCTTATTTTTTAAACCTTTTTTTATCTGTTAATTCTTCTTTTAATAGGATTTAAAAAAGATTATACTCCAGATTCGAAATATTACAACCTTACCCGCTGAAGGGTATTAACCCTCCTGTGAAAAATTTTGCAGGATCAAAAGGCCTAAAAGATTTTCACTGTATTTCCAGGTAAAAATCAGGGCCCTTTAAAAAGGAGTTCTTTTTATGAAAAAAGAAAACCATGTAATCATCGCCATTCACATTCAGGACAGAATTAAAAAAGCGGCAGATGTACAACAGCTTCTCACCGACTTCGGATGCAGCATTAAAACGCGCCTCGGGCTTCATGAAGTTTCTCAGTCCCAGTGTTCCGGAACAGGCATTATTATTCTGGAATTAACCGGACCGGTCAAACACATGAAGGATCTGATGACAAAATTAAAAAAAATCAAAGGCGTTGAAGTCAAAGCCCTTGTTTTTAAACACGATTAAAACATTCAAGTTTTTTTCACAATAAGACCTTTTAAATACAAGGCTTCAGGAAAATGGAGAGGAACAGGATGATCAGCTCCCTGATAAAGGTATTTCATGATTCTCCCCTCAACTCCGGCATCCACCGCGGCGTCTGAAACTATTTTTTGAAACAGATCCGAAGTAAGCAGACCTGAACAGGAAAAGGTATAAAGCAGTCCTCCGGGTTTTAAAATTCGGAAAGCCAGCCAGTTGATATCTTTATAGCCTCTGCAGGCTCTTTCCAGATGGGATTTATTCTCAACGAATTTGGGAGGGTCCAGAACAATAGAGTCAAATTTTCTTTCCGTATCCCGAAACTCCCTGAGAAGCTTGAAAACATCTGTCTGTAGATGCTCCACCCGATTGTCTTCAATATCATTCAGATGATGGTTTTTTACAGAAAGAAGAATCGCAGGCTTGGAAAGTTCAACATTGGTCACATGCCGGGCTCCGCCTTTAAGGGCATAGATGGAAAAACCTCCGGTATAGGAAAAACAATTCAAAACATGCATGTCTTTTGCTGAAAGCCCAAGCTCCATTCGGTTATCCCGCTGATCGAGATAAAAACCAGTCTTATGTCCCTCTTCCCAATTAACTGAAAAACGGCAGCCATTTTCCTTTATCAGGATATCTTCTTCCGGCGGCACTCCCCACAGCAGCCCTTTCAGGGACTGAAACCCCTCCTTGGAACGGATATCAGAATCCGACCTTTCAAGAACAGCCTTGCAGGGAAAAGTTTCCGAAAGCACCTTCACGAAGGTTTTTTTCCACAGCTCCGCACCTGCGCTTAAAAACTGACAGATGAGATAATTGCTGTATTTATCGACAATAATTCCGGGAAGTTCATCCGCCTCGGAAAAAATAAGACGGCAGGAATCTGTTTCAGAAGAGTTCAGAAAAATATTTCTTTTTTCAACAGCCTTGAGAATTTTCTTTTTAAAAAAAGCAGGGTCGATCTGAGTGTCCTTTTCAAAAGACCACATCCTGACCTGAATCTGGGATTCCGGAGAAAAGGCGCCGATTCCAAGGCATTGCTTATCCAAACTCATCACCTTCACTGTCTCACCGGGAATAAGCTGTCCGTCAATTTTTTCAATGGCGCCTGAAAAAATCCAGGGATGCTTCCTTAAAATTAATTTTTCTCTGCCTTTTTTTAATAAAATGGATCTCATAACAATGATTTAAACCTGTCTAAAATTGTTCTGGTTTTCTTAAAAATATCCATCAATTCATTCTTAGTGACACATAAAGGAGGATAAAAATAGAGGATATGCCCCAGGGGCCTTAAAATCAAATGATATTTGAGTCCTTCCTGGTAAATTCTGTATCCAATACGCATTTCCGAGGGAAAGCATTCCTTTGTTTTCCTGTCTTTAACAATTTCCAAAGCACCGATAAGCCCCAGGGATCGGGCATCCCCGATAAAATCGTACTCCCTGAAAGATTGAATCTGCTCTCTGAAATAAGGCTCCAGGGTATTGACCTTTTTTAAAACCCTGTTTTTCTCAAACAGGCCAAGACTTGCCAGAGCCAGGCTGCATCCCAAGGGATTGGCCGTAAAGGTGTGTCCGTGAAAAAAAGTCTTTCCTTTGTCATAATCATCATAAAAGCCGTCATAAATAGTTTTATGGGTCACCGTGACGGCAAAAGGCATCACGCCCGAGGTCAACCCCTTGGAAAGACACATGAAATCCGGTTCAATCCCGGCATGCTCACAGGCAAACATTTTTCCCGTACGGCCAAAACCCACGGCCACTTCATCCGCAATCAGGTGAACCCGGTACTTTTGTGTGAGCTCCCTTACTTTTTTCAGATATTTGGCAGGATAAATAATCATCCCGCCTGCCCCCATGACCAGAGGTTCCAGGATCATGGCGGCAATGCTCTTTGCTTTTTTGGAAAGCAGATCCTCCAGCGGTTTTAGACAGTCCGCAGAACAGGTTTCACATTTCTTTCCGGCAGGACAGCGGTAGCAATAAGGGGCGGGTATTTTAAAGGATTTAAGCATGAGCCCTGAAAAAACATGATTATACTCCTCCACGCCCCCAAGACTCATGGTTCCCAGAGTGTCCCCATGATAGCCGTGATACAGGGAAACATATTGTTCCCTTCCCTTGATGCCCTTGTTTTTCCAATATTGATAAGACATTTTCATGGCAATTTCAATGGCCGTTGACCCGTTGTCTGAATAATAAAAACGGTTCAAAGACGGAGGAAGATACCTGGTCAAAGCTGAAGAAAGTGCTATGGCAGGTTTATGGGTAAAACCGGCAAACAGGATATGGTCCATTTTCTTAATTTGATTGTTTAAGGCCTTAATCAGAACAGAATGGTTATGCCCGTGAATACAGCACCACCAGCTTGAAATTATATCGTAATACCAGTCTTTTCCAGCCCCAAAAAGCTTGATTCCCTTCGCCTTCTCAATCAGGATCGGAGGCGTGGTCTCGCAGTCCTTCATTTGGGTGTAGGGATGCCAGTTTAATTCCAGATCTTTCCTTATCCATTCCTTTGTACTCTTCATAAACTATTAAGTATCCTTTCAGCCATGGGTTGAAAAGCCCGGAGGAGTATTTTCTTTTTTTGTGTGAAAGGTAAAGCCCCCATCACAGAAACCTCTGAAAAATGTTCCGCTGCAAGCGGGTTGTCCTTTAATATTTCATTTTTTTCCCTGGAGACCTGATTAAAAACTATTCCCAAAACACTGATTTTTCGTCTTTTCAATTCAGACAGCGTTAGAAGAGTCTGATTAATGCTTCCAAGACAATTGGCCGCAACCAGAAGCACAGGCAGATTCAGCTCTTGAATCAGATCCGCAAAGAGAAGCTCCGGGGTTACAGGAACCAGAATTCCCCCCGCCCCCTCGATCAGCAAAGGGTTGAAACTTTTTCTCAAGTCAAAAACGGAACGGATCAGATTTCCAGGATCAATCTTTTTTTTCTCAAGGCGGGAAGCTAAATCCGCTGATGCCGGATACTGAAAAGCATAGGGCATTCTTAAAGATTCCATTCCTTTCAAGATATGAGCGGCTTTTTTTCCAAGCCAGCGGTCATGAATCTGAATATCCGGGGTATCTTCAGATAAACCGGTCTGAACCCATTTTTGAGTACAGACATTGAATCCTTTAGAAGAAAAAAAATGAGCCAGAAGCCCTGTTACAGCGGTTTTCCCAACTCCCGTGCCTGTTCCGGCAATAAAAATCATCTTTGATTTCAATTCATTTTTATTATTCATTGTCATATCTAATCGAATTGATAAGGAGATCTCAATATAAAAAATGTCCTTTTGAAAAGAATCCTATGATCGTGATTATATTGATTTTTTACAATAACAATGCTACAATTCAATTGAAAGGCAGGTTGATATGGCTATAGAAAGAGTGCAAGAACGGCAGCAACGCCTCGAAGAAATTCAGGAGCGGGAAAAACGGATTGAAGAAATTCAGCAAAAAGAGGCTGAAAAACTTCAGGAAAAAAAAGACCTGCGCGCTGAAGAATACCAGAAGATGCAGGAAAGGAAAAACAGTATTGATCTTCTGGCCTGATTGAAAAATTTGTTTTTTCAGGATGCTGCACTCCAAAATCTCAGCCGTAATTATCCCGTGAGTTTTAAGAAAATCAAAAATTAATGACTTCTTCTTTTTTCTTTATTGCGCTTCCTGTTTATCCGTATATGATGCATTTCCATGGATAATCTAAGAGAATACTTTATTCACAATTATAAACGGAATTTATGTGTTGAAATTGCCTACAACGGTACAGACTATCACGGGTGGCAGTATCAAAACCATAAAATAACGGTACAGGGTGTGCTTCAGGAAAGGCTTTCCTTTTTTATGGATCAGGGAATCTGGCTTTTTGGAGCCTCACGCACAGACGCAGGGGTTCACGCCCTTGGACAGCATGCTAATTTTTATACCAATTCCCCCAAAACCTGCGAGGCGATCAAATTCAGCCTTAACAGGATGCTGCCTAAAGACATTTATATAAAAAATATTTATGAAGCAGAACCTGAATTCAATGCCCGTTTCAATTCCAAAGGCAAACATTATCGCTACACGCTCTGGACCAACAGCGAAAAACCTCTGTTTGAGCAGCAGACCACCTGCTACTACCCCTTTGATCTGGATATTGACGCCATGAACAGGGCTGCAAAAATGCTGGAAGGAACGCACGATTTCACATCCTTTGGCAGCAATGCCGAAAGACCTAGGGAAAATAAAATTAAAACACTCTGGTCAGTCACCGTCACTCCGAATCCTCCCTATCTCTGGATCGATATCAGGGGAAACAGTTTTTTGTATAAAATGGTAAGAGGCATTTCAGGGACACTCCTCTCCATCGGCCGGGGAAATAAAATTGACATTCCCGCACTGTTTGAAAGCAAAAACCGTGCGGAAGCAGGAAAAAACCTTGTGCCCCAGGGCCTTTGCCTTTTAAAAGTTTTTTATAAAGAAAAATTTCTTCCAGAGGCTGAAATACCTTCATCCCCAGGAAATAAAAAACCCGCTTCAACCCTAAGCTGAAACGGGTTTTTACTGTTTTTAATCGGATTGACTTCAATTTTAAAAAATCGGTTTAATACCGATAAGTCACACCTCCGCAATAAGTGGTGCCGGGTCTTGGCGTATCTGTCAAAGGCAGATCCGATAAAATGGAAGGAGTGTAGATATCTTCATCAAAAATATTATACACTGAAAAATAGAAATCAAATCCGGAAACACCTTCCAGTCTGAGCGTAGTGTCCCAAACCGTAGTCGCATCCAGATCCGATCTTGGATCTCCGGTTTCTCTTTCCATTTTACCCGTATAATCCGCATTGATGTTCCATTTCAAATGATCCACAATTTCCCAGTTAGCCCCCAGAGTGACATAATGGTCCGGAGTCAGGGCAACATCCTTATCCAGAATTTTATCCTCAGCATCTGTATAAGAATAGGAACCATAAATCTGGGTGTTTTTCTGGAAGGCATATTTGAAGTTAAATTCCACACCATTGACTTCCTGTTCTCCATGGTTGACATAAACAAGAGGGTATCCCGGAAGGCTGTAATTCCTTGTCGTGGAAATATCAATCAAATCTTCCGCCTTTAAATGATAAACCGATACCCCTGTATCCAGTTTTTCAGCAAAGACGTAGTTGAAGGCCAGTTCAACGGAGTTTATTTTTTCAGGATCAAGATCTTCATTTCCAACCACAACCGCATTATTGGTGGAATACATCTGAGAAAAATTCGGAGCTTTAAACGCTGTTCCGTAAAGAAGTTTCGCAACTCCGCCTTTCTGGTTGAAATCCCAGACCAGACCGCAGCGGGGATTAAAGGTGGAACCGAAATCACTGTATTCATCATATCGTCCGCCGAGGATCATATACCATTCATCCGTCATGTTCCATTCATCCTGGAAAAACAAGCCATAAATATCCCTGTCCGGATCCGGATGATTCTGAATCCAGTTTGTTGTGGAGGAAATATCCATCATTCTTCCCAGGGAAAACATGTAAACAGGATGTCCGTTCGCCTTCATGAAAGAATCTGAAATTTCTGTATACTCGTAAAAAGCTCCGATCAGAAGTTCATTATTCTCGGACAGTTTGGTATCCAGAACCGTTTTAATATCATAAGTATTGGCCTTATATCCGTAATGAGCAAAAGCACCCGCAGGCCAGTATTCCATAAGCCCGTCTCCGTTGATGTCGCTTCCCAGAGTAAATCCGTAAGGATACTCCTGGGAGTATTCCTCAGTCTTATAATAATCATAGGAAAGTGTTGTCTTTAAACTTGTCTCATCACTGAAATGAAAATTATAACTGACTTCCATATAGGCGTAATCCATATCCTTTTCGCCACCTTCCTGAGTCATTGCCCCCATAATCGGTACTGGGTAACAATTTGAAAGATCCATATAGGAGGCATAAAAGGAAAAATCCTTATAAACATATTCAGTACTGTACTGGGTTCTGTCATAATCTTCATCCATGGAACGCGCAGAAGCTAATGAAAAAGGCGTTCCATAAAGACTGTCTCTTTCCACTTTCAAATCCGCACCATTGGATTGCTGACGATTCACATTCACGCTGAATTGAGATTCATTTTTAAATACTTTTGCCAGACTGAGGTCTCCGAAAGCCGTATCATAAGAACCGTATTTACCGTCAACTTTCACCCCCTGCACATCCATAGGTTTATAGGTAATCACGTTAATGATGGCAGCAAAGGCATTGGTGCCGTATAGCGCAGATCCCGGCCCCCTTACGATTTCCACCTGCTTTACGTTTTCCATGCTCATATCATAGACATCAGTAAAATCCGCATACAGGGGAGCATTAATCGCATGACCATTGACCAGCAATTTGTATTTGTCACAACTTGAAAAAGTCTGTATTCCACGAAGACTCACCGCCTGACCTCCTGTATGTTTCAGCCTTGCCGACATACCGGGTGTTTTATCAAGTACTTCCATGAGCGTTCGGGCCCCCATGGATTTTATATCCTCTGCAGTGAACACCGTCATGCTGGACGGAGCATTAATCGAGGTTTTTGCTGTTAAAGTAGCGGTTACCACTTCAGGAATATCCATGAATAAGAGATATTCCAACTCCTCGAGTCCATTTTTATTTTGTGCATAAACTGAAAGCTGAAAGAAAAGCATAAGGATGGATAAACACAAAGCGGTCGTTTTTTTCATTTTTCAAACCTCTCCTTTAAAATTTAAAAACCAAAAAGAAATTACAATTTTCAACAGAACCGTGCTATCTGGGATAATCAAGAAGAATTAGTTAAATATCCATAACCAAGGCAAAACACTATTTCTATATTCATGCTCTTCCTCTCTTTATTTTTGTAAGGCATTAAAATATCATTAAAATGCCAAAACTAAAACAAAAATTATACTTCCATTAATCTTAATTCTTTTCAAGAAGTCAATTAACAACATGTAAATATAAAAACTAGTCTGAATTTAAATAAATATTTTTCTTGTAAAAAATATAAAAATGAGCATGAAAACTATACTACACTAGTGTAGTGTAACCTTTATATAGGTACACAATTTGAACGTCATTGCGAGGAGTTCCGCAACGAAACAATCTCGTCAAATAGATCTTGATATTCTGGATTTTGTTCTATGATTCATTCTATCTTTTTCTTTCTTGACCCGCCTTTAATCTGGTTTTCACAGTGATTGATGAGTCATTTAATAAACATCACTTTATTTGTTCCATGTCCGTTGCTTCAGGATTGCTTCGCAAAGCCTCGCAATGACAATAAAAAATACATATAATTACGTTACAAACATTAGCCCGAATTTTGCGCGTAAGCGACAAATATTCGGGATGCAATGCCTGTTTGACCCATTCAAAACAGGCTTGCGCAGGCAAAATGTTGTTTTTTGTCTGAGTACATGATTGGGTACAATTTGTACCCAAAGATTGAAGTCCTTAGTGGGGCTGGAAGGATTGTTTTATCAGAGTTCGAATGGATTTTTTTCTGATTTTTCATGCAATATGCGGGTTAGAGCCTAAAAAAAAAAAGAAAAAAACCCGCTCCAACATCAGTTGAAACGGGTTTTTAGATTAATAAAAACACATAAAACCTGTTAGAAACAAGTTTATGATTTTTTCATTTTATTTATGCTTTATTGGGCATTGGAGTGCCAGCTGCAGTATCTGTGGTTACTACTTTACCATTCGTATCATAACAAAGTGTATATATTGATCCGGCTAGGGCTTTACCATTACTACCATCAATATTATGCGGGAAATTTCCATCAGTAGCATCTTCCTTATCAGCAGGAGCATAAAATTTTACACTGCCATTATAAAAACCTAAGTTTGCACCTGTATGCCAATTTAGAGAACCTTCTATTAAAAAGACATTTCCATCAGGTTCAGCTGCAAAATCAGGCATTTTGCCGGATGCATTTCTAACAATCGTATAACTGGGATTCGGATAACCATCAGAAGCAGTAGCAGAAGTTGTTAAAGTCGCACCCCATGAAGATGGCCTTAATCCATTAGGATTAGTAAGCGCTGTATCTAAAGGGCAGGCAAATACTTTCATATCTGTTAAAGCCCATTTTCTCATATTTTCATTATAAGAATTATATAATTGACCAAAAACTTCATTAGCAGTTGTTTTGTTAGTTGTAGCTGTATTCTTAGTAGGGGATATACTTACATCTGTAACATAGAGAGCACAAGCTTGAAGAATCGTCTTCATATTGTTTGCACACTGCATTTTCTGTCCAAGACCTTTCACACCTACAATCTTCGGAAGAACTAACGCCATTAAAATACCCAGAATAGAAATCACGATAATCATTTCAATCAAAGTAAAAGCTTTTTTTCTATTAACCATTTACATTTCCTCTCTTTATAGGATTTTGATTTTAATCAAAATAACATGTAGCTTATTAAAATAAAACAAAAAATTCAGTCATTTATATCTCCTCGCCTGAAAATCTCTTTTCCGCCTTTTTCAAAAGCCAGACAGATAATCCGACACTGAGACCTCCGGATATTATTAAATATGCAATATATATTCCAGTCATCATATTTTTTTCAGCCAGATATCTCATATCCGCATAGCCTATAAACCCGGCACCAAGTGTCACAATTCCGATATAAAAAACACTCACAATCAGACATAAGGTTCCTCCAAAACCTGATACAACTTCCGCACTGTTTTCAGAATTAAAATCAGGAAACAAAGCCCCAAGCCCTATGGAAACCGCACACAAAGTTATGGAAGTCACCAAAGATAAGCAATAGAAATATAACTGCATCCCCCAGACAACCTTCAGGAAATAATTTGATACAAAAATAAGAAAAAACGTTATAATAAAAGAAAAAAATACCGAATAACTGTATTTGCAATACAAAATTTCTTTACGGTTTATCCGGCTTAATCCCAGTGTCCAAATACATTTCCCCTCAAACGAAATTTCCGGAAAGAAAAAACGTGTTGAAAGCGTTGCAAGAATAAGATTAACAGAGCTAAAATTAAGGTAGGTAATCAACATCTTCCAATACGGACTATCGAGGTTATAACGCATGTTTTTTATGTTAAAGAAATATATAAAAATAAGCCCAAAGAATATAAAAAACTGCAGATACTGGACAGGATCCCTGCAGAAAATCTGAACATCTTTTGCAATAATAGCGGAATACTTTTGAGAGATAATCCTTTGAAGAAAACGAAAAAACAACATAAATACAGACTGGTTTTTCTGGCGGAAAGAAAATGACTGATATGACGACCAGGCACTGAAACCGATTGCAGATGAAATAATCTCAAAAGCATAATAAACCATGCAGACAAACGATAAAATAAGCAGACTATACAAAAGATAATTACAGGAAGAACCGGATAATCCAAGATAAACCCGGCTCACCCAGGAAGAAGGTAGAAAAGAGGCAGTAGATAACTGCGTATGCACCAGCATTCTTTCCACTATTTCCCTGATATCCGTTGTCACATACTCGCTCCTTATACTCCAGACATCCAGAAAAGAATAAATCAATCCCCCTGCCAGCAGAAACAGAAGCAACACCCCCCATCGGTTAATAAAGAAACGAGTAGCCACCAGAGCCAGGATAAAACCCAGAGCAGAACACATGCATACAAAAGGAAGAAACAATAAGAACAAACCAAAAAAATAAACCAGGGAAGCATCCCCAAGCACAATTCCATGCCCGATAAAAATAGGGATGGATATAAAAACTGAAGCCCAGCTGGCCAGATATAGAACCTCCAGAAATTTTACACGATAAATAATTTCAAAACGGATCGGCATAAGCAAAAGCTGCATGGTTTCTGCTGAGGCAAAAAATCTGGAACAAGTCAGAAGGTAGGAACTTAAAGTCAGCATGATAAACAGAATAAAAAAATAAAGATAAACCATCCTTTCAATAATCATCTGCCCGAAAACAGGAAAACCCAGAAGATAATGAAAGGATTTCACAATCCCCAGCACCCCAAATACCCCATATCCTAAAACAAAAATGAAAATAAAAAGAATTTTTAAACGGGATTCCTCCCGGATCTGGTCAACTGAATTTAAAAGTATTCGCCATTTGATATTAAGAATCTGATTCACAGCCGTTTTTCTTCTAATATTTTTTATTTAATCTCATTAGGTTTAATTCCCCGCAGTTTACCGCGGCTTGTCATTTCGAGCATTAACGAGAAATCCAGATTCCTCACCTCCGTTCGGAATGACATTCACTACCTTAGGTCTTCATTGTATTCCTTTTATAACCCTCAATGTAATTTTTAAAATCACGATGTGATTTTTAAAAACAAATCTTCCAGATTTACCTCATTGGAGTCTGCCACCAGATGCTTAGGGTCCCCGCGCAGCCGGATTTTCCCCTTATGAATAATAATAATCTCATCCGCAAGCTCATAAGCAACATGAAGCTGATGTGTTGATAAAAAAACCAAACCTCCCCCTTTTGCAATCATTCGGATTCTATCCTTGATGATACGGGCTGTTTTAGGATCCAGCCCCACCATCGGCTCATCCACAATTAAAATTTCAGGTACCTTTATCAAAGCAGAACAAAAAACAAGACGCTGCTTCATTCCATGGGAATAAGTCTTAATCAAACTGTTTTCCACATCCTCCAGCATAAAAACATGAATCATTTCATGAATACGATCTAAAGACTCTTTTTTTGAAATCTCATGTACACCTGCTACAAACTCAAGATATTCTCTGCCGGTCAGCCTTTCATATAAAAAAGGAAAATCAGGAATATAAGCCATACTCTTTTTGTAAGTCAGAGAATCTTCCTCAATATTCCTCCCATTAATTTTAATCATTCCCCCTGTCGGCTTTAAAAGTCCTGTCATCATTTTTATAGTTGTGGTTTTTCCCGCCCCATTAGGGCCCAAAAAAGCTGTTATTTTTCCAGAGTCAATAATCATATTTAAGTCATCAACAGCCATTGTCTTACTGAATTGCTTCTTTAAATGAATTAATTCAATCATATTTTAAACACCTAATTAATTTTTATGTACTATTTATAAAAATTTTAACCCACATTGTTCGAGAGTAAAACAGATCTCAAATTCAAAAACAGATCAAATAATTTATCTTGTTTTATTTCAATAAAATAAGGTTCATATGTTAAAGTAAAGTCTGCTTCTGATATTACAATATCTCTACTGAATTTAATTTCAATAATTTCATTTAATTTTGACATAATAACTCTTGGCGGATTTTTTAAAATCTCATCAAAATAATCCAGAAAAAAATAAGATCCTATATTGAATTTCAAGTCCTGAATTCCCTTTTTTATCGCATTAAAAACAGATAAGATTATTTCTCTTGAATCAAGATTTGTATCTTTTTCGAATAAGAGCTTCAGCAAAAATGAATTATTAAAATTATATGCTTTTTGAATAGGTATATTAAAAGAATAATTACGACTGAAATAATTGAAACTTATTTTTATTTCCTTATCCGTAATCCTGCCGAAACAATTAAGACTTATTTTTTCTTTTTTTGAAGTATTCCAGACCGCAATATAAAAACGACTCAGTTTATTTCCGGAATCCGCATAAGCTGAAATTTCAAAGTTTAATTTCTGGCGGTTTTTATTCCATACAAGATTAAAGGATAAATTAAACCGCACCTGCCTGACCGGATTTGAAAAAGAGGAAAAAACAAGAGACCCTGCTCTGCTTTGATTGTATAGGATATCATAAGTTCTTTCCTGATAAACCTGGTTCTCAGGGCCAGAATCCGCGGATATATTCCTGATCTTCTCCTCTTCCCAATAAAGCCAGACAAAGTTGACCGAAAACCAGATACAGGAAAAAATGAACAGGATTTTTTTCATGAAATACGTTTCCCTGTTTCAAGACTCCTATTATTATGAATATAAATGTAAAAAAGAATAAAATAAAGTTTTATGTTATCCTTCTTTTATAGTAAATTATTTCAAATTCACCTATCTTAAAAATCAGGAGTATCTATGAAAAAACTCTTTATTGTCTTTACCTGCATTTTCATCACCTCGCTTACGTATGCAAAAACCGTAACCTTTCCGAAAGAATCCTCTCTTTTTTCCATTGCCCCCCCAGAAGGCTGGTCATTTCAGATCCATGACTATATCCTTTATATGACACCTTATGACGAAAGTATCTATGTAGGGGCATGGGCTCTTCCGGATCTAATCAAAATAGAAGATGCAGTGTCGTCTGCAAATGAAATTATCGGGGATATCATTTCTGACCCTCAATTTGAAGCCCCTAAAAATACCGAATTCAACGGAATTGACTTTTCTAGCATTGAAGGAAAAGGAAAAGATATTATCACCGATAAATTTTTAAACATTTCCGTTTTTTTCTTCTCCCCTGATAAGAAAAAAGTCTTCATCCTCCTGTATTTTGGAACTCCTGACTTTAAACAAAAATACGATTCTGAAGTTACTGCCATGCTTAAATCCATTAAGGCTATCAAATCTTAAAAGCCGGAGGGGACTATGAAAGTTGTTGCTTTTAACGCAAGCCCGCGGAAAGATGGTAATACCTCCATCATGATCCGCTATGTCTTCAAGGAACTCGCCAAAGAAAAAATTGACACCGAAATGATTCAGCTCTCAGGAGAACACCTTTGGGGCTGCACGGCCTGTTATCAGTGTTTTATTCAAAAAAACCGGGAATGTGCTGTTAAAACGGACATTTTAAACTCCTGCATCAAAAAAATGATTGAAGCGGATGGTATCCTCCTTGCCTCCCCCACTTACTTCGCCGATATAACCTCCGAGCTAAAGGCCTTGATCGACAGAGCCGGAATGGTGTCCAGGGCCAATGATTTCATCTTTAAACACAAAATCGGCGCTGCCATTGTTACTGCCCGCAGAGGCGGAGCGATTCACGCCTTTGATTCCATCAACCATTTTTTTCTAAGCAGCGAAATGATCGTCCCGGGCTCCAAATACTGGAACATGGGATACGGCCGCGATAAAGGGGAAGTGGAAAAAGATGATGAAGGTCTTCAAACCATGACTATTCTGGGGCAGAATATCGCCTGGCTTCTAAAAAAATTTAACACCTGATTTATGAAAAAAATTGAAGATAAAACATTATACAGCGGGTTCTGGCTGAATTTCAAGGAAGGCCGGTTTGTAAACAATGAGAATCAGGTCTTTTCCTGGGAATACATTGAACGCAAATGTAATTCCTCAGTGATCCTTATCATCCCTTATTTAATTCCCTCCAACCGGATGATCCTGATCAAACAATTCCGTTGCCCCATCAATAATTATATTCTGGGCTTTCCTGCCGGAATTGCCAAAAACGAGGAATCCGACAAAGATATCGCAGAGGAAGCCCTAAGAGAGCTTAAGGAAGAAACCGGATACACCGGAAAAGTCATGGAGATCAGTCCAGTGCTCAAGGCAAGTTCCGGGATCATGGATGATAAAGTCCGCATTGTTCATATCTCTGTGGATGAAAATCTTCCGGAGAATCAGAATCCCTCACAGGATCTGGAACCCGAAGAAGAAATTGAAGTCATCATCAAAGAACGATCTCAGATCAAACGCTACCTTCAGGAAGAAATTAAAAAAGGAACTGCCGTCGGAGCCGGTCTGTGGTACCTGTTTGGAATGATGCCATGAATACCTCGGTCAAAGAAATCATAAAAACCTTAAAGTCCCACGCCAATCCGGAAAACGTGAAAGGCATGGCCCGGTTCGGAATAACCACTCAGAATGCCTTGGGCATTAATCTCCCCACCCTTCGCAAAATGGCGAAAGAAATAGGGGAGGATCATCTCCTTGCGCTTGATCTCTGGAATTCAGGCATTCACGAAGCAAAAATCATGGCCACTTTAATTGATGATCCCCAAAGCGTAACCGAGAAACAGATGGATGAATGGGTTATCAGTTTTAATTCCTGGGATATCTGCGACCAGTGCTGCTCCAACCTTTTCGATAAGACCCCTCTTGCCTATAAAAAAGCGCTCAAATGGAGCATGAGACATGAGGAATTTGTCAAACGTGCGGGATTTGTACTCATGGCAACGCTCTCTGTGCATGATAAAAAAGCTCCGGATGAAGTCTTCCTGGAATTCTTTAACTTCATCATCCAGGAATCAAGCGATGATCGTAATTTTGTAAAAAAGGCCATCAACTGGGCCTTGCGCCAAATCGGAAAGAAAAATAATAATCTTCACGCAAAAGCCCTTGAAACCATCGATCTGCTTCTAAAATCTGACTCAAAATCCGCACAATGGATCGCCAAAGACGCCTTGAAAGAATTAAAAAGTGAACGAGTTCTCAAAAAAATAAAAATTAGCTGATGGATCTTTTTTCCAAACAACCCCAAGAAAAAATGCGTGAGCTGATTGATCTTATCCGCTATCATGACCACCGTTATTATGTACTGGATGATCCGGAAATTTCGGACTTTAACTATGATAAACTCCTGAAGGAACTTCAGTCCCTTGAAAAGGAACACCCCGAATGTGTGTTTCAGGATTCTCCTACCTGCCGTGTTTCAGGCAAACCTCAGGAAAAATTTGAAAAAATCAGCCATCTTTCCCAGATGCTGAGCCTTGCCAACAGCTACGATGAAAAAGACATTCAGGAATTTGATGAACGAATCCGTAAAGAGCTGGATCTTCCATTAAACCGCTCCCTGGAATACCTGGCAGACATCAAATTTGATGGCTTAAGTATTGAACTGGTTTATGAAAACGGGTTTCTTAAATCTGCAGGAACCCGCGGCGACGGCTTTACAGGGGAAAATGTCACCCGGAATATAAAAACCATTCCTTCCATTCCCTTAAAAATCACCCCTGTTTCCGGGTTTCCTTCCCTGTTTTCAGTCCGTGGTGAAGTCATCATGGCCAAAAAGGATTTTCAGGCGCTCAATGAATCCAGAACAAGACTCAATGAGGCTCTGTTTGCCAATCCCAGGAATGCCGCCGCAGGATCACTTCGTCAGCTCGATACCTCGATTACTGCATCAAGAAAACTGGACGCTTTTTTTTATTCTTCCGGAAATCTCTATGATCTTCCCATTGCAACCCAGCAGGAATGGGTTCAACTTCTGCATAAAATGGGATTTAAAATATTCCATGAGTTTAAAATCTGCCGGAACCTTGCGGAAATTCAAAGTTTTTATCTTTCCATCCTTGAAAAGCGGGAAAAACTGCCTTTTGAAATCGACGGAATCGTTTTAAAAGTCAACTCCTTTGAAATCCAGAAAAGGCTTGGCATCCTTGCCCGGACACCGCGTTTTGCCGTGGCTTATAAATTTCCAGCCGAAGAAGCGACAACAACCGTGCTCGATGTCATCCCCCAGGTTGGAAGAACAGGAGCGATTACCCCTGTGGCCATCCTTGCCCCTGTTGAAGTTGCCGGAGTGACAGTGAGCAGAGCCACTCTGCATAATTATGAGGAATTATGCAGAAAAGATGTGCGTATTCAGGACAAGGTTTTTATCCGGAGAGCGGGCGATGTTATTCCAGAAGTCATCAAACCGCTTGTCCACCAGAGAACCGGCAGAGAAATTATTGTCCACCCCCCGAAGCTCTGCCCTT
This sequence comes from uncultured bacterium, assembly GCA_964443875.1. Classification (GTDB taxonomy): domain Bacteria; phylum Auribacterota; class JAFGBW01; order JAFGBW01; family JAFGBW01; genus CAYUET01. The sequence continues at coordinate 91,456 of CAYUET010000001.1, read as the reverse complement.
CCTGCAGTTACCCTCTGATTAAAGACGGAGAAATAATACTCCGCTGTGAAAACATGGACTGCCGGGCCCAGCTGGTGGAAAGAATCTGCCATTTTGTCTCCAAAGATGCCCTGGATATCCAATCCCTCGGGAATGCTTTTATTGAGCTCCTGGTTGAAAAAAAACTGCTGCGCTCAATTTCTGATCTTTACAGGCTTAATCCCGAAGATTTTTTCAAGCTTCCGCGTATGGGGAAAATACTGGCATCCAAACTTTATACGGCCATTCAAAACTCCAGACACACTTCACTGGACCGCTTTATTTATGCGCTGGGGATCCGATTCGTCGGACAAAGAACGGCTGAAATACTGGCCACCCGGTTTAATTCCCTTCAGGAAATCATTCATTCCCCCCTGGAAGAACTGCAAACCCTGAATGAAATCGGTCCTGTGGTCGCCTCTTCTATTGTCCAGTTTTTCAAATACCCGGAACACTTAAAAATTATTGAGGACCTTCTCACTCTCGGAATTATTATTTCCCCTCTTGAAAAAAACAGCCTGAACACCCCTTTCTCTGGAAAAACTTTTCTTTTCACAGGCTCGCTTCAATCCTTTTCGAGATCAGAAGCCGAAGATAATGTAAAAAAAATGGGAGGAATAATTCTTTCAAGTGTAAGCAAAAAACTTGATTTCCTGGTTTGCGGAGAAAACCCCGGCTCAAAACTGGAAAAAGCAAAAAATCTGAATCTAAAAATCTTGTCAGAAAAAAATTTTAAAGAAATGCTTCAAAGCCCGAATTAATCGTTCATTTCATATGTCCTAAAAAAAAGAACAGCATTAATTCAAAACAGTTCCGGTATTTTTCTTCGGTTTTACAGGAAATTTATCTAGTCATTTATTTCATATTTTATATAATATCCTAAATATAAAAAGGGTATTTATACTTTGTTTTCAAATCTACACAGAGAACCCGAAACAATTCTGATTGCAGATGATTCTCCGACAGCATTAAAAGTCACTTCCTCTGTTCTTATAAAACGCGGCTACAAAGTCTATATGGTCACTGACGGAGAACAGGCGGTCAGAGAAACTCAAAGACTTCAGCCCAGCGCCGTGGTGGTCGATTTAAAAATGCCTAAAAAAGACGGATATCAGGTTTGCATGGAATTAAAAAGTGACAAGGAACATTATTATCCCATTCTTCTTTTAACAGCCAGGGAAGACATTGAAAGCATGGTTCAGGGGCTTGAATCAGGTGCAGATGACTACATTATCAAACCCTTTAATGAAATGGAATTTATTGCCCGCATAAGGGTTATGCTCCGTCTTAAACGTCTTAATGATGATCTTCTTTTTGCCAACAAAAAACTCAAATATTTATCCGATCATGATGCCTTGACCTCCCTGTACAATCGCCGCTACTATATTTCCGCCCTGGAGGTATTAATCACTTCAGCAGCCTCTTCCGGAAATAATCTCTGTCTTGCTATTTTTGATGTGGACTTTTTTAAAAAAGTAAACGACACCTACGGACACCTTGAAGGAGATAAGGTTTTAAAAACTGTAGCGAACCATTTATCAGATTCGTTTACAGATGATTTTATACTTGCCCGTTACGGAGGGGAAGAATTTACAGTCCTTTGCCCTAACCGGTCAATGAATTTTATGATCGATGCCTGCCAGAAAATCATTGATGACTGCAGAAAAATTCCTTTTAAATGGAAAGATACTGAATACCATGTTACGATCAGCGCAGGAATCTGCTGCACAGATGTACTTCACTCTTATAATTCAGATGAGCTGATTCAGGAAGCCGATAAAATGCTCTATCAGGCTAAAAAAAACGGTCGTGACCGCCTTGTTTTTTTTCAATAAAAATTTTTTAATAAAGCATTATCAAGCCGCGATTTCAAAAAAACCGAATTCTTCCTTTTTATCCGAGGAATCGAGACATAAATCCTTTATAAAACCGGAAAACAATTCCGTATTGCTATCGATCAGGATTACCTCTTGGCCTAATAACTCCTTGAGCAGCGGAACAATTTTGGTGAAATGAGTGCATCCCAGAATCAGAAACTCCGCTTTATCCTCTAGAACCTTTCGTGCAATTCCATTGACAAGAAAATGGATCTTCTGCAGATCATTTTCTTCAATAGCATTAATCAGTTCCTGCTCCGGGTAGGCCTCGACATTGTTAATCCCCTTGGCATACAATCGGTTAACATAGGAATTTTCAAGGTTTGAATTCAGAGACACAGAAGTAGCCATCACCCCTACTTTCTGAGTTTTAAAAACCATTTTACCCATAAGGCTCTGAATCGCCCTGTCTATGGGGTTATGAATATTTTCGAGCAGTCCATAGGAATAACGTTTTACCTCCTCTACAGCCCCCATTACTGTGAAAGTATTGCACGCAATACAATAATAAATTCTTCCGTTGATGTCTGTGAGTGAATTCCGGACTACTGTTTTCATTATCCTACTGACTTCAACGAGAGGTTTTTCCCCAACGGTTTCACCGGCAACAAACAATTCTATATGATACCCCTGTTTTTCGAGACCATATTGTACAAACATTTCCTTAAGCTGCCGGCCTCCATCCCCGGAATCAACGATGATAATCCTTGAAAGGAAGGAATTCGTAAAACCTGAGGCCGGCGAAAGCGTCTGGGCATTGAAATTCGTCATTTCTGAAAAGGCAGCAGCCTGAAAAAGAATAAAAAGGATCAAAGTCCGGATTTTCATAAATCACGCAGCCCTTTGAAAATAATGATCCGACTGTTGATTATTCAACAACTGTGAGACTGTATTAAAGGCATTATTTTTCATCACAAAATAATAAAAATATCCTTTCCAGTTTTCTTTCAACTTCAGCCTTCTGTCCTTGAATTCCTTCAGGATTTCTTTTGAAATAAAATCCGGAGACTGATCGGGATCAAAGGATCGGAGGTATCGATACATCCGGTGAATCGTTTTATAGTCAGAATTCATCTCCGTTTTCTGATGATCATAGACCTTTTTGAGTTCATAGAGTATCAACTCCTCCGATTCACCTTCCTTCTCGGCTGATTCAAGCATCTTCTCTTCCATTTCGGTTATTTTATCTATCTGATGAATGAGCTTCATCCGGAGTTCAGGCTGATTTTCAAGGTATTTCAGCAGGGACTGACGATATTTTGGAACTATGGCAATCCTTAAACATAAACTCATTTTCATCTTTTCCCTTAACATTTTGTTTGATTCCAGATAGAGAAGGTCTTTCTTAATTTTTTCAAAAATACCCTCCCAGTTTTTGGCAGGCTTTTCTGTCCTAACGACATGCTCCTCATAAATCATATCAAGCCTCTGCTGAATATCCTGAGGAAACACCCAGTTCTTTAATTCATTCGCCGGTTTTAAGATTTTTTCCGGATAAATCGGCTTCCTGTTTTTTTTCTTCAAGGGAAGACTCTCCATTGTCAAAGCGGAATCCGGCAGAGAAGAAATTTCAATAACCGGGGCTCTTCTCTCTTTTACTAAGTCCAGCGCATGAACAAGATTCAACACATGACTTGCAGGAAAAGGAGAGGCGGTGGTCTGAGTGCGGGTTCCATTATGGGAAACCCATCTTAAGTACTTAAAAATCTTTCCAAAGGCTGAATCCCTGGAAACTTTTTTCGCCATGGAATCAAAAAAGATCATCCCGGCCATATAACGCTTGATGGAGTCATAACGCGCCTCCACCAAATTTTCCAGAACATACTCCTGATTCAGAAAATCCTTCATCCTGGCTTGAAAAATCGCCTTAAGATTTCCCTCAAACCTCAGATGATCCGCGATCACTTCGGCCATCTTATCCAGGCTTGACCATTCATTGTACATAAGCCCCAGCTCATGATCACAGGTAATCATTTTTAACGCATTTTCCTTTTCAGTATCAAGATTGAATTCCTTGACAAGTTCAGCACAAGCCCTGTCCATAATCGAAGTATAGGCCATTCCATTCAAGTCATAATGAAAGTGATTTTCATCGGAAGGTCTGCGCTTGTCATGACCAAAGGAAATCACATGCGCAGAACCTTTCATGCTTCTGATCCCCAGAATCTGATTAATGTTCATATCTCTGGCCCATTTTTTATTATGAAGAAAAGGAGAGGGCCGGACCATTCCGATCCATACCAGAAGCCCCCGGGTCACAAGATGCCCATAATAATGAGGCATGGAATTGGGTTTTGCCGATTGAATATTCAGGGAGGTTAATTCGTAGGAAGAGGAAAATAATTTGGTCACAAGGGAATGCAGAAGCTTATTGGTATGAGGGGTATCGCTTAAAACAAAAGTCTTTGAACCGTACATCCTGTCCAGAAGGGGCCTTCCCTGAATAAAGCGCAGGGCAATGATAAAAATTTCAGAAATAAAAGCATAAATCACTGCGCTGATCCAGGGGTTTATAGTTAAAGAAAAAAATGGAATCACCAGAGGAGAAGCGAGAGCAAAACTTAAACCTGCAAAAACAATCGTAGCCCCGAAGACACCCATAAAACGTTTGAATTGAGAAAGAACAGATTTGGGACTGTCTTTCGCGGAAGAAAGCGTTTTAATAAATGCCAACGACTCCTTTATGAAGGCGAGAATAAAAAAAGCGGCCAGGACATAAGCGGGAAAAACCCCAAGCCCCACACACCCAAAAACAGTTAATTTAACCACCAGCCAGCTTACCCCTCCTTCCGTGATGTAGTCCGCCCATTTTTGACCTTCCTTGACAATCGCACTGCGAATCTTACTTAGGGGATTAAAAAGAGGATCGGCATTCTCCTTAAGATTCCTGGAATTAATGGATTTCATGACCTCAAGGCTCTCTTTATGGATATGAATTTTATATGAAAGAGAGGGATCTCCTGAAATTTTTTCCGCCGTATGCAAAAGAATTTCATTCAGCGAAAAATGCGTTGCCAGACTTGAAATCGTGGAAGTTTCAGCAGGTCTGTATCCGGTCTTATTCGTAAAAATTCGATTACTAAAAACTGAGTTTTTAGAGTATTTCTGACCAATTGTCCGCCCCATCTGAGAATCCACTTCTCCTGTAAGTACAAAGGATTTTTCCGTGATACGGCTTAATAGATTCATGGCCATGGCAGAAGAAAATGTCTGACCTGACTGGCTGATACATAACACAATCGTATGGCTTCCAATCTTCCCGTTAATTCCCTTATCCTTCTGGAAATAAACAGTCTCTTCCTCCACATCTGTTCTGGATTCCAGGATATCATTGGAGCTTAAGGAGTGAATTTTAAGACTGTTCCCAAGCAAAAGGCTTAAAGAGGAAGCCATGTTATCCGCATGAAAGAGACTTGTTTCCTCGCCGATAATAACAATATCCATCTCCTGATCCGTCATGTTCTCCTTTATTCTTTCTGCGATGAGGGAAGAAAAATATTCAGCCGACCTGAAATTAAAATCCGATGATTCCTTGAAACTCAACGACACATCATATAAAACAGTCTGAGTTTCTTCGATATCCTTTTCCACGAGATCAGATTTCCCAAAATCTGATAAAGGAGTAATCAGGGGATTATTCTCCAGAGCTTCCACTTTCCCCATTTTTTCAATCTCCGGATAAGTGAAAATTCTTAAATTTTCATCACTATCATTTTTAAGCATATGAAGTTCCAGAAGCCCGGATTCAGGTGAGCATGAAATGGAATAGATTTCTCCGGCCACTTCATCCAGAGGAATTCTCCGAGTAAAGTATAATTTCTCAGTTTGAGAATCCTTCAATTTTGTAGCCGCCGCTTCAGAAAACCATCCGATAGTCTTATTATCCTCCGACAATCCTAAAACAAGGGGCTGACCTTTGGCATACAAAATCATTTTTTTATTGGGATGCGTAGAACTGACCGATAGAGCAAATGTTCCGACAGCACCTTCCGCAAATAAGGAAACTGCCTTTTCAAGATTGTTATCAAAAAAATGATCAACAGCCTTCTGTATGAAAATCTTTTTATCTTCCGGAAGTATCTCCCTTTTACATTCAAGCTGATTTGTTATTTCTCCGGTAATTTTTTCTCTTAAAACTTCAGGAGATAAATCTTGTCTTAAGCATTCCGAAAAAATTCTTTCAAAAGTATCAGCAAAAGCCTTGATTTCAACTGGTTTGGGATGATCGTAATCGCCTAAGGCTAAAATTTCATAAAAAGCCAGACGGATCGAAGGACTCCACATTCCTTCTGTATGAAATAAATCAATCATACCGGATATATTGACCGAATCCCCAGGAGAATTGTTTTTAGCCACAGCCTTATTAAGCCATGCATGAACATCCCCGACCCCGTAAGAAGACCTATCCTTTGCGAAATGAAATTGTTTTGAATAATCAAACCTGTCAAAATCTCCATTGTGGGTGATTGGATTTTTCAAAAGGTACTTTTGTTTTACCCATTGATCACCGACTTTTCTCCACACTCCCTGACTCTGAGAGCTATAGACATGAGGATGTGTGGCTGGAAGGGAGGGAGGGCTTGAAGTTCCGTAACGGACATGTCCCTGAAAAATCGCTCCTTCTTTCTTCATCAGGGATTTAATCCGGGAATTAAATAATTTCGAAGGCAATTTATTGTTCAAAAAGCTTCTTTTGGTATTGATGACTTTAATCAGCTTAAAAAAACTTTCCGAATTAAAGACAAGACCTCCAGCCTGCTTGCCACGAACTTCCGTAATACTGATGACCTTCTGAAGCCACTCACTGAAACTCTTGAAAGGCATGGAACTTGAAACATAAAATCCGAAATTCCCGCAAAAAAACAAACCTTTTTTAAAAAACGAACCCAAATCTGATTTCGCATTTTCCACAATAGAGTGAACAAAGGAAACAAATAAAATCCCTAAAAAAATAAAAACCATAGGCGTACTGATAAACGTGATCAGAAAAACAGCGCCTGCCAGGATCAGGAATGCCGTAAAAATTCCATGAAGGATCGTTCCTAGCCAAAAACCTCCATAACGAATAAACTGGTCTTCCCGGTCATTCAGAGAATGTTCAGGCAATTCGATATGAGGTGTTTGAAGGGGACTCAAAAAATCCAGAAAAGGAACAAGGGACTTTATCCACTCCGAAATCTTCCTGTTGCCGCTCAAATTCGAAACAGTGAAAATATTTTTTTCCCCGGAAAAATAGGCCGCCAGGACATGTCCAGCCTCGTTGAAATATTGACCCGAAACAAAAATCAGCTTGTAGAGTCCAATTCCGGCAAAAAAATCCAAAGGGATAAAAGATCCCGAAAGGGCCCCGCTGCCCAGAATTCCGGAAACCACAGAAAAAATATGATTATAAGATATGAATCGAAGACTGTCCGGCTTGATCGAAGGAGATAAATCCACAGGGGCAAATACCGTCCTTAGAGAAAGGCAGGCAGATGAAACTCCTGAAACTGAAAAACCCAGGTCGCGGGATAAGGCGGAAGCTTCCGCCCAAACATTTGCCAGATACGTCAAAATAATCAGTATTGAAATAAATCTCTTTATTTTATTCATAGTCTACTCCTTAAGGTTATATAATGCCTATAAGCAATACACATACCAATTTGAATTATTTTAAAAATAATTCGCACAGTATATTCATTTCAAACAAATTACAATCAACAATATTTAAAACATAAATACTTTTCCCAATCATAAATATACAAAAAAACTACAAATATGTATTACAACATTTTAGTAATAACAATAATGTAGTAATACATATTTGAATTTTTTTAAAAATTTTTTCTTTCTTATTGAGAGATATGAAAAAAATTGTAATAAGAAAAACATGACTGAAATTAACACCAAAAAATTACTGAGCGGCAATGAAGCGCTTGCTTATGCAGCTCTTCATTCCCATGTAGCCTTGGGATGCGGATATCCGGGCACCCCTTCCACTGAAATTCTTGAAAATTTTTCATTATTAGGCGGCAAGGCCCAGTGGGCCCCCAATGAAAAAGTAGCGCTTGAAGTGGCCATAGGCGCCTCTTTTTCCAAAAGCAGAGCCATTGCCACCATGAAACATGTAGGCTTGAATGTGGCTGCAGATCCTTTTTTTACAGTCGCGTATACCGGAACTGAAGGGGCTTTGGTTATTGTTGTTGCAGATGACCCTGGAATGGCCTCCAGTCAGAATGAACAGGATAACCGGCATTATGCCCTCTTTGCCAATGTTCCCATGATCGAACCTTCCGATTCTCAGGAAGTTTATTCTTTTTTTCTTGAAGCCGTCCGGATCTCTGAACGCTGGAAAATACCGATCTTATTCCGGGTGACGACACGCGTCTGTCATTCCAAATCCATTGCAGATATTTCCGAAACATTTCCCGTTATTCAATCCCCGGCTTTTCAAAGGGATCCCAAAAAAAGGGTAATGATACCGGCATATGCACGCCTTGCTCATATCAATGTATTGAAAAAAATAGAAGAAATTCAGGAATGGAACGAAACGAATTCTCTAAATTCCATTGTCAAAGGCAAAGGGAAATTAGGTCTTATCTGTTCCGGGGCTGTTTATATGTATTGCAAAGAAGCCGCTCCTGAAGCGAATATTCTGAAACTCGGACTCACGAATCTCCTGCCGTACCGTTTAATTAACTCATTCATTCAAAGCCATGAAACCGTTTATGTCATTGAAGAAGGCGAACCCTTCCTTCAAAGGCTCATTAATGCGGCAGGCCACAAAACCCAGGGCAAACCGGATCATTTAAGAAACGGTGAACTCAGCGTTGAAAAAGTACGGCTTATACTGGGTAAAATAACCACTATTCCGCCTGCACTGCCTCCGGGAAAACCTCCTCAATTATGCAACGGGTGTCCGCACAGAACTGTTTTTACAATTCTTAAAAAATTAAACTGTATTGTTTCGGGCGATATCGGCTGCTACACTCTCGGCGTTCTCCCCCCTTTTGAAGCTATGGATACCTGTGTCTGCATGGGTGCTTCCATCGGTGTCGGCCTGGGGATGAGACACGTTCTTCCACCGGAAGAGCAGAAAAAAGTGGTCAGTATTATCGGCGACGGAACCTTTATGCACAGCGGCCTGACAGGGCTTCTTGAAATGGTCTATAATCCGCCTTCATCCGGACACGTGCTTATCATTTTAGATAATCAGACAACGGCCATGACCGGACTTCAGGAACATCCCGGCACCGGAAGAAAATTAAATCAGGATCCTTCCATCAAAATCTACCCTGAAGAAATTGCAAAAGCGCTCCGGATTCCCAATATTCATGTTTTAGACCCCGTTAAAGAAACTACCCATTTGGAAGAGCTTATTCTTTCCAGCCTTTCAAAACCGGAACTGACAGTAATTGTAGCCCGAAGAAGCTGTCTTCTTGCTGCTAAAAAAAATAAACAGAATGAAAACAGCGCTCAGGGCAAGGAATGATCTATGAACAAAGAATGGATAAATATAGTCATAGCAGGACTTGGCGGACAGGGCGTCATACGGGCCTCCGATATTCTGGCAGAAGCGGCTTTTCTTTCCGGGTTGGACGTAAAAAAAAGTGAGATTCACGGAATGAGCCAGAGGGGTGGCTCCGTATCCAGTGATGTACGCTTCGGAAAAATAATTTACAGCCCTGTAATCCCTATCGGTAATACAGACTATCTTGTTGTTATTGATAAGGAACAGATCGAAGTCAACCGCCCGCGGTTACACCCTGAGGGAATTCTTATTGAACCCTCTCAACTGGAGGGAATGAATTTACAAAACCCCAAAACCCTGAATACGGCCATGCTGGGCTACCTCAGCAGTTTTCTGCCTTCAATCCTCCCTGAATCCTGGACAAAAGCAATGGCGAATTATTTTCCATCTGCACTTCTCGATATGAACATCAATGCTTTCACAACAGGCAGACAATTCAGAAAGGAAGCGAATTGAAAAATATAAATTTAAAAAACAATTTTCATCCCATAAGCGCTCCTGACTATCTGCCGGTTCCTCAGCTCCGAAGCCTCCAATTCAAACGTCTTAAAGATATGATTACACTGACCTATGCCAATGTTGAACTCTTTAAAAACCGCATGCAGGCCAAACACTTAACACCTTCCGACATTAAATCCCTTGAAGATATTGTCCTTCTTCCCTATACCGAGAAATCAGATCTGAGAGACACCTATCCCTTTGGACTCTTTGCTGCTCCCATGCAGGATATTGTAAGGCTTCATGCCTCAAGCGGAACAACAGGAAAGCCCATCGTTGTGGCCTATACGAAAGAAGACATTGAAGTCTGGAGCAACGTCATGATGAGAGCATTTGCCTCTTATGGTCTCCATAAAGGGGACATCATCCAGAATGCATACGGCTACGGACTTTTTACAGGGGGCCTTGGAGTTCATTACGGAGCCGAAGCCCTTGGGGCAACCGTTATCCCTATTTCAGGCGGAAATTCCGAAAGACAGATCATGGTCATGAAAGATTTTTCCGTAACAGCCATCTGCTGTACACCGAGTTACTTCGTCCATCTTCTGGAATTCGCCTCTGACTTGAAAATTGATATCCGTGATTTACCTATCCGGGCCGGAATTTTCGGCGCCGAACCCTGGACGGAAGAAATGCGTCAGTGGATCGAAATGAAAAGCGGTATCAAAGCGTATGATATTTACGGGCTTTCTGAAATCATTGGTCCGGGTGTTGGTGCGGAATGCGAATGCCAGGTAGGCCTTCATATTTTTGAAGACCATTTTTTTCCTGAAATCCTCGATCCTGTGACCGGCGAACCCAAAAAAGACGGTGAAGAAGGTGAGCTTGTGCTGACCACACTCAGTAAAAAAGCCATGCCCATGATCCGCTACCGAACTCATGACATCACCTCGATTTATGCAGAACCCTGCCATTGCGGAAGAACTTTAAGGAAAATCAAAAGAATTTCCAGAAGATGCGATGACATGTTTATTATCCGGGGCGTTAATGTATTTCCTTCACAGGTGGAAACAGCCCTTCTGACTGTCGAAGGCACCTCCCCCCATTATCAGATTGTCCTTACACGCAAAAAAGGACTTGATCAGATGGAAGTTCAGGTTGAAGTTACTCCGGAAATTTTCGGCGATAAAATCGGCACCCTTCAGATTCTTCAGAAAAAAATCAGCCATTCCATTGAACGCATTTTAGGAATCAGGGCTGAAATCCGGCTTACAGAACCCAAGTCGATAAAACGCAGTGAAGGTAAAGCCAAGAGAGTCATCGACAGACGGAATGAACCTGAAACAGCATAATTTTAACAAGGAAAAGGACCAGCTATGAAACTGAAACAACTTTCCCTCTTTCTTGAAAACAAACCCGGAGCATTAAAACTTCCCTGCAAACGATTGTCTGACGCAGGCATCAATATTCTTACCCTTTCCCTCGCCGATACCCAGCAATTCGGGATTCTGCGGCTGATTGTCGATGACTGGAAAAAAGCAAAAGAAACACTTGATTTTCATACCACAGTTGTCAACATCGCTGAAGTCGTTGCTATTGAAATTGAAGATCATCCCGGAGGCTTATCCACCATCCTGGAAAAAATCGAGGAAGCGGGCATCAATATCGAATATATGTATGCCTGTACCTTTGGAAGAAATGGAAAGGCCATTCTCATTTTTAAACTGGAAAACATAGATGAGGCTATTACCCTGCTTCAGAAAAAGGGAATTAATCTGGTGGATTCCGTTGACTTAAAAATGAAAACAGCCTAGCCCGCATATTGCATAAAAAATCAGAAAAAAATCCATTCGAACCCTGATAAATCAATCCTTGCAGCCCCACTATGGACTTCAGTCTTTGGGTACAAATTGTACCCAATCATGTACTCAGACAAAAAACAACATTTTGTCTGCGCAAGCCTGTTTTGACTGGGTCAAACAGGAATTGCATCCCGAATATTTGTCGCTTACGCGCAAAATTCGGGCTAGCCGTTCTGGCTCCATTTTAAAAAGCTCTGATAAACCTCTTCGTTAAATGCGGCAAAAATTACTTTTTCAGGAAAACGGTTAGTGCTTAAAAAATTCTTTACTGTTGAATAGGCAATATGAGTCGCCTCCGGAATCGGGTACCCGTAAACACCGCAACTCACCGCAGGAAAAGCCACACTCTTTAAAGATTTTTGACAGGCCAGCAAAAGGGATTCATAATAACAGGATTTCAAAAGGAGCGCTTCGCTGGCATTTCCCCCTTTCCATACGGGACCTACGGTGTGAATCACGTATCTTGTTTTTAACAAGTATCCGGAAGTCATTTTTGCTTTTCCGGTCTCACACCCTTTCAAGAGGCGGCATTCTTCGAAAAGCTTCGGCCCTGCCGCCCTGTGTATGGCTCCGTCAACCCCGCCTCCGCCCAGAAGGGAACAGTTTGCGGCATTGACGATCGCTTCAACCTCAAGGTGCGTAATATCTTCTTTTAAAATAATGATTCTTGATTCCATTCCCAACCTGTTTATGTTATTTTAAAAGATATGTTTACTTCTTTTAAGCTGATTCTACCCTCACTGGAAACAGGACTTTTTTATTTTCTCACAGCGGTTATGCTGTGCTATCCCTATTTTTCCTATGATCCTGTTGTTATCCCTGTTTTCTGTCTTTGTGTTCATGCTCTCGCCTTATGGCTCTATCTCTCAAAAAAAGAAATTAATCCCTTCGGAATCTGGTCAGGATTATATCTCCTTTTTATTTTTCCCGCCATTTTAATCTCTCCGGGCCCGGTCATTTACGAATCCGGATTTGTGCTCCTTTTGACCAGCCTTTCCTACGGGTATTGTGCTTCCCATCTCTTAAAACATTTTGAATCCAAACGCGTTTACCTTACAATCCTTTTTACTCTGGCCGTCCTTATGAGCCTTTACGGCTTCTGGCAATACTTCTGGGGGTTTAAAGGATTTCAGGAATATTACCTTCATCATCCCGAAGTGATTCCCTCCTATATCCAGAATAATCCCCAGATAAGCCAGGTTTTTTACTCAAAAATAAGTCTTTCGCGAATCTATTCTGTTTTTACGAATCCCAATATTTTCGCCTCATTTCTTCTGATTACCCTTCCTGTATTTTTTCTTTATATTCACCCTTTAAAACCTGTTAAATTTCTGCTTTTAGCGCTTCCTGTAAGCGCTCTGCTTATGACTCAATCTATTTCCGCTCTCATTCTTCTGTCGGCTTCCCCTGTCCTTATTTTCTGCTTTTACAAAGGCCGGAGAGAAACTTTTTATCTTCTCCTTGCGTCCATTCTTCCAGTTCTGACCTCTCCCTGTTTTAAATCCTTTTTTAAGGCCCTTCCCTCTTCCTTTGAAAGCCGGCTGAATTACTGGCTGAATACCTTTACTTCGATTTACTCGTCCCCCTATCTTGGAAACGGATGGAACACCTTTTCAGATCTTTTTATTCAGAAAGTCACTCTTCATGAAGAAATCACCCAATATGCACACAATCATATCCTTGAACTTATTTCTGAAACAGGGCTCCTGTTCGGTATTTTGATTGTCACCCTGTATCTTTTTGCCCTGACGTCCCCTTCGAAGGGCAGCCCCAAAACAGTGATTACCGAACAAAAAACATCTCCCAAACTCCTTTATCTTATTCCTCTTTTATTATCCACCCTTTCCATTTTCCACCCCCCCTTTACCGCAATAACTCCCGAATATTCCCCCCTGTTTTCAATTCTTTTCTGGATCATATCCCCCTTTATCGCGTGTTTTGCCTACTCCAATCTCTTCATTAATGCTTCAAGAAACAACCTGATTTTAGGCGTATCTGCTCTGCTCATCTTCATTCACAGCCTGGTTGATTTCAATCTCGAAACAATGGGAATCAAAATACTTTTTTGGGGTCTGCTTGGAATCGTTTTAAACGGATGTACACTTTTTTTAATTCCTAAAATTTTCTTTTATTTCATCAGAATAATCCAGGCCCTTGTTTTAATTTTAGGGGCCTGTACGGTTTTATCCTTCCCAACGCACAACAACCAAAAACAGCTAACTTTTTTTCTATTGGAATTAAAAAACACTTTGTCTCTTCACAGCCGCATAATGCCTGAGGACATAAAAAAAATGAATTGCTTTATTCAAAAACAGAAATACAGTTATATTCCTTCCTACGAATTTTCAAAATTATGTTACCAATATCCTTCAGACCCGCTCTTCAGTCCCTTGGGAATCAATCTGATTGAACAGTCTGTTTTAAAAGCTCCAGCCAATCAGCGTCTTCACTTACTTAAAGCCCGTTTTCTCGAAAGAATCGGCAGCAAAAAAGATGCTTTATCTCTTTACGTGAAACTGTTAATTAATCATTCCATGTATAAAAAATGGAATTATATTTTTATATTGAATGATGAAGAACTCCAGTTCATTTCAACCCGAATACAAGAATTGAAAAACACCAATGAAAACATTTAAATCTTTTTTAATCTTTTTTCTGATGACCTGCTTCTGTTTTTCTTCAGAAATCAAATCTCCCGCTCAGGTTCAATCCCAAAAAGATCCGGTTAAAACAGAGACCTCTGTCAAATCTGATCAATCAGTTAAAACGAAAAAAAAAGATGCAGTTATCAAAACAAATAATGTTATGCTTTATTCAGAATTCAACACAAAATTAAATGATGCCCTACTCGTTGATAATACGGACGATATCAAAGAATTAAGCAGCAAATATACAGCCTATCATGAAGAATTTATTTTCCAAACCATCAATGATTATCTCCTTCTGGATCAGGATGATCCTGAACGGAATGAAAAATCTCAGATTATTGACAAGCTCATCCATCAATACAATCTGAACCATGGAGACCCCTATTTTCAGGATTTATGGACTCAATATAAAGCCTGGACTGAGGAAGATTATGAAAAAAAACAGGAAGCCGAAAAAAAATTTCAAATGGCTTTAAATGAAAAGGATAACCCCGCTTTACTTGAAGAATGCTTATCCCTTTACCGAAACATCAATGATATCCGGGGTCTTTACAAGACTCACCTTCAGATTTTTAAAAATAAAATGCTTAAAAATGAACTGTCCGATCTGAATCATGCCTCCCGAGAAATGGATTCCATCTCCTCACAATTCGGAAAACCCTCTGATGTTCGCGAAATACACACCATCAAAGCGCTTAATTACCTGAGCAAGGGAGAACTTCAAAAATCCTTTTATGAACTGGATAAAGCTGAAAATTCCTTCTTTGAATATGGGGATTACATCAATTCAGCCCGCATCCAGCTACAGAAAGGTGAGCTTTATTCTAAAACCGGTTATTTTGATGAGGCAACCGAACAGTTTAAAAAAGCGCTTGAAGTTTTTAAAACCTCTGGTCTTGGAGAAGAGCATGCGTCGATTTCTAACAGCCTTGGGAATCTTTGTTTAAGACAGAATAATGTAGAAGGTGCGGAAAAATATTTCACTGATGCCATTTCAATTTATGAACGACTTCAGCATTTCGAAGGGCAATCAAAAGTTTTTAATAATCTTGGAGTTGTTTATGAAAGACAAAGCAAAAAAGATGAAGCTGAAGGCAGTTATAATAAGTCCATGGAACTGGCTAAGGCATCAAACAACATTTTCCAGCAGGCAGAAACATCCAACAATCTTGCCAGCCTTTATCTGAAAAACAAGGAAACTGACAAGGCAATTCAAAATTATCAAAATGCCATTAAATTCAGCCGCCAATGCGGCGCAAAAGAAGTGGAAATCAAAGCTCTGCATAACATGGGCTTAGGTTATTATTTTTCAGGCCAGAAAGAAAATGCCATTTCCAGTCTTTCTGAATCTTTATCCTACAGCCGCAGAAACAATCAGGACTCTGATGCCCTGGAAACCTCCTTTATTCTCGGCAAAATCTTCATGGAAGAAAACAATCCGGCAAAAGCTAAAACACTTTTTTCCATTTCATTGGAATTAGCAAAAAAATTAAAATACACAGAACGGACAAAGGAACTTGAAAAACTAATCCAATCCGTCAAATAGAAAAACGCTCGGATAAAATTCTTAACTCAAAGTCTGCCGGGCACCCGCATACCATGAATAGCCCTTTTCAAGGATATTTTTAAAATAAAATATATTGACAGATTCCTTCAATTCTTAAATATTAATTGTCCTTCTTTGATGGACGTTTGGCTCAGTTGGTTAGAGCGCTACCTTCACACGGTAGAGGTCAATGGTTCGAATCCATTAACGTCCATTTTTTATTTGTATTCCATATTTATACGTAGTATAATAATTCACATAACCATTTCAATTTGTGCCCTTTTTTTATTATCATTCTCAAGGGGGAATAAATGAAATATAATATGAATTTCCTGTTTTCTACTATTCAAGGCCGAATCATTACTCTCCTGATTTTTTTTCTTCTGGGTTTCACCATCCTGATTTCTTTAACTGTTTATCATCAAAAACAAATGCTCAATAAAGATATTCTTCCCAGCTTTACCAACCGAATGATGGAAGACTCCAAAGAACAGCTCAAATCCCTTGTAGAGGCAGAATGTTCATATATTTCAGAAAAAATCAAAAATTCTTCTTCAGAAGCCGAAACTATAAAATATATTGAAACCGCTGTTGATCCCATTCGATTTTTCCCAGATCTTTCAGGCTATTTCTTTGCTTATAAAACAGACGGAATACGCATTACAGTTCCAACCGATAAAACTAAAAATGGGACAAGCTGTTTAGAGATGACCGATAAAAAAGGAAATTTTTTCATCAAAAATCTGATCAAAGCCGCACAAACCGGAAAAGGTTTTGTTGAATACTATTTTGAAAAACCTGGCAAAGGCATTCAACCTAAACTGAGTTATGTTAAAATGCTACCCAATACCGATATATTTATCGGTACCGGCTTCTATATTGACAACATTGAAGAAGAAACTCAAAAAATGAAGAGTCAACTCATTGAAAAAACACAAACCAGTCTGAAAACAAATCTTATTGTTGCCATAATCGGCTTTATCGTTCTGATTATTTTTTCAATTTTTATTGCTCTCTCCATAATCCGCCCTATTACAAAGGCCGTTTTATCCATTAAAGAGGCATCAAAGGAAATTGAAGCCGCAGCCAACATGGTATCCGGTTCCAGCCAAACGGTTGCTGAATCTTCAAATAATCAAGCCTCCTCTCTTGAAGAAATTATGAATGCTCTGCAGGGGATCTCGGATATCATTCAACAAAACACGGTCAGAACCGATAAAACCAATCATTTAACCTCCGAAACTCATTCTACAGTTGAAACCGGAAAAAAAGAAATGACGGGAATGCTGAAAGCCATGGAAGCCATCAACATTTCATCCAAAGACATCTCCCAGATCGTTAAAACCATTGAGGACATCGCATTTCAAACGAATCTTCTCGCCCTTAATGCCTCTATTGAAGCAGCCCGGGCAGGAGACGCCGGCATGGGATTTGCTGTTGTTGCGGATGAAGTAAGGAATCTTGCTCAAAAATGCGCAAATGCCGCCAAAGAATCGACTGACAAAATTGATATTTCCACGCTTTCTTCTGAAAAAGGACTTCAGATATCAAAGCAGGTAAATGATCATTTAACGGATACTTATAACAGAATCAAAAATCTGAGCCAGCTGTCTGATGAAGTGGCGAAATCCTCTTCTGAACAGAATTCACAAATAGAATCCATCAAATCTTCCATGGAACAAATGAATGAAGTCATTCAGAATAATGCAGCAACAGCTGAAGCAACGGCAAGCGCTTCAGAAGAACTTCATGCCCAGTCCAATATTTTAAGTTCTTCCATGACCGGGATCACCCAACTGATTGGAATTAAGGATTAATAAAATACCCTCTTTAAAAAAGAATCCAGCTCATTCCCTCTGTTTTTCCAGGAAATATCAGGCGCTCTTCTTCGGGCTCTCTGCTCATATTCAGTAATTTTTTGAGGATTCACATAAAAATCCTTAAGGGCCAGGTATAAAGCCTTGGCATCCCCGGGAGGGATCAATAAAGCCGAGTTATTTGTAAGTTTACGGACTTCTCCGACATCTGAGGCAATAATCGCTTTACCACAGGAAAGATATTCAACAATTTTTAAGGGTGATTTTGCCTGTGTTACGGTATTATCCTCAAAACAGGCCACAGCAATTTTACATGAAGAAATCCACAAAGGGACTTCTTCATAGGGAACGCTCCCCGGAAAAATAACATTAGAAAGATTCAAATCCTCTTTGATTTTTTCAAGCCTCATACGGTCATACCCATCCCCAAGAATAATGGTCTTAAAAGGAATTCCGTCCTTTGAAAGCATTCCGCATGCATGTAAAAGCATTTCTGCATATTGTGCCCCGTGAAGCTGCCCTATATAAATGATACTGAACTGCTCCAATCCCCATTGCTGAATAAAAGCCTGTTTTAAATTTTTATCTATGCTTGGAGGGTAGGCGCCCACAGATATTTTAAGCATTTTATCTTCATCAAAACCCATAGAAATAAGTTTTTTTCGCAGGTTCTCAGATGAATAGGAAACCGTGTCCGCCAGCTTTGGAAGCAGGCGTTCAAGTAACATAAGTCCCCATCCTACCCAGTAAGAAGGAATTTTTTTTCCGGAAAAATAAATAGCCGTTTCATTATCATCCCAGTCATAATGAACATGTTTATTTTCCAGCCAGGCGGCGACGACAACCGGAACTGCGGAAAAATGAAAACTTTTCTGATAAAAAACAATATCCGCATTTTTAAACAAAGACCGCAAAAAAGAAATTTTCTTTAGAAAACCAAAAACCGAAAGTTTTCTTGAAAAGGATACAATCTTAATACCTTCCTGCTCAAAAGAGGGCTCTTCAAATCCATCCAAAGTATGTGTGACAAGGGTCACTTGATAATGTTTTTCTTTCAACTCTTTTGCCAAAGCCTTAATCCTTATTGTCCAGGGCTCTTTAGGGCTGAAAATATCATGGGGATGAACCATGACAATCCGCTTATCCAAAACAGCCATCTCACATGAGCTGCATAAAATCTGATCGGTCAAAGGTCTTTTTCCCCGAATTGTCTCCCGAAAGGCCTGATAAGGGGGCCCCTTCCATATTTCCTCAAGGGTAGAAGAATTCAGATTGCCAAGGATATGCCGTTTTTTCCAATCCATGCAGCAGGGAATAACATCGCCATTGTAAAGGATATGAAGCATCTGTTCAGCCCAGATGGAATTACAGCGGTTGATTTGTTTTATCTTCGGCGGTTTTATGATGGGAACATTACCGCCCCGGCTAATTCCTCCCTCATGATAATTAAAGCGTTCAATCCCAGAATTTTTCCAGTGCGCAATGGAATTCCTGACCAGTTCTTCCTTCATTTTCCACTTAAAAAAAGTAATCAGAACAAACTCCGGCCCTCGAACAGTCAAGGCTCTTTTTACAAAATGATCCACCCTGTTTTTAACTTTTTCATAAGGAAGCCCCATGCTTTTCTCGTAAAGAAGAGGATCTATACCAAAAAACGAAATCCCCACCCAGTCCACCGGTGACTCAAGGATCTGTTCTGTTTTATTCTCGTCCAGAAGGAATCCATTGGTTAAAAAATGTACGGATACTTGAGGCATTTTCTCTTTTATAATCTGAACTTTTTTCAACAAATCTTTATCCATCAGTGGCTCATTCATTAAATAGGGCATGATATTGTTAATGGTGGTCTTGTGGTCCTGAAGCTCATCAATAATTTTCTGAAATAAAGACTCAGACATCTGCCCATGATCCTGTGAAATATAGGAATAGGGACAGAATTCACAGGAGGCATTGCAGCGGGAAATGGTTTGAATCATTACTTTTTCAGGATAAACGGGAAAATCTTCAGACATGGGCATCCGGATTCTGCTGTTCTTTTTTAATTGTCTCAAGCCGCTCATAGACCTCTTTCATTTTTATTTCAAAGCCATAAGGCAGCGGCTGATAAAATTTCTGTCCTTTAAGGGGATCGGGTAAAAACTCGTCCGGAAAAAAGCCGGAGGGATAATCATGAGCATAATGATAATCTTTTCCATATCCCATTTCTTTCATCATCAAAGTCGGAGAGTTCAAAATCTTTAAAGGAACTTTGAGTGCTCCTGAACGCTTCACTTCGTCAAGAGCAGCATCAATAGCCAGATAAGAGGAATTACTTTTAGGAGCAAGAGACAGATATACGGCAAGCTGGCTTAAAGGAATCCGGGCTTCAGGCATTCCCACAAATTCAACCGTCTGACGAATCGTATTGGCCAAAACCGCTGCCTGAGGATCTGCGTTTCCAATATCTTCACTGGCCAGTATACACATTCTTCTTGCAATAAAAACAGGGTCTTCTCCTCCGGTTATCATCCTGGCAAGATAATAAACAGCCGCCTGGGGATCTGAACCCCGGATCGATTTTATAAAAGCGGAGATCAGATTATAATGTTCATCGCCGGTTTTATCATAAAGGAGCATTCTCTTATCAAGGCCGCGGGATAAATCTTCCAAAATAAGGATTCGTCCCTCTTCAGGAATCGCTTTACCGCATCTTTCCGAACAGGCAATCGCTGCCAGTTCAAGAATGTTAAGGGCTGTACGGGCATCTCCGTCAGCAAGCCTTGAAATTTCAGAAAGAGCAGACTCTTCAATGGTTATCCGGGTTTTTCCTAAACCGTTTTCGCAATCCTTCAAAGCCCTTAAGATAATCTGTTTCAAAGCCTCAGAAGATAATTTCCCCAAAACAATTACACGGCATCGACTTAAAATCGCAGAATTCAGCTCAAAACTGGGATTTTCCGTCGTGGCCCCGATTAAGGTATAAACCCCCCGCTCTATCGCTCCTAGAAGTCCATCCTGCTGGGCCTTGTTAAATCTATGAATTTCATCAATAAAAAGAATAGTCCGTAACTGATGAAGACGGATGCGGTCATGGGCCGCTTTTTCAACAGCTTCAAGATCTTTTTTCCCTGCATGAACAGCGGAAATCTGTTCAAAATGAATAGAGGTTTTCTTAGCAATAATCCTTGCAAGAGTTGTTTTTCCGGTTCCCGGAGGCCCCCATAAGATCAAGTTAGGAATTCCCTGACCGCTTAAAGCCATTGAAACCGGCGATCCTGATTGAAATAAATCCGGCTGTCCGAAAAAATGCTCCATCATACCCGGACGCATACGCTCGGCTAGAGGAGCATAACGTTTATAATATTTTTCAGCAGTATGATCGAATAAATCCATAATTTTAATTGACCATAAAAAAAGGATAATGTTATAAAAACTAAAACATTTAGCAATTAATGGACTAAACAAATAAAATATACAAATGATTTTAAAAAATAAAATATTAATTATTCTAGCAGGTTTATTTTTTTTACCTGGTTTATCCTTCTCTCAAGAGAATAAAAAAGTAGAACCGTTAAGTCTAAAGTTCGTCAATAATATTAATGTACCTGACGAAATTGGAATTCTTAAAGAAACCTTTATCCCTGAAGGTACTGAAATAATCAAAGAACTGATAATCTATATCCAGGATGCTCACTGTCATTATGAAGCCCAGATGAATATTGCGAAAATTGTCCGGCTTATGATCGAAAATTACGGAGTAAAATTAGCCAATGTTGAAGGAACCGCAGGACTCATTGATACTAAACCTTTTTCAGCCTTCAATGACCGTAAAGTAAAAATGGATTTTGCAGAATACTTCATGAAACAAGGAAAAATTACCGGTCCGGAATATCTTTCCATCACTTCAGATCTGGAATTTACTATTTTTGGAATTGAAAATGAAGATCTTTATGCAGAAAACTATACAGCCTATATGAACACAATGCAATATCGTGATAAAGTAAATGCGTATACTCAAAAACTCATTCAAAGATTAAATGCTTTAAAATTAAAATTATTCTCACCGGAACTTCTCGAACTCGACAACAAATCTACGGATTATGAAGAAAAACGACTTGAATTTGCTGATTATGCCACTTATCTGGAAGATTTTGCAGAAAAAAAGAAAGTGGATTTAACCCAGTTTAAAAATTTTATTCTTCAGGCTAAAGCGAGAAAATTAGAACAATCCATTGATTTTAAAAAAGTTGAAGAACAAAGAACCTCATTAATTGAAGAATTTGGAAAAATCCTTTCCAATAACAAAAAAGAAATGGATGCTATTATTCAAAAATCTTTCGCTTTCAAAATGCGGGAAATAGATGCAAGAACCTATTATAATTTTTTAACCACTACTGCTAAAACACAGGCAATTGATCCATCAAAAACTAAAATCATAAGTCAATACACCGATTATCTTAACTACTATCATGAAATAGATAAAAATAATATTGTTGATGAAATCGTCCTGGTTGAAAAACATCTTAAAAAAACTTTATACACAAGCCCTGATGTTCAAGAACTCGATCATTTATCCTACATTATGCGCATCCTGAATCTTTTATTCAGACTCGAAGTATTAAAAAATGATTACCTCTATTTTAAAACGCATAAAACAGAATTTCAGTTTATTGATGCAAAAAAATTCATTCAAAAACTGGGGCCTCAATACAATATTTTTTTAGGATTCGAAGTCGATAATGATCTGGTGACCCAACACATTCGCTTTGTTGAGAATTTTTATGATGCAGCCTTAAAAAGAGACTTAATTCTGGTAGAAAACACCTTAAACCGCATGAAAGAAGAAAAGACCGATCGCTGCATACTCATTACCGGCGGATTTCATACAGAAGGACTGGCAAGAATTTTAAGAGAACAAAAAAAATGCTTTTTACTTTTTGCACCCAAAATTACTGATATTAATGCTAAAAATCCATATGAAGAAGTGATGAAAGCCCAGGCAGATAGTGTCAAAGGCTACGGCGGAATCCAGCAATAATTTTTTTATTCGCATTAATCTAGAACAGTCCTTATGATTTCGGAAAATAAAATACAGATTTTCAGTCAATTGATAATTCTCATTTTCAGTATTACGCGAACAAAAAAATAAAAATGAAACACCCCGCAGCAAGCTGCGATGGTTCTGGATATTATTCTGAACAAACGTAAAGAATCTGGTTTTCTCCTTATTGTTCAAAATGAATATTAATACTCGTTGAAAAGAATCAAACTCAATGAAATTGGAAAAACATTTCCCCTTTTATAGTAAAACTCTTGAATGCTTGAATAAATTTTATTAAAATATAATATATGAAAAAATATTTAATTGTAATATTTATATGCCTATTTTACATTAATCCCATCTTAGGGGATCCTCTTGAAATCCTTATAAAGGATCTGGAAAACTATGAAAAAAATCCAGAAAAAATATCTTTAGATTTTTATTCTAAAAAATTTGATAGACCAATTGCTAAAGAGAATAAAATTGATAATTATAAGAATCAGAACATGAATCTTGGAAACATGTTTCAGAAAACTCTTGTTTCCATGTATGAAGAACAAGACCAATCCTCTGATCATCTATATAAGGCATTAGAGCCCTTATCTGCAACGATTCTTTTAAAACACTTTAATGAGTTAAAAACAAAGGGCGAAACCCTTCATACAGGTGATATTATTTTTATTCAGCCTACAGAATACAACTCTTATCTGATAGCTAAAAATTCTGATTCTCATTACAGCCATGGAGCATTTATCTGGATAAAAAATGATCAGGCTTTTGTTGCGGATATTTCTGCACAAACTGATTTTGCTCTTATTCCTCTTATTGATTATCTGCTGCCCAAAACTCCTAAAAATGGAACAATAGGCATTTTCCGCTATAAAAAACCTTTTGATCAGGACAAAATGGAAAAAATATTTAATATCTTTGAAAATCAAAAAGATAAAATCTGTTTTGATTATCTTTTCATTACTAACCCCTCCATTCAAAATCCTGATACCTATCTTGACAAACACCCTTTTCTTTTCTGTTATGAATTCATTAAATTAACTTATGAGTACCTTTCAGGAAATGATCATTTTCTTTCTCCCTACCGAGTGAATACTTCTCAAGTCGCAACCAATATGAAGAATCCTCTTTTATCCATTCTTGTAAATTTTGCTTCAGATATTAATTCCAATTCAAAAAACTTTGTTTTGTCCGCTAATAATTTAACTCAATCCGCTGATTTTTATCCACTTTTGGAAATTGTTTCGTCCTCTTCCGATTCAAAAAATTCTTCTCTTTTACAAAACTGAATCTGAATTTAAAATTAAACATAATTACCAGCATTAAAACAAGTTAAGAAACATATCCTCAGTTTTTTCTTTCTTGACAACCCCTCTTCAGACCTATAGATTAATTTTATGTTCCTATTAAAAGGTAATTATGAAAAATAAACTTGAAATCGATAATTCAAAGTCCATTCCTGAACCCACACTCCGTCGATTACCTTTATACTATCAATATTTAAAAAGAATACAGGAACTTCAAAACAGCTACATTTCCTGTACGCAAATCGCAAACGATCTAAACCTTGTTTCAATTCAAGTCCGTAAAGATCTGGAAATGACAGGAATTATAGGAAAACCCAAACTGGGGTATCCCACTATGGAGCTCATGAAAGCCATTGAACAGTTTTTAGGATGGAATGATGCAAATGATGCCTTCCTTGCAGGAGTAGGACACCTGGGCTATGCCATATTGGGATACAAAGGCTTTAAAGATTTCGGCATCAATATTGTCGCGGCCTTTGATTCAGATCCTCAAAAAATCGGAAAAGAAATTCATCATGTTCGTGTTCTTTCCCTGACAAAAATGCATACTCTCATCCAGCGAATGAAGATCAAAATTGGAATTCTGACTGTTCCTGCCGAAGCGGCACAGGAAGTGGCAGATATCATGATCTCTGCAGGTATCCGGGCCATCTGGAATTTTGCCCCTGTAAAAATAAATATTCCAAGTCATATCATTGTTCAGCATGAAAACCTTGCTGCTTCCCTGGGTGTTCTTTCCAAAAAACTTCGCATGCAATTTCAGCAGGAGCATCCTCTTTAATCCCCCTTTCTCTCCAATTTTCACATAAAAGCATTGAATATGTACAAATTAAAAGCCTATGTGTATAATAAAGAAAAATAATAATGGCTGAAAAAATGAGCAATAACCCTCAAACCATACAAACTCTTTCAGCACGTTGCAGGGACTGTTACCGCTGCCTCAGGCACTGTCCTGTCAAGGCAATAAAAGTCAAGGATGGTCAGACTTTAATCATGGATGATCAATGCCTTGCCTGCGGCACCTGTATAAGGGAATGCCCTCAAAAGGCCAAGATCTGCCGTAATGATATTCCCCGGCTTCAGATGTTGTTTGAACAAAAACAACCTATTGCCGTCAGTCTTGCACCTTCTGTTGTAAGTCTTTTCGGACAAAAGAATCTTGGCAGACTGATTACCGTTCTAAAAAAACTTGGTTTTTCCTATGTCAGTGAAACTGCACTTGCGGCACACGTTGTCACTCGGGCTTCTCTGGATTATCATCTGAGAAACCCTGAAAAAATTTCCATCACCACTGCCTGTCCCTCTGTTGTTCTGTATATTCAAAAATACTACCCTGATTTGGCTGATTATCTGACCCCCATTCTGTCGCCCATGCTCTTACATGGAAAAATGCTCAAAAACAAACTGGGAACTCACTGGAAAACAGTCTTTATCGGTCCCTGCAGTGCCAAAAAAAAAGAATTGGAATTCTTCAGCGATTTAAACAGCATCGATGTGGTTTTAACCATTAAAGAATTAATGGACTGGATTGAAAATCGCCAGATTGACCTTTTATCGAATGAAGAAAGCGTATTCGATGAACCCTTTCCAGGAGTTTCACGGCTTTTCCCCTTGCCCGGAGGACTTATTCAGACAATGAAATCCTTTTACCCTCAGGAAATCAAAACCTATTCTGCCGAAGGAAGCGAACAGCTGAAAGAATATCTGGAATGGATCAGAAACCATAAACCTGAAGGAATCTTTGAATTTCTTTTTTGTCCCGGGGGCTGCGTACAAGGCGCCGGCATTCCTGAATTAAAAAACCGTTTTGAATCTCATGACATTATCAGAGAATTCACCCCCTCAAAAAACCCTCCTATCAACCTAGACCAATACCTCCCTTTTTCCTCTTGTAAATATGATACCCCCCCCCTTCCTTCCATCGTTTTTTCCGAGGATCAGATTCAAAAAGTTCTCGATCAGACCGGAAAATCACTTCCTGAACATCAGTTGAATTGCGGCGCATGCGGATATCCAAACTGCCGCGAAAAAGCAATTGCCGTATTAAAAGGCATGGCTGAAGCAGAAATGTGTGTTCCCTTTATGCGTCGCCTTGCCGAACAAAGAGCCGATAAAGTAATGTCCACCAGTCCCAATGGGATCATTATTCTTGATAACTCCCTTACAGTTCTTCACATCAATCCAACCTTTAAACAATTCTTTAACTGTAATGATTCGATTTTAGGACTGAAAATCTCCCGTATTTTAGATCCTGCCCCTTTTGAGAAAATTGCATCAGGAAGCTGTGAGATTTATGACAGTACCTTCAATTATGAATCCGGATCCAAAATTTTTCATACCCTCATTTATCCCTTAAAAAAGGAAAAACAGATTGTGGGAATGTTTATCGATATGACTTCCGTTTTTCAAAATCAGAAAGAAATAGACGATTTGAAAAAAAATACGGTCATCCAGGCTCAACAGCTTTTAAATCATCAGATTACAATTGCCCAAAAAATTGTTGATTTTTTAGGTGAAAGTACGGCTCAAAGCGAACTTCTGGTAAAAAAACTTTCAGAATATTCCAGCACCAGTCTTCCAGAAAAAAAGTAATGTCACGCTTTACAGAAAAAAACTCCAATATCTATGTTGAAGTCACAACGGCTCAATCCCCAAAAAATGCAAGATACATTTGCGGAGACCTACTTGTAGTCGAAAGAAACATCGATGCAACCCTCGTCCTTTTATGCGACGGTATTGGCTCCGGCCCCAAAGCGCATCTTGCCGCAAGACTGTGCTCATCACGACTCATTGAAAATTTAAGACTTGGAATCAGTCTGAGGGAAGCCTGCAAAAGCATCATTGAAACAATGCATGCGGCGCGCTATGACAATATTCCTTTTTCCGCCTTTATTATAGCCTATATTCTTTATGACGGGCAGACAACCATACTCTCTTATGAGATGCCCCCTCCCCTTATTGTGGAAAACTCACAGGCTTTTCTGCCTGAAATCCGCTTTTATCCTTTTGCCGGGGAAGAAATGGGAGAACTCCTTTACAAAATCGACAGCACTAAAAGCATTCTTCTCATGAGCGATGGTGTCACCCAGGCTGGAATCGGCTGCGGCTACAAACAGGGCTGGACATCCAAGGGGGTCCGCGATTTCGCCAGTCACTTTTTAATTCAAAATGATGTAATTAATGATCTTCCTCAAAAAATTCTAAATAATGCCGAATCAATTTCTAAAGACGAATTAGGAGATGACACTACCGCCGTTCTCATTACATGCAGACCCGGAAGTACACTTTGTATCATGACCGGCCCTCCCCGCGACAGTAAAATGGATACCGAAATCATTAAAGATTTCTTATCCATGGACGGAGACAAAATTATCTGCGGATCCAGCACGGCTGAAATGTTTTCACGAGAAACACTCATTCCGGTTAAAATGGAACATCTTCCTCTTTCACCATTTGATCCCCCTTCTTATTCCATCAAAGGCATAGATCTTGTCACAGAAGGCTGCATTACTCTGAACCAAACCCTGAACCTCCTTCATGAATCACACCTGGACCAATCCGACGACTCCTCTGTAACAAATCTGGTGAATTACCTGAACAAAGCGGACAGAATTTTTATTCTTGTCGGTCAAGCATCCAATGAAAGCCAGTCCTCTTCTCAAATTTTTAAAAAAATAGGTTTGACCCCAAGGCTTAAAGTCATTGAAAACCTGGTGACCCAGCTAAAAAAAATGGGAAAATTAGCCCACATTAAATATTATTAATCTGACTTGTTTTTTATTGCTTTTTTAAACTGATAATTCCATAAATCAACACTTTAAAATAATAATCTCATGATTCCACGAAGGAAAGTCCTATGAACTCTGACCTGCTTTTAAAAAATGAAACTCTTCAATCTATATTCAACCGTCGCAGTGTACGTTTTTTTCAAGATAAGGAAATTTCATCCTCTGATCTGGAAACCATTCTCACGGCTGCCAGTATGGCGCCTTCAGCTCATAATCAGCAATCATGGAAATTTATTCTTATCCGTGGAAATAGAAAAAACGAATTGGTAAAACTGATTACGGATAAAGCGCCTCTTCTGGCAAGACCATCAGCTGCCTTGCTGCGAATGGCTGCCCGAAGTATTGCCAGCGCCCCCCTGGTCATCGCAGTTAGCAATACCGGAGAACTTATTCAACGAGGCCCCGAGCTTTTTGCAACTCAAAAGGACCAGGCTGCCGATTTTTTCAGAATTATGGAAATTCAAAGCTCAGCGGCAGCGGTTGAAAACATGCTTCTGGCTGCAACATCCCTGGGTCTTTCTTCTGTCTGGCTCGGGATTCTTATTTTAATTCAAAAAGATGTTCTTGAATTTCTGAATATGCCTCAGGGTGAATTTATGGCGGTCATTCCTGTGGGATATGCGCTTAAACAAAGTTCAGGCCCGAAAAAGAAAGCCCTGAATCTTCTTGTGACGGAATTATGATTTCAATGTTTTCATCAAAAGATCATTTTTTTTAAATCATCAATCTTTATGGGTTTTGGAAGAAATTTCGTTACCCCTATACTCCTAGCCTGATCCAGATTCAAAGAATTGATGTTGGCACTCAGAATAATGACTCTTTTGGATACTTCAGAAATATTCATTTCTTTCAAAGCATCAAGTCCTGATTCCTCATTCATGATAATATCAACCAGATAATAATCATAAAGATGCTTTTTGGAATAATCGACAGCCTTTTGAACTGTATTTGCGGAATCAACTTTGCACCCGATAAGTTCAAGCATTTCCTGCATCATAAAAATACTGAATTCTTCATCTTCAATCAAAAGAACTGAATATTTATCCATTACCGGAATCCTGTTTATTTTTCAAAAACTTCAGAACAATAGAAGTTCCTTTATCTTTATTCGATAAAATCTCAATACGGCCTTTATGTCCATCCATGATATTTTTTACAATGGAAAGCCCCAGCCCGGTTCCTTTTGTGGCTTTTGTTGTAAAAAAAGCATCTGAGGCATGTTCCTTGACGTAATCATCCATCCCGCAGCCGTCATCCTTTACAAGAAGCTGAACATATTCTTCCCCTTCATAAATTTCGAGGGATATGGAACCTTTCTGTTCAATGGCATCAACTGCATTTTTTAAAAGGTTATATAAAATCTGCTGGAACTGATCCCTGTCGACCAGTGCTTTTGTACATTTTTCAGAAGAATTAAGATGAATTTCAATTTCTTTTTTTGAAAAATAAAGAAAGCCTTCCCTGAAAGTTTCCAAAACTTCAGAAATAATATCATGGAGAGAATAGGGGAGAAGATTAGGGGCCCGGGGTTTAATAAAATCCACGATTTCTTTAAGCAAAAATTCCAGACGGTCTATCTGGCCGATTACAACAGTCATATATTTATGAATTTTTTCTTCATCCGTTTTTTTCCGGGTAATAATTTCCGCAAGCCCCCTGATAACGTTCAGAGGATTTCGAATTTCATGGGCCACACTGGCAGCCATTCTTCCGAGGGCTGCCATTCGTTCAGATTCAAGAATTTTCTGATGCATCAGACGAATCATTGTCGTATCTGCAAAAACAAGCATCACCCCCGAAAGATTAGAAAAAGGATCATGTAAAAGCATGGAAGAAACAGAAAGGGTGATTTCCTGGTGAGAAGCAATATTAAGAACAACCTCCAATCCATTTATGTTCTGTTTCTGATCCAGAACGCTTTTCGCTAATTGATAAAGAGGTTCAATAATAGAAAATTGATAAATTTCCTTTCCAAGACAATCTCTGGGATTAATCCCGGTTATGGAAGAGGCTGCCTGATTAAAGGTATGAATATGAAAAGCTGTATCCAGGCCGATGACTCCGGAATTCATATTTTCAAGTATCGCCGAATTAAATTCCGATAAATAGGTAATCTCTTTAATTTTATCCTGAAGTTCTAAAGTTCTTTCCCTGATTTTTCCTTCCAGAGTCTGATTATATTCCTCAATTTCGGTTCGTGCATTTTCAAGACCGCGGATCAACGAGCGTAATTCCGTAATATCTTTTAAAACCGCCACTATTCCCTCAGGATTTCCTTTTTTATTCTGGTATAAGGCAGCGGAAAAGTTGACAATAATCTTCTCCTGAACTTTATTCTTTATTTCCAGTTCCACATTTCTCATTTCCGATTCCTTGAGAATTCTTCCTTTTATTCTCTCATAGATAATGCGGCTTTCATCGGTTAAAAAAACAGAAAGATTTTTTCCAAGAATATCCTGTCGGGTGCATCCAAACATTTTCACCCCGGCCCTGTTGAT
Organism: uncultured bacterium; assembly: GCA_964443875.1. GTDB lineage: Bacteria > Auribacterota > JAFGBW01 > JAFGBW01 > JAFGBW01 > CAYUET01. Next base: position 61,118 of record CAYUET010000001.1, on the reverse strand, counting down.
CTCATGGATATAAAAATCAGAATCCATGATCAATAAACAGTCCGTAATATGGGTTACAATATCATCTTTATAACTGTAAAGAACATCCAGCTGATTTTTAAGATTCTGATTTTCTTTTTTAAGATGAAGAATATAAATCTGCCGGGAAACCAGCTTATAAAGCTTTGCAAGAAGAGTAACAAGCTCCAAAGGAATTTTTACAGGCTCAAGAAAGGAATAAACCCCGATCATCCCAAGCACACAATCTTTATAGATCAACGGGGAAAGAAGGCAGGATTTTATTGTTTTATCTGGAGTATAACCCGGAGGGATATCAAAAGGAACTATCTTATTCAGTTCACGCACACCTGAAAAATGACCTTCATTGACCAGATATTGAAGATGCTTCTCATAAAAATCGATCGTACCCTCATTTTCAGGAAAAGAAATGGCCGGCGTAAAATCAAAACTCTCATCAAGAAGGTAAATGACAGTTCCATAAAAACCCTGTATTTTTTTTAACCGGTTAACAAAAGTAAAAAGCAGAGGACGGACATCTTTAAAATTTTCAATAAGCTTCTGAAACTCTTCCATGGAATAATCATCAAAATTTTTCGAAGAGACAGAAGGCGATCCATACAAAGAGGTCATACCCCCCCCCTGGATGGATTTAAAACATTGAAAATATCCATCGTTTCAATTTTTAATTTCTGCATTATAGGTTCAAGCTGGGATAACGGAATATTGAGAGTTGTCCAGGCATGATTTGAAATCATATTAACAAAAGGGTCCCCGGAAAATCCCAATTCCATAGCTTTAACAAGAATGTCGGCCAGGTGCACAACAGAAGGGAACAGAGGATAATTCTGAAAAGACTGAGGAGTATGGTGATAAGCGACTGCTTCACGTATACACTCAGGAAGTCTCCACTTTTCGCATAATAAAAGCCCGGCGTCTGAATGACAGGCCTGAAATTTCTGCATCTCCGCGTCTGCCAGGATTATTTTCTCTTTACGGCAATAGACAAGAACTTCGTAATATTCATTTTTAAAAAACTGATTAAGAACAATTTTACCGATATCATGCAGGAGCCCTGCAACAAAAAATTCTTCGGGATCATCATAATCCAGATATTTGGCAATAAGTTTTGAACAGGCAGCAACCGCCAGGGAATGTTTCCAGAAAGAAACAGGTTCAAGCAAAGGATTTGCTTCTTTTTCCTTAAAAAGATCCAGAACAGATGAACTTAAAACAAGACTTTTGATGGCTTTAAAACCCAAAACCACAACAGCACCGGAAACTGTTTTTATTTTTCCTGAAAATCCGTAAAAAGCGGAATTAACAAGTTTCAATAATCGGGCGGTAAGCACCTGATCACGGGTGATGACATCTGCAATATCCATGGCACAGGTTGTAGGGCGACTCATCAGTTCATTAATGCGCGAATAAGTCGTGGGCAGCGTAGGTAAAGATTCAATTTTTTTTACAATATTTTTAATCGCTTCGTTTGTCATTTTCGATCTTTCAAAACTTCCTGAATTTTTATTTTTTTAATGATTCTAAAAATTTCATTCATAACTGGATGCTCCGTCCCGGTAATGAAATGCAGAGAAAGATCCTGATGAATCCTGTCCATTTCCTCAGGTGTTAACTTTTTCTCATTTTCAGCATCCGCTTCCTGATCGGAAAGACCCTGAATGTCAATTTCCCATATCCCCCATTTTTTAAAAATGCTGATATGCTTGTCATTAATCATAACCCCCTGATTGAGAAGAATAGCTCCCATAGGGGTAATTACAGGTGTATTAAGCACCATTCCGGGCTGAAGATCGTTCACATTTACTTTAGCCATTGTCCGCCTTATTATTGAGTGCTTTCATATAAATATCATTTAACGATGATTTTTGTCTTATTTCTATGATACCAATTTTATGTTTCAAAAGCCAAGTAAGAATCATCTCATTCATTTCAATTAAGGAATATTTCTGCCCCTGTTTAAGGGTTGCCTTTAATGCTTTTTTTTCAGGATTTATCTCAAAACAAAATCCGGGTAACTCCTTTTGAATAGGGACTAAATCGTCTATCAGAGAATTCAGAAAAAAATGGGAGGTCTGCGAACGTCCAAGCAGAGTTTCCATGGATTCAGAAAAAACAAGGCTTCCGTTTTCAATCATTACCACATGCTGACAAATATCCTCTAATTCATGAAGCTGATGGGAACTAATGACGAAGGTTGTAGAAGGAGCAATTGTTCTAATCAGATTAAAAAATTCATTCCGGTGCCTGGGATCCAGACCGGCAGTGGGTTCATCCAGAAGAATAAGCGGCGGATTCCCCAAAAGAGCCTGGGCAATTCCCAGTCTGACTTTCATTCCCCGTGATAATTCCTGAGGATAAACATTCCTTTTGGAAGTTAAATCCGTCAGCTCAAAAAGAGAATTCAACTTATTTTTTGATTCAGAAGAACTCATTCCGCTTAATTGAGCCATAAGAAAAAGCTGAGAAAAAATGGTTCTGTCCTGAAAAAAATGAACCTCCTGAGGAAGCAAGCCTATAAATCGCCCCCTTTTTTTATATTTCTCAAGCTCTTGCTGATCTATCCGGATAGAGCCGGTATGAGGCTTTATAAAACCGGCAATTGCAGAAAAAGTCGTTGTTTTTCCGGCGCCATTGGAACCAACAAAGGCGCATATCTTATGACGGGGAATCGCAAATGATAACTGATTCAAAGCACGGGTTCTGCCATAGGAAAAGCTTAAATTTTCAATTTCAAGAATTGAATCACTCATCTCGGTTCCCCGCGGTCAGGGGAAACAAATCCCTGCCTGAATTGAAAATTTCAGAAGATAATAATAAAATAATTTTTAAAAACATCCGAAGACTGACAAAGCCCTTCATTGGATCTAAAAAAACAGGAGAGGGATCTCTCATAGATTTTTCCTTAAAAAAATAAAAAAACTTCCTCCAAAAAGAAAAAAACTCCAGAGGATAAACCCCATAATACTGGATAAAATCAAAGACGGATCAAAAGAAAAAAGCCCATGCCAGAGAGGATAATAAAAAAGACTGATTTGAGGGATAAAGGTCAGAAGGATCAGCATAAAAACAAGAATAAGGTAATTCAATAAAAGTCCTTTCATAGGACTTTGAATAAAACTCGAAATAGCCTGCGTTAAGGCCAAAAAAACCAGCATAACAGGTAAAAGCCTGAGACTTAACAAAAAACTGTCATTTAAAATGGAAAAAAGCTGTGCGTTTTCTAAAGAGACAAGGGAATAGACAGTCAAAAAAACAATCAGAAGAAACAGGAAAAAAATATAAACCAGGAAATGAGCTGATGTTTTAGACCAGAAATATACCCAACGGGAAACCCGAAACAGAATAAAACGCTGAGTTCCTGTCGAAAGATCCTGACTGATCATATCACAGGAAATCAAAGGAATAAGAAAAGGGAAAAAAAGAACCGAGCAGAAAAAATAAAACAGACTGGGCCAGGAATAACTTAACAAAGGAAAATCCTGAATCATGGAGTAGGGTATTTCAATGGATTTTAAAGCATTAAAAAGAACATGCTTTTCCTCATAGGGGATAGGAAGGAAAGGGATCATTTTCAACACCCACTGATGACAATAAGAAATAAGAATCAGACTCAGGATAATAAAACCAATATAAATCAAAAAGCTTAAAAGAGCTCTTTTTCGTCTGAAAAGCTGAATAATCTCATCAAACGTCAGAATAAAAAACTGATTTACTGCAATCGATCTTTTCATAATTTTTTTTCATTACTTATCATAATATCAAACTCAAAAAAACAATTTTTTCTAAAATTCAACATTTGGCCAAAAAAAATTAAATTTTTTATATTGCTCACCTCCAGATTTCTTTATTTGTTATCTTGCTTCATTAAAAAGGATCAAGTATTGTTCCTTTTCAAAGGAGAACTCAATGGCAATTGATGAAATCACTATTCATGAAATTCTTTCAAGAATTGATATTGTTGATATTATTTCAGGCTCTGTTCATCTGAAACAGGCAGGAAAAAATTATAAGGGATTATGCCCTTTTCATCTTGAAAAAACACCCTCCTTTACCATCAACACCCTTAAGCAGACTTTCCATTGTTTTGGATGCGGAGCATCAGGGGATGCCATTTCTTTTGTCATGAAACAGGACAATTTAAGTTTTCTGGAGGCCTTAAGAAAACTAGCCCAAATAGCTGGAGTGCAAATCATTTCTGACACAGAATTCGATCCCTTTGCACAAAAAAAAAATGAGCTTTTTAAACTCCATTCCATTGCCGGTGACTGGTTTCATGAAAATCTTCTGAATAAAACAAAAAGTAAAACAGCTCTTCAATATCTTGAAAAAAGAGGGATCAATGAAGAAACCCAGCTCAAATTTAAGCTGGGACTCGCTCTGGAAGGATGGACCTTTCTTTATGACTTTCTGCATCAAAACGGTTACAGCGATGATTTTATTACAGAAAGCGGACTTTGTCTCCGTTCACCCAAAAGCGGAAGACTTTATGACCGTTTCAGAAACCGGATCATATTCCCTATTTTTGATCCTCATGGACGGATAACCGGTTTCAGCGGCCGGATTCTTGAGTCTGCTTCTTCACAAAAAGATCCTGCCAAATATATGAATTCTCCTGAAACTCCTATTTTTAAAAAAAACCAGCTTCTCTATGGAATGTTTCAGGCAAGAGAAAATATCGCCAAACGCAATATTGCAATCCTTTGTGAAGGGCATCTTGACGTATGTGCACTTCATCAGCACGGATTCACGGAAACTCTTGGCGTTCAGGGCACAGCATTCACAGAAGAGCATGCAAAATGGATCTGCCGCTATACCAAAAATATGAATCTGATTTTTGACGGCGATTCTGCAGGAATAAAGGCCGCTCTCCGGGTATTACCCATTTCCCTTTCAAATGAAATGAATGCAAAAATGATCCTGCTGCCTGAAAAAGAAGATCCTGCCTCCTTTCTTCTTACCCACCCCAGGGAAGAATTCCAGAAATTCATCACTTTTTCTAAACCCCTTTATGAATTTAAAGTAAAACATCTTTTAGGTGCACAGGAGCTCACTCCTGAAATCAAGGTATCCATAGCAAATCAGATGATTGAAGATTTAAATCATGTAAAAAATTCAGTACTTTTAGACTCCCTGATCCAGGAAACTGCCAACCAACTGCATGTTGATCCTTTTGCCATCAAAAGCCAGTTTGATAAAATAAAATCATTTCATAAAAAAAACTGGGCCCCTTCCCCTGATCCGGCATCTAAAACATACGAAGAAAAATTACCCTCACAAAATCTGATCAAAACTCTGACTGCAGGTGAAAGAGAACTTCTTAAATGCCTGCTGTTCTTTCCGGATACGCATGAAACCATCTTTAACAAACTTGAATTAGAATGGATTCTGCACAAGGAAGCCTCAGTAATTGCCGAGCATATTTTTAACCTTTTTTGCGAAAAAATGTATAATTCGGATCAACTGAATGAATTTTTTAAAACCAAACCCGAATATCTTCCCCTTTTTCAATGGCTTAAAGAAAACAATGTTCATTCAGAAAACATTCACCAGGCTGTTGAAGACCTGTTGAAAAGGCTTGAACTGGATTACTATAAAAACAAACGCGAAATGTTAGAAAATCTAATTAAGGAAAAATATCGCAATAATGAAAACTATCTTCCACTGATGCATGAAAATACAATACTCTCCGAAAAAATTAAAAATCTTCAATAAAACCTCACAGGTTTTGATTGACATAATTCTTAATGTCAAATAGGTTACTATGTGTTTTTTATGGGGCAGTAGCTCAGTTGGGAGAGCATCACGTTCGCAACGTGGAGGTCGTGGGTTCGACTCCCATCTGCTCCATTTCTATAGGTAGGTATCAACAAAACAGGAAAATTCATGCGTTTTAAAGCCGCTGTTTTTGATCTGGATGGCACCCTTTTAAATACTCTGGAAGATATTGCTGACTCTGTAAATACTATGTTATCTCTTCATCAGTTTCCAAGGCATTCCTATGAAGCATATAAATATCTGATTGGAGACGGTCTTACGGAGCTGGTCGCCAGAGCCATTCCTGCTGAAAACCGTCATCCGGAAAGGATTAACTCCTATGTTACCGAGGCATTCAAAGAATATCAACAACATTACAATATAAAAACAAAACTCTATAAAGGTATTCCAGAGCTTCTTTCAGGCTTGAGAAGTAAAGGCTTTACATTAGCCATTGTAACAAACAAACCGGACGAATTAACACAAAAGACTGTTAAACACTATCTTTCTGAATTTCCTTTTAAGATAGTAATAGGAGAATCCCCCCAATTCCCCAAAAAACCCGATCCTGAATCCACCCTCTATATTGCTAAAACTTTAAATATTTCTCCCTCCGAATGTGTTTATTTCGGAGACACCTGCATTGATATGAAAACAGCTAAATCTGCAGGAATGTTTGCCGTCGGTGTGCTTTGGGGCTTCAGAAAAGCCCGTGAACTTGCCGAACATGGGGCAAATCTTTTAATTCACAAACCTGCGGATTTTTTCTTCCAGTTTGATTCCTGATCCTGATCTGTTTTATTGTTTTAAAAAACTTATATCCGTGAATAAATTTTTGTTAGTCCTATTTGCCTGACCTGTTTATATTTTTCGGAAAAATTTTTTCTTTCATTTTCAGTCAAAACATCATTTATACGGGCTGAATTCATGAGTTATTGCTTAGGACATACTCATTATCTGGGCTTCATCCCAGTCAAAAAAATGATAAAAAATGGAGTGATATTTCGAAATGAACAAAAATAAAATCACCAAAGCAAAACCAAAATATTTAACTGTCTTAACTCATTAATAATCATCCATCATATTTTCCAATTCTTTAATCTGATCCCGAAATTTCGCAGCATCTTCAAAATGATACTTCTGAGCAGATAACAACATTTTTTTCTTAAGTCTGGCGATTTCTTTTTGAACTCCGGGCAATGATTTAAAAAATTTTCTCTCTTCAAGTTCTTTTGGAACCGATAAATAATCCTTATCATAAATGGATAAAATTAAATTATTTCTTGATTTTACAATCGTTTTAGGGGTGATTCCATGCTCTTGATTATATTTTTCCTGACGTATTCTTCGTTTTTCAGTTTCTTCAATGGCCTCTTTCATGGCTGTTGTTTTCTTATCTCCATATAAGATGACTTTACCATTGATATTCCGGGAAGCTCTTCCAAAAGTCTGGATTAAAGAGCGTTTGGATCTTAAAAAGCCTTCCTGATCAGCTTCAAGAATCCCCACTAAAGAAACCTCCGGAATATCAAGTCCCTCCCGTAAAAGATTAATTCCGATTAAAACATCAAAAAGTCCGTTTCTTAATTCAGAAATAATTTTCAATCTCTCAATGGTTACAATATCCGAATGAAGATATTTTGCTTTTATTCCCCTCTCACAATAATAATCCGTCAGTTTTTCGGCCATTTTTTTAGTCAAGGTCGTTACTAATACTTTGTCACCGCATGAAATACGCTTCCGGATTTCGCCTAATAAATCGTCCACCTGATTCTGGGTAGGCCGAACCTCTGTAATCGGATCCAGAAGACCTGTAGGCCTTATAATCTGCTCAACAAAAAAATTTTGCGCTTTACTCATCTCGTAATCCCCGGGAGTTGCGGAAACATAAATAACATAGGATATCTTTGATTCAAATTCTTTAAAATTCAAGGGTCTGTTGTCTATGGCAGCAGGCAGTCTAAAACCAAATTCCACAAGAGTTTTTTTCCTTGAAAAATCTCCGGCATGCATTCCTCCGATTTGAGGAACAGTGATATGGCTTTCATCTATGAATAGAAGAAAATCCTTTCCTAAAAAATCCATCAACACGGATGGAGGTTCTCCCGGATTTCTTCCGTCCAGATACCGGGAATAATTTTCTATCCCATTGCAGTACCCGGTTTCCTTGAGCATTTCCATATCATATCGGGTCCTCTGCTCTATCCGCTCCGCTTCCAGAAGTTTATTCTGAGCCTTGAAATAACTCACCTGATCTGCCAGATCAGATTTAACCTGCTGAATAACCCTTTCGATTTCCTCTTTTTTGCTGACATAATGACTGGCTGGAAAAATAAGCGTCTCATCCAATTCCTGTAAAATATCCGGCAACAAAAAATCTTTTAAGATGATCTTCTCTATTTGATCGTCATTGAATGTAATCCGTATGATCTTTTCATCTGAAGAAGCCGGATAAATTTCAACATTACTTCCCCTGACCCTGAAGCTTCCACGAACAAAATCAAGATCATTCCGTGTAAACTGAATACTGATGAGATTACGCAACAGATTATCTCTTGAAATTTTTTGTCCTCTTGAAATTTTCATGGCTAATTCCAGATATGTTTTTGGAGAACCAATACCGTATATACAGGAAACACTGGCAATGACAATAACGTCTTTCCGTGTTAACAGGGACGTGGTTGCAGAATGCCGCATGCGGTCTATTCTTTCATTAATGGAAGCATCTTTTTCAATATAAGTATCTGAAGAAGGAACATAGGCCTCCGGCTGGTAATAATCGTAATAACTGACAAAAAATTCTACGGCATTTTCAGGAAAAAGTTCTTTAAATTCATTATACAGCTGGCCTGCCAGAGTTTTATTGGGAGAAATGATCAGAGTGGGCTTTTGCTCGTGAACAATCACATTCGCCATGGTAAAGGTCTTGCCTGAACCCGTAATTCCAAGAAGCACCTGCTGCCTTTGCCTGTTCCGAATGCCTTCCACTAGTTTTTCCACAGCCTGTGGCTGGTCACCCTGAAGGGTATACGGTGATTTTAAAACAAATTTATTCATAGTTTCTTAAAACATTCCTGAATATTTCTTCTAAAAAACATATTTACTCTGAAATCACAGAATATTAATATAATAAAATCAGATGATGAACAACACTGAAAGGATTTTTTATGAAAAAAATAATATCCTCTTTATGTTTTTTTATTCTCTCAATTTCCTCTGCTTCTCTTTATGCTGCTGAAACGGACTCCCTCATTCTGGAATCCTTTAAAGGCTTGAAACAGATGAGCCATAAATCCGGTTATTCTGAAAGCATTTCAGATCTATACCTGGGTTATGATAATCAGGGCAACATTCAAAAAGGAGCTGCTGTCAGAAAATTTAAGAGTTATGAACAAATAACAGCTGTTATGGTCATAGAAAAGAATGAGGGAAACTTTATTGTATCTTATGTCAACATTCCGGATATGGATAATATTAAAGAAGCCAATAAATTGGAAAATGTTAAAAAGGCAATTTCTGATTTTCAAAATAAAACATTAAAAAATTCTTCTGGAATCAAAAATAAGGTTGATGCCATAGGCAGCGCAACCCGCTATTTTTCAAATATTTATGCCACATTAAACATGATGGGAAATAAAATTATTGAAGAAATAGAGAATAAACCTCTATGGCCTAAATCTGACCTTCTGTAAGCAAAATCTAAATCATTATGTTTAGAGAATCCTCCATTACAACCGAAGCGCCTCATTATTATCCTGTTCTTCCAAACAAAATTGAAATCAATCCTCTTTCTCGATTCTCTTCAAAGATCAATCTCCTTGTACATGAAAATACTCCTGTAGAAACAGGAACTGTTATTGCAAAAGGGAACACACATGATATCCATAGTACTATACCTGGTATTGTGACTAAAATTGAAACCTCAAAAATCACCATAGAAAATAATTCGAAAAATATTTCCTGGTTAAATACATTAAAAAAAACTGAATTCAACTCAGATCCCTCAATCTCCTATGAAGACTATTTAAAAGAAATCGGTCTTTTAGGAATGGGGGGCGCTTTATTTCCCGCCTCATTAAAAATTAAATCCGCAGTTAACTGTCATACCCTGATTATTAATGCTGTTGAATGCGAACCTTTTATAACTTCAGATCTTTCCATTATTCTTCATCATAGCAAATGGATAAAAAAAGGAGCGGAAACCACAGCTCGAAACTGTAAAATTCAGAATATTATTTTAGCCGTTCAAAATCATCCTTTCCTTGTCTCTGAGTTAAAAAAAATTTATTCCTATCCTCTGCTTCTGCTCCCGACAGGCTATCCTGCCGGGGCTGAACGGCTGATTATGCAAAAACTTACACGGACAATTCCCTCTTATAAAAACAGACCGACAGATTATGGATTTCTGGTTCAAAATGCATCTTCTCTCAGGGCCATTGGAAGATCTGTTCTCGATCATGTCGCGGTTATTGAAAGACCTTTAACTCTGGCTGTTCCTGAAAAAAATTTCTTCACAAATATAATTGTCCCTATAGGAATTTCTGCCGGCGAAATTATCAGATATTACGCCATTCCTTTTAATGAAGAAAAAGAACTTATTATCTTTTCAGGGCTTATGATGGGTGAAAACAAATTTTTAACTGACTCTGTCACCCAGGGGACAAATTCCATCCTTATTATCTCAAAACAATCATGCATAAAAAGACAAAGATCCTGTATTCAATGCGGAAACTGTATCGACGCCTGTCCATTGGAACTTCATCCCATCCTTATGGCAAATCGGATTAAAAAAAATGAACGGTCTCCGTCTCTTTTCTCTCATCTCCAGGAATGCTTTTTATGCGGAAAATGTGAAGCGGTCTGCCCCTCGCATATTCCGCTTGTCGACTTTTTTAAAGAAGCCAAACAGTGGAGATTGACATGAAACATCCCCCCTTCCTGCGCATAGGACCTTCTCTAGCGGTCAGAATAATATGGACATATCTCAGTCTTTTATTTTTGGCATCCGTCTATACTTTTTTTTTCGATCACACCTTTATTCTGTTCTTTATCCTCTATAGTCTGGTGGGGCTTGGATTGGAAATTTCGTTTTTTTTTCTTAAAGAAGGTAAATTTAAAATTAAAAGCGGGTCTTCTGCTATCACATCCGCCCTCCTGGTTTTAAGTATTCCCCCTCATATCCCCCCTCTCTATGTTTTTTTCGCCCTTATCTTCTCAATTATTTTTGTCAGGCTTTCATTCGAAGGAGACGCGCTTCCTCTCAATCCCATGCTTTGCGGACGCCTTTTTCTGATGATCGCCTACCCTTCCGCCATTGTCGCCTGGAATTCCGGTTTTCAAATTCCTGACGGACTTACTTCAGCCACACCGCTCGAACTTTATCATTCAGAAAAACATTCATTAAACCTCCTGACTATGTTTACAGGGAATATTCACGGGGAATGGGGTGATCTCTACGCTCTTTCAAGCGGATCGCCAGGAGAAATATTCAAACCTTTTCTTATTCTCATAGGACTTATTCTCTGTCTGAAGAAAATCATTGATTGGCGTCCGGGAATATTTTTTCTTATTTCCTTTTCTGTGAGCAACTGGATTTTTGACGAACCTGTGTATTTCAATCTTTTCAGCGGGGCTGTTATTTTTTCTGCGATTTATATTGCAGGAGACCCCAAAAGCACTCCTGTTACACCGGGCGGAAAAATCCTGATGGGAATTTTAGCCGGTCTGCTGAATGCCTTGATCCGAAAATATACCTATTATTCTGAAGGAATTGTATTTGCGTTTTTAACTGCCAATATTTTAACTCCACTAACAGATCAAATAGTTTTCTTTATAAAATCAAAAATAATAAACAAACGGCAGAGAACAAAAATACTTCTTGTTAAATAAAATTAAAATATCTTATAATATTAACTCAAAAAAAGTATAAAAAAATATGATACATAAAATAAAAAGAACTATTACTTCCATATTACCCGTTTCAAAGGCACGAATAGGCCAGTGTAATGGATGCGGAGAATGCTGCAAGCTTCCGAATGTGTGCCCTTTTTTAAAATTTTCCGCTAATGGAAAATCCTTTTGTACCATTTATAAACTCAGACCATTGAATTGCCGGAAATATCCCAGAACATACGCTGAATCAAGAACAAAACATGTCTGTGGATACAAATTTCTTGAAACCCATGAAAGTCTTGGAGAAAAAATCATGAAAAAGTTCAAGAAAACAGCAATTCATGTCATGAAAATTATACCTATTAAAAAACCTTCCAGATAAAATCCAACATGACTGATAAAAAAATCTCCATTGCCTTGATTCAGCATGCTTATAAAGAATCTCTGGAATATATTGAAAACAAGATCAAGGAAGCAGCCGATCAAGGGGTTGCCATCATTTGCCTTCAGGAACTTTTTTCTAATCCCTATTTCTGCAGAACAATCGATACCTCCCACTTTAATCTTGCAGAATCCTTTCCCGGTAAATTAAGCCGGATTTTCTGCACCCTTGCAAAAAAACATGAAGTTGTACTTATTATTCCTTTTTTTGAAAAAAGGCTTACAGGATTATATCATAACAGCGTCTTTATCGTTGATGCAGATGGCTCCATTCTAGGAATTTACAGAAAACAGCATATTCCGGACGACCCCGGTTTTTACGAAAAATACTATTTTTCTCCAGGCGATGAAGGCTATAAAGTATTTAAAACAAAATTTGGAACGATCAGTGTTTTAATATGCTGGGATCAATGGTTTCCTGAAGCTGCCCGTACGGTTGCGCTCATGGGAGCTGAAATTATTTTCTATCCAACAGCCATAGGAATTCTTAAAGGGGAGGAATCCTCTGAATCCAAATACATGCAGGCATGGAAAACCATTCAACAGAGCCATGCCATAGCCAATGGAGTCTATGTCGCCTCAGTAAATCGTGTTGGACAGGAAGGGGAAATGAAATTCTGGGGAAATTCTTTTGTCTGCGACCCTTTTGGAGAAATCATTTCTCCTGCTTCAGAAAAAAATGAAGGCCTTATTGTTTCAGAAATTGATTATGATTTAATTACTGAAATCCGCCATACCTGGCCATTTTTAAGAGATAGAAGAACAGATACCTATCCCATTGTGTTACGAAAAGCAGTCCCTTAAATAAGGTTATGCTTCTATATACTCATCAATAAAAATGGTGTTTCTGGCTTTTTCCAGGTTTTTAACCCGTTCTTTAAATTCATCCAGATTTCCTGATACAATACAGGTCACTTTTCCTTTTTTTAAAGGATCTGGATTCAATAGGTCACTTTCCCTCATTTCTCTTGTATAACAGGAAACAGCAACCTTAGAAGGTTCAATTACAGGAATTTTACCCAAGACAAATCTTAATTCATTTTTAATATGATAAAAATGAGTACAACCAATAATAATTGCCCCTAAACGGATTCCGGAGAGATAAGAAACTGTTTTTTTAATGATAGGGATCAATGTTTCCTGAGAAAAATCTCCTTTAGTCACCGCATCTACTAAAGGGGATGCAGGTACGGCATGAATTGTGAAATTATTAGGCACCTCAGAAAAAAGTTTTTGAAAAGCATTCGATTTTACGGTCAGTTCAGTGGCAATAAGGCCTATATCCCGGGTTAAAGCCAGCCCGACAACCTCCTCAACCAGTTCATGATTAAATAAGCCCTGAATCAATTTAATTTTGGGATTTCGATATCGCGGAATAGCAACTGCAGAAGCGGTGGAACAGGCGCAAAAAAGAGATTTAACCCCCTTATCCAGAAGATGATCACATACCTGACAAAAATAAGAATAAACCTCATCTTTTGTTTTTGTTCCGTAAGGATAATGCAGAGTGTCTGCATAATAATAGATATCCTCAAAAGGAAGCCTTTCTCTGAATTCGGCAACCACGCTTAATCCGCCGATATCTGAATCGAAAATCCCGACTGGTGCTCTATGCATTTTTTCCTTCCAATTTATTAACTTTAACTTTTAATAATTTAACAGTTTCCAGACCAGGGTCTCTGGAAAGAATCTGATTGTAAAGATCAAGGGCTTCATCCTTTTTTCCCTGAACCAAAAACCTGTTTGCCTTTTGAAATTCTCCATACCCTTGAGCCCGGGTATGACAACGGGCTAAGGCCTTAACGGCTTTCATATTCTCCGCATTATTTTTGACCGCAGCCTGATAAAATTCTATGGCTTCATCATAGAGCATCTGATGTTCAAGAAATTCACCCATATCACAAAAAACACCTGATTTATGGATGGAATCGGATATCCCTTTGCTTTTTACCGTTTGGGAGTCAAGTAAATGTTCAATCATTTTTCTCTCTTTTTGAAAATCCGGCACACTCGACATTTGACACAAAATATCCTCGCGGCATTTCTTTTCATCTTTTGTAATGAACTCTGCTTTGGAAATAATTTTTTTTAATTTTCCAATAAAAGCTTCATATTGATCGATAAAAAAAAGGGAATCGTTTAAACACTCAGATTGAATTTCCGTATCATAATCAGTTGAATATTGAGAAAAAATATTATGAAAACACACAAGAATTTCTTTATAAGAACTCCAGCACTCCGGATATTTTAAAAGCAAAGCATCCAGGGCTTCATAAGTAGCCGCAGTTGCCTTCTTATTTATTATTTCATGCAGCAGCAAAGCGAATTCATCGGCTTTTCCCTTCAGTTTGGAATTTAAAGAAACGATCATATCAATTCTCTTAAAAATGCTTGTAATGAAATTGGATACGAATCGATTGATCTGAATAATATTTTCCTGTGAAATTAATTCAAGGGATGTAATCTTATCAACAATCAGGCTTATATTTTTTAATATTTCAAAATCATTTTGACAGAGATTTTCATTTTTTTGAGTATCCAGCTTATATTCTTCCAAAAAATACTTTAAAAGAGGAAGCCTATAATCCAGCCTATCCCTGCACTCAGAAAACAATTTCAGAGTATCTGCCATGGCCCCGGATAGAGAGTCTCCCTTTACCTCCAGAACCATTTCATCATATTTCTTTGAAAAAAAATTCTGCATCAGTAAAACTTTTTCTTGGATAAATCCCTCATAGATATGACATGTTTTTAATCTGGATTCAGGAGTAAGATACCCTTCATATCCATAGATGAGAATCTTGAGCCTGTCCCCAGGATTTTTGATCTCAATATCAGCCATAATTTTTTTTTATTTCCTGTATTTTATCATAAACATATTGATCGACCTGTGATAAAGAAATAAACTCTGTTGTTTTGGTTTTACGGAGGGTGACCTCTGCTGAATTTTTTTCAATCGCATTTTTACCCACTGTAACACGAATCGGAAAACCGATTAATTCCGCATCCTTAAATTTAAATCCGGGTCTTTCTGAACGGTCATCGAGTATAACATCCATTCCTTTTGATTTAAGACTTTCATAAATCCTCAAAGATTCGTTTCTGACTTTTTCATCTTCAAAATCAACTGCAATAACCACCACCTCATAAGGAGCGATGGTTACAGGCCAAACGATACCGGAGGCATCATGATTGCACTCAATAATGGCCGCTACAGTCCTGGATACCCCTATTCCATAACACCCCATGACGAGAGTGGATTCCTTTCCCTCGGGATCAATGACTTTTGCATCCAATTTCTGCGAATATTTTTTCCCCAGATAAAAAACCTGCCCGACTTCAATTCCGCGTGCAAAAGAAAAAGCCTCTCTGCAATGAAGACAAAGATCCCCCTCACGGCAGGTACCGACATCGGCACTTTCCGGTTGAGGAAAATCTCTTCCCGGATACACATGCTGATAATGTTTTCCGGCCTGATTGGCCCCAGTTACAGCATCCTGCATTCCATTTACTGAAAAATCCGCAAGAATACGGATTTCTGAAAGCCCTACAGGCCCCGCAAACCCCACAGGAGCATGGGTAAGGATTTCAATATCTTTTGCATCAGCAAGGCTCAACTGGGAGGCTTTCAAAAAACGTTTTAACTTGATCTCATTGACCTCTACATCACCGCGGACTAAAACAACAATAAAAAAGTCGTCCGCTTTATAAATCAAAGTTTTTATCAGCCGGTCAGCTTTTATCTTAAAAAACGCCGAAACTTCATCCACTGTTCTGACTTCCGGGGTATCCACTAATTCCAAAGGTTTTGAAAGCTCGTGAGAAGGGGCCGTGGGTTTCACCTGTCTGACGGCAAGCTCCAGGTTTGCCGAATATCCGCATTTTGGACAACGAACAATCACATCTTCTCCGATAGCGGATAAGGCCATAAACTCATGCGATCTTCCGCCGTCCCCCATGGCTCCTGTATCAGCAAGAACTGGGACAGAATCAATTCCGCAATATTTGAAAATTCTTGAATAAGCTTCATACATTTTATCATAGGTTTTGAAAGCATCAGTATCTGTCAGATCAAAACTGTAACCGTCTTTCATAATGAATTCTTTAGACCGGATCACCCCGAAACGAGGCCTGATTTCATCCCTGAATTTGGTCTGGATCTGAAAAAAATTAAGGGGGAGCTGACGATAGGAATTAACGCGTTTTGAAACCAGATCCGTGATAATTTCCTCATGGGTCGGTCCGAGAATGAATTCCTTTTTTTCCCTGTCTTTTATTTTCATCATGAGATCCGCCATGATTTCATAGCGTCCGCTTCTTTCCCATATCGCTTTCGGCTGTAAAACAGGCATGGTGAGTTCAATCGCGTCATATTCGGCTAAAATCCGGCGTATGGTATTCATCACTTTATCAATTACTTTTTTTCCAAGGGGTAAATAGGTATAAAGCCCTGAAGAAAGATTCTGTATCAAGCCTGCTCTCAGCATCAGCTTATGCGAAGGAACTTCGGCTTCCTTTGGGGCTTCCTTTAATGTGGGTATAAACGTTTTACTCCATTTCATTTGTCATCTGCTTCCTATAAGGTTTGAAAGGTCATTTAAAATAATAAATATAAACAATAGCATTAAAAATGTAAAGCCAACACGATTGAAGATTTCCTGGATTTTCAGATTGACAGGCTTTCCCATAAGAATTTCGATAAAAAAGAAAACAGCGTGCCCGCCATCCAGAGCAGGGAAAGGAAATAAATTGATAAAAGCCAGCTGATGACTGATAAAGGCAAGGAATAAAAGCCATGGCCAGAATCCGCTCTGAGCGACATCCGATACCACCCCTGCAAGCCTGACAGGCCCCATAAGACTGTCTTTGGATAATTTACCCTGAAACAGCTTTAGAAAGACTTTAAAGGTCAGATGAGTCAACTCCCAAAGCTTTAAAGAAGAATACGAAAAAGAGCTGAAAAAGGAGACTTTTTTATTAAAAATCAGGGCCTTATCTATTTCCTGAGAAACGCCGATCACCCCCATGGATTGAGTCTGAATGTCTTTTGTAACCCCCTTAACAATTCTTTCATCCGGAGTTATAAATCCTTCCTTCACCTCCCCCTCATGCTTCCAGATCACCTTCATCTTTGTTTTCGGATTTTTCTGAACAATTTCAAGCAGTTCATTCCAGAAAATGATCTTTTGCCCGTTCATCTCTGTGATGATATCGCCGGACTTAAGTCCCAGACGTGAAGCCGGAGTATTTTCAACGACTTTTCCAATTGCCGCAAGAATAAAGGGATTTAAACCGATTTCTCCTTTTGAAAAGTAATCCCCGAGGATATCCCTTTCAACAACCAGTTCAGGAATAAGATCCGTTCTCATTATTTCCTGATCGTTATTTTTCCATTCCAAAAGAATTTTCTCATTGGCTTTATGGGTGATATACTCGGACACCTGCTCAAAACTTTCAACCAACGTTCCATCCATCTTTAAAATCAAGTCACCGCTTCTAAGCCCCGCTTTATAGGCTGCAGAAGAAGTTTCAAGAAAGCCGATTCTAGGTTTTGTTAACGTTTCTCCCAGGAAAAAAACGGCAATCGAAAAACTGACAAAAGCAAGAAAAAGATTCATTACCGGGCCTGCGAGTACGATAGATAAACGCCTTAATGCAGATACTCCATAGAATTCGGAAGGAGATGGAACGTAATCCGCTTTTCCCAAATTTTCTTCGCCATACAATTTGACAAAGCCGCCCATGGGAAACCAACGTATCTGGTAATCGGTGTCCCCGATTTTTTTTGAACAGATTTTTCGGCCCATTCCAAAAGAAAACTCAAGAACTTTTACCCCATGGATACGGGCTGCGATAAAATGCCCCCATTCATGAATAACGACCAGAATACTGAGAGTTCCGAGAACAACCAGGGCAAGCCAGAAATAATGACTCCATACGGATATTTTTAAAGAAGAGAGGAGTATTTCAAAATCCATGAAGCGGCTTCCTTACGTGCTCTTGCATCTGCCTCCAGAATATTCTTTAAAGATAAAGAAATATTATTTTTTTCCTCGGCAAACACATACTGGTTGCATTTAAAAATATCTGTAAAACTGATTTTCCTGTCCATAAAAGCCTGAACAGCCATTTCATTCGCCGCATTAAGAACGGCCGGACAGACCCCGCCATTTTCAAGGGCTTTAAAGGCCAGGCTTAAGTTTGGAAATTTTTTCCAGTCCGGTTCTTCAAAGGTTAATTCCTTTAATTTTGGGAAATTCACTCTTGGCAGATCATTAACAATTCGACGGGGATAACTTAAGGCATATTGAATGGGGATTCTCATATCGGCCACCCCTAAATGCGCCAATAAAGCACCGTCGCAAAATTCCACCATGGAATGAATAATACTTTGAGGATGAATCACAACCTTGATCTGTTTCAATTCTACCGGAAACAGCCAGCGTGCCTCCATCACTTCCAGACCTTTGTTCATAAGACTTGCGGAATCAATCGAAATTTTCGCACCCATTTTCCAGTTGGGGTGATCCAGGGCCTCTTCCAGCGATAACCCTTCAAGATGCGGACGTGTTCTAAAAGGCCCTCCGGACGCAGTAAGAATGATGGATTCTATTTCCGAAAGCTCGCGCCCCTCCAGACATTGAAATATTGCTGAATGCTCAGAATCAACGGGTATGATCTGTTTCAAAAAACCAGGATATTTTTGGTGAAGATACTCTCCGGCCATGACTAAAATTTCCTTATTGGCCAGTCCGATTTTTTTTCCGGCTTCCAAAGCTGCAATAAAAGGAGGAAGACCTGCAGCCCCCACCATTCCGGCCATGACAAACTGAACAGAAGGATGCGTTACTATTTCTTTCAAGCCTTCTTCGCCATAAAACACCTTTACAGAGGAAGGAAAACACCTCTTTGCCTTTTCATAGGCCTTATACTCGGTGAGTACTATAACCTTGGGATTAAATTCTTCTGCCTGCTCTTTTAATTTTTCAAAGCTTGATTTAGCCGCAAGAGCATAAATCTGAAAATCCGATTTATTTTTTCTTACAACATCCAGGGTATTTTTCCCGATCGTACCAGTACTGCCCAATAAGGTAATCTGCTTAACCATAAATGCCAGCCTTTATAAAGATGAACAACATGCAACCGTTTCAATAAAATAGACGAAGGGAACCGCAAACAGGATGCTATCCAGCATATCCAGAACGCCGCCAAGACCTGGAACGATTCCTCCGGAATCCTTGAATGCCGCATCCCTTTTCAGAAGAGATTCAGTCAGATCCCCAAAAATAGAGATCAGAGGAAGGCAGATTCCATAAATCCAGAGCTTAGTCAGACTCATGAAATCATTCAGAAAAATATAATAACATAGATGAGCAATCACCAGAGAGGACAGCAATCCCCCTATTGCCCCTTCGATGGTTTTATTCGGACTGATGACAGGCGACATTTTATGCCGTCCAAGGGTCTTGCCGAATACATATCCGAAAATATCCGTACTTTTACAGACCAGCAGCAGGAATATGATCAGAAATCTTCCGTCAACAGCAGGTAAAAATAGAATTTTCAGAAAGAAACCAAGACACCAGGGAATATAGATAAAAGACTGAAGAAGTACTGACAGGGATTCAATAACCCTGCTGTTAGACCCGAGGTTTCCCGGCTTCTGAAAAAAAAGGAAAAAACTCAGAAGGACGATCATAAAAATGAAAAAAGATTCAACATCTCCCCTGTGCCATTGATGCTTCAGGGAAAAATAGATAAACCAGGGATAAATTCCTGCAATAAAGGCACAAAAAAAAGGATAACTTAAAAAACCTTTAAATCTTGTCATCTTTAAATACTCCAGGACCCCCAGAACTCCAAAAATAGAAACAATTAAAGGAATGGCTAACTCTGTATAACTTCTCGAATAAATCAAAATAAGAACCACGACAGGGATGAAAATCAAAGTACTGAAAAGACGGTGAATAAACATTATATACCTCCAAAACGCCGATGCCGGCTTTGATAATCAAGAACAGCCTCAATTAAATCTTTCTGCCCAAAGTCCGGCCACAGAACAGGGGTGAAATATAATTCAGAATAAGAAATCTGCCAAAGTAAAAAATTAGAAATCCGTTGTTCTCCGCTCGTGCGGATCATTAAATCCGGATCCGGTATATTGCGGGTATAAAGATGCTGATTTACACAATCAGCAGAAATTTCTTCCGGTTTCAATTTCTCCGAAATAATCCATTTAATGGCCTCTACAAGTTCATCACGGCCGCCATAATTGATGGCAAGATTTAAGACAAGACCTTTATTATCTGAAGTTTCGTGCATGGCCCAGTCCATTTTTTCCCGGGCATGCACGGGAATCGAATCGATCTTCCCGATACAGGTTATGCGTACATTGTTCTGCTTGAGTTCAGCGGTCTCTTTTTCAAGAAATTCAACCATCAGATTCCATAACGCTTCAACCTCATCAGCAGGCCGATTCCAGTTTTCTGTTGAAAAAG
Source organism: uncultured bacterium (assembly GCA_964443875.1). Lineage (GTDB taxonomy): Bacteria > Auribacterota > JAFGBW01 > JAFGBW01 > JAFGBW01 > CAYUET01. The sequence continues at coordinate 40,515 of CAYUET010000001.1, read as the reverse complement.
CATATAAGGTTATAAACTGAACTCCCAGCCGATTCCCTGCCGCAACCACTTCACGGATTGCCTGCACGCCCTTTCGATGTCCGCGGATTCTGCCTAAATGATGCTGATTAGCCCATCTTCCGTTACCATCCATAATGATAGCAATATGACCCGGAATATTCCCCTTAAGGGCTTTTTGATAAAGACTGTTGAGGTCTCCGGTATGCAACGGAATTAAACCAGTTTAAAGGTCTGACTTCGTTTAGGTCCTACTGATAAAATACCGATTTTGACACCGGCCAATTCCGCAATCCGTCCAAGAAAAGCCTTTGCTTTTAAAGGTAATTTTTCATAACTTGAGATAGTCGTGGTAGAAGAAAGCCATCCATCCCATTCCTCAGAAACAGTCTCAAAATGATCAAAAAAATGAACATCCGAAGGAAATTCTTTAACAATCTTACCCTTTACTTTATAGCCGGTGACAATCCTGATTTTTTTAAGAGAATCCAGAACATCCATTTTTGTCACAGCTAAAGTATCTACTCCATTGAGAAGTACGGCATACCGGAGCTGAACGGCATCCAGCCATCCGCAACGCCGGGGACGCCCGGTTGTTGCTCCGAATTCCCCTCCGGCTTTCCGGATTTCATCTGCTAAAGAATCTTCCATTTCGGAAGGAAAAGGTCCGCTTCCAACCCTTGTACAGTAAGCTTTTGTCACTCCGATAATACTGTCAATCATTTTTGGATTTGCTCCGGAACCTGTAAAAAAGCCTCCGGAAGTCGGGTTTGATGATGTAACAAAAGGATAGGTACCAAAATCAACATCCAGAGCAGCCCCCTGTGCACCTTCAAATAAAAAGCGCTTATTCTCTTGGACAGCTTTCTCAAAAAAATACACTGAGTTTACAATAAAAGGTTTTAATTTCTTTCCAAAGTCTTTATATTCTTCAAAAACCTCTTCAAAAGATTTTGAAAGAACTCCCTTATATTCGTTAGTAATCACAGTCGTATATTCTTCAAAATTTCTCTGTAACTTTTCCTTAAAAGGAACTGAATCATCCGAACAAAGATCATGAAGCCGGATGGCGCAGCGTTTATATTTATCCACATAACAGGGGCCAATGCCGCGGCCTGTTGTTCCGATTTTCCGATCTCCCATGCTGTTTTCACGGGCAAGATCCAGGTCACGGTGATAGGGCATTAAAATATTGGTATTGTCGGCTATCTTCAGTCGGCCTTCTACGGAGACACCCTTTTCTTTCAGATATTGTATTTCTTCAAATAAGGCTTTGGGATCCAGCACAACCCCGTTTCCGATAAGACAGATTTTTTGGTCATTTAAAATTCCGGAAGGAATAAGATGGAGAACATATTTTTTATCTTCAATTAAAACCGTATGCCCGGCATTATTACCGCCCTGATAACGGACAACAATATCACTGTCCTCACCTAAATAATCAATAATCTTTCCTTTACCCTCATCTCCCCATTGTAATCCGATCAGACCAATATTAGACATAAACCTTAAGCTCCTGATTAAAAATGATGATTAAGCAATTTTTGCTTTATCATTGAAAATTAATTTAGGTTTTTCACCTTTTTCAACACAATCAACGGTTATGTGGCATTCGGATACCCCGGTTAACGAAGGAATCTCAAACATGACATCCAGCATAATCTCTTCAAAAATTGTTCTCAGTGCCCTTGCGCCTGTTTTATTGCGAATAGATTTGACGGCTATGGCTTTGACTGCTTCTTCTTCAACAACAAGGCGTACCCCCATCATATCAAACATTTTCTCATATTGTTTGAGGATCGCATTTTTAGGTTCCTTAATGATTCGCACCAATTGCTCTTCATCAAGGTCACTTAACCTCGCATAAACGGGCAAACGGCCGACAAATTCAGGGATCATTCCAAATTTAATCAAATCCTGGGGAATAACCTGATTAAGCAGTTCCGTCGCGGTTTTTTTCCTGGAGGATTCCTTGGCGGTTTCATGAAACCCCATGGTTGCTTTTCCGATTCTTTTAGCAATAATCCGGTCAAGATTTACAAAAGCGCCACCGCACATGAACAAAATATTTGATGTGTCCACTTTGATGTATTCCTGCTGAGGATGTTTTCTTCCCCCTTTCGGCGGCACATTACATTCTGTTCCCTCAAGAATCTTTAAAAGGGCCTGCTGCACTCCCTCACCTGAAACATCCCGGGTTATGGAGACATTATCCGTGGTGCGTGCAATTTTATCAATTTCATCAATGTAAATAATTCCGCGTTCAGCACGTTGGACATCAAATTCAGCATTTTGAAGCAGCTTTAGAATAATATTTTCAACGTCTTCTCCAACATAACCCGCTTCGGTCAATGTCGTCGCGTCGGCAATACAGAAAGGAACATCCAGAATTTTAGCGAGTGTTCTGGCAATAAGTGTTTTTCCGGTTCCTGTCGGCCCCATCAGAAGAATATTGCTTTTCTCCAATTCGACATCAATATCCTTATCCTTTTGAGTAATAGAGGTAATACGCTTATAATGGTTATGAACAGCAACCGAAAGAACCTTTTTCGTCTGATTCTGTCCGACAACGAACAAATTTAAATGATCATAGATTTCTTTTGGAGTAAGAACCTTGAAAGTCTGAGCCGGTTTCACCTTTGCTGCCTGAACATCCTGATTAATCAGGGAACCGCATAATTCTATACATTCATTGCAAATATAAACGCCGGGACCCGCAATCATTTTTTTCACCATATGATTGGGTTTACCGCAAAAAGAACAGGGTGGTGGAGGGGGATTCTTAGCCATGGATAAACCTTATTATTTCTTTGCCTGTTTGATGTTACTTACAACTTTATCAACGATGCCGTATGCTACAGCCTCCTCCGGACTCATAAAATTATCCCTGTCCGTATCTTTGCTGATTGTGTCAATATCTTTGCCTGTCGCTTCAGCCAGAATACGATTTAATAATTCCTTGGTTTTAGTAATTTCACGAGCCTGAATCTGGATATCTGAAGCCTGCCCCTGAGCGCCGCCCGAAGGCTGATGAATCATAACCCTGGAATGAGGTAAAGCAAAACGCTTGCCTTTTGTTCCGGCGGACAGCAATAAGGCTCCCATGCTTGCGGCCTGGCCGATGACATAGGTATTAATATCGCAACTCACAAATTTCATGGTATCATAAATTGCAAGACCTGAAGTTACAACACCACCCGGAGAATTAATATAAATATGAATATCTTTTTCCGGATCTTCCATCTGTAAAAACAAAAGCTGGGCAACAACGACATTGGACACGAAATCATCTATTTCTGTCCCTAAAAATATAATTCTGTCCTTCATCAGCCGGGAGAAAACATCCCATTCAATTTTACTTCGGCCGTCTTCTTCAATAACTCTTGGCATTATATATGGCATACCCTGATCTCCCATTTTTTATTCTTCAGTCACTTTAGCGTGATCAACAATCCACTGAAACATTTTATCAACCAGAAGTCTCTCTTTAAACTGTTCCATCTTATTGTCTTTTTTAATATATTCATTAAACTGTTCTTTGCTGATCGACATTTCCTGAGACTGCTCATCAATAGACCTGTCAATATCTTCCTGAGTCACTTCAATTTTCTCATTTTCGATGATCCGGCCGAAGATAAACTGCAATTTAAGCTGACTCAGCGCTTTTTCATAAACATTCTTAAAAATCTCTTCACTTTGTGCCTTGATTGCCTGGTCTTCATACCCACGGGATTTCAACATACGGATTTCTTCAACATAATTGGCATCCATCTGCTGTTTTAAATAACTGGGGGGAACTTCAAGACGGTTATCTTTCAACAACTGGAGCCGAATCTGATTTTTAAAATTATTCAGAACTTCCCACTTTTTATCTTTCGTCAGCAGATCACGTACTTTTTCCTTGTATTCCTGCAAAGTGGCGTATTTAGGATCTATCTTTTTTACAAAATCATCATTGATTTCAGGAAGAGGCTTATTCTTAATGCCTTTCAAAGAAAGCTCAACTTTAACTTTTTTACCTGCCGCCTTGGCATTAGCATAATTTTCAGGAAGAGTAATATCCAGAACTTTGGTCTCGCCGATTTTCATTCCGATAAGGCCCTGGATAAAATCCTTGAGAACAGAGTCGCCTTCCTTAGCCTTCATCCACGCCCCGTCCTTTTTTTCCAATACCTCTTCCCCATCTTTAATCAGGTAATCCGTAATGGCATAATCCCCCATTTGAAGAACGCGGTCTTCAATGGTTTCAAAAGGAGCGGAATATTCCGCCATTTCATGAATATAATGATCAACATCAGAATCTGTTACGACCGCAGAAAGTTTCTTTAAATCAAAACCTTTATACTCACTTAATTCAAATTCAGGGAAAATTTCAACCTGACCTTCAAAATTTAAAGCAGAATTCAACTCATAGTCAACTTTGTTCACAACAGGCTCGGAAACGGGTTTGGTATTGATCTGCTCCAGACCTTTTGTACAAAACTCTCCTAAATTACGGCTGACAACATCTTTTTTAATATTGCTTGAATAAGATCTAAGAAGTCGTTCACGAGGCACTTTTCCAGCCCTGAAACCTTTTACAGGAGCATGCTGCATATATTCCTGAACAACTTTATTTTCCAATACAGCCATTTCGGAAGATGGCACTTCAATCTTAAAACTGACTACACAACCTTTTTTTTCAAGAATTTCTGATTTCACGCGAGTTACCTTTCTTCATTCTTTTGATTCTTAGCTTGATTATGAAGACGCCTGTGAGCCTGTTTACCTTTTGATTATGAATTTTAATTTATTCATACTGCCAATACAAGCGTACTACACATAGAAAATTAAAGCGAGCGATGGGATTCGAACCCACGACAACAACGTTGGCAACGTTGGGCTCTACCAGCTGAGCTACGCTCGCGTTACAAAATTGAGATGTGAAAATTACAGATAAACCCACTTGCTGTCAAGACATAATTTCTGAACTTTTTAAGAATTTCTGAAGGCTAAGCTGCCTGTGAAAATATGTCATTTTCAGGGCTGCCGAAATCCAGTTCCAACTGATTATCTTCTAATAAACCCTTAGCATTTGAAACATTAATAATTTCAGCCAAAGACTTTACACGGCCCGTTTTAAGATCCCCGATCCATTCTAATGAAGGGTCCTTATAGGATTTGCCGCTAAATGGAACTCTCTGGGAACTTTTATACCGCAGCCAGCCCATACGATCGATTCTTATCTGATCGTCGCCATCTACAGAAAAAACAGGCAGCTGAAGAAAAGTCATTTTTTCAATAGGGAAAAGAATCTGATGATCCTGAAGATATTTGATTTTCAGCAGATCATAAACCAGCTTCATCTGCCATTTTCCGTAACTCATTTTTGAAGTGGCCTTTTCTATCTGAACCTTCATATTTCTTAAAGTCTGAGAGGAAAGACACGCTTCAGCCAGCCGGTTTAAAAATTCTCTTTTTTCTGAAAGTTTTCTTCTGCTTTTCAAAGCAGAAATTGTATTTCCACAATCAATTTTATAATATCTTCTCAAATCAAAGGGAATCCGGAGATTTTCTGCGAGTAATAAATAGAGCCCCTCATGATAAACCTCGAACCAATCCTGGATAGATAAAAAGCTTTTATCCGATAACTGGATCATTTTTCCGTCAAAATATTTAGAATTCAACTGATTAAACCCAAGCAATCTAAGAGATAAAAGAACATTGGATAACGCCTTACGCTGATATTCATAGGCTGTTTTCTTCATTCGATTTATAATAGCAGATAATTCTTCAGAGGGTTTGGAATCAAAAGTAGAAAGAGGCGCCAGACAAGCCGGCAAAGACTTCCCGGAATCAGCAGATAAAAGCCGGATACATAAAAAAAACATAAGAATAAATTTAAGATTCATAATATAATAAATACCTCCATTGCCGGCTTCTGTCAAATACCTGTGAAATTTAATATCGATACTTCTGACGGGGCAGAAATAAAAAGAATGAAAAAAGGGTTATTATTGACGGATTTCTGATGAAGAAGAAAAATCAAAAGAAAATTTTTTACTTATCCGAATAAATTCAAGGATGACTTTGAAACATCCTGAGAACTTTTAACCGCATTGAGAGCAAGGGATTGAATAATCTTGTATCCTTCAATCTTACTGGCTTCAGCTGCCACATCCGCATCCTGTATAGTGCTGAGAGTCGCCTTGGTGTCCACAAGAGACGCCTGAACATTCGTTGTTTTCCGGGCAAGCTGGTTAATGTTGGTTCCAGTTGCTTCGTTTTGGACAAGAAGGCTGCTGAAGGCCTTATTGGCAGCGGCAACAACATTATCCGCATCACTCTCTGTTGAATTTATTTTAAGATGGGTCAGCCCAAGGGATTCCGCAGAACCCAGATTATTTTCTTTAAGGAGAGTATCCAGAGACTGGGTTGTCTGTTCCAACTGCATCTGAAGCGCATCCTTCTCTTCCTGTGAAAGGGTTGCATCTTTTGAGGCAGAAGCGAGCGTACTAATCTCTTCAGCCAGATTGGCTGCAGAGTCAAGCCGGGTGCTTTCCGTATTTCCGGCATTCGTTTCTCTTTCATAATTTTTTGCCGCAACTTCACTGAGTTTTACTTCTCTCTCAAGCATTTTAATTGAATAATAATCTGAAGGTGAATCAGAGGCCTGATTGACAGCCTTGCCTGTAGCCACCTTATTCATGGAATTCGTCAGATTCTTACCGGCCTTGTTCAAATTAAGCAGGGTACTTTCCGTAGCCGTATTGATATTCATTTTTAACCTCCTGTTTACAGAGTAATCCTATCACACAATTTAATAAAATTCAATGGATTTAACTGTACAAACAGTCAGTCAGGAAAACAAAAAAAACTTATTATAATTTTTCGAGAATTTCAGAAATAATATCTGAACTGTTTAAAATATAATAATGAATTCCAGGAACACCGGACTGCATCAATTCAGTGATTTGTTCAATAAAATAAGCAACCGAAGCCTCTCTGAAGCCTTGGGGATCCTCCGCATATTTTTCAACAATTTTTTTATAGGAATCCGGTACCCGTGTGCCGGAAAGATTAATACTTTTATTAAGCCGATCAATGGATGGCACGGGTAAAATCCCGGGCATTATCGGGATATGAATATTGCGTTTACTCAGCCCCTCGCGAAATTTAAAAAAACAGGTATTATCAAAAAATAACTGAGTGATGATGAATTCAGCACCGGCATCCACTTTCTGTTTCAGATAATCCCAGTCTTTTTCAAGACTTGGGGCTGCAACATGCCCTTCAGGATACCCGGCAACGCCGATACATAAAGAAGTATTTTTCTTAAGATAAGCCACCAGTTCAGACGCGTATTTAAAATGATTCTTTGAAAAATCAAAGTCCGGATGGTTCAAAGGCGGGTCACCCCTTAAGGCTAAAATATTGCGTATATTCAGCTGCTCAAGCTGTGAAATAAATCCCTGAATATTGTTTAAATCAAGCCCTACGCAGGTAAAATGAGCCACAACAGCCCCGTCAAATTCAGAATTCAAACGCTTTAAAAGCTCCAGCGATCTTGTCTGGTTTGAACCTCCGGCACCATAGGTCAGAGAAATATAATCAGGTGAAAACTTCCTGAGTTTATTCAAATGCTCAAATAAAGAAACAACCCCCTGATCTGTTTTCGGAGGAAAAATCTCAAAAGAAAACATTCTTTTCTGACGCGCTAAAAGTTGGGAAACGGTTAAATGATTCAGCATATAGTTATTTCTAGGATTTAGAAACTAAACCCTCGGCTAACCCTTCTGTCAACAGGACACCATCCTGATTTACTACGGTCGTTTTCATAATCAGCAGCCCGATCCGCTCTTTAATTTCGATGATTTCCACAGATGCAGTCAGTGTGTCGCCAATATAAGCGGGCTTCTTGAATTTTAAAGTCTGTTCACGGTAGATAGACCCTTTTCCAGGCAGCTTATTTCCCAATACGGCGGAAATCAATCCGGCCTGAAGGATTCCGTGCACCACCCTTTTCCCAAAAATGGAATTCCTGGCATACTCTTCATCCAGGTGAATAGGATTGCGGTCTTCACTGACTTCAGCAAATTTCTGCACGTCCGTGAGAAGAAACTGTTTTGTTAAGGATTCTTTTTGTCCTATTGAAAAATCTGAAACTTTAGGCATTAGACTCCCCTTCCTTTGCTTGACCTTTTTCTTTCCGATGCTCTCTCCACGTCAGCATATTTGCACAAAACAATACAGCACAACCCAGGAAAATAACTCTTTCATCATTATAATGAAAAAGCCCCAGAAAGCTTAATGTAAAACCGGCCGTCACCAGTAAAATCCAGGGAATGTCTGTCAGCTTCAAACGATAATCCTTAAGGCTTGTTCCTGCCAGGACTGCATAAACCAAAACCGCTGCAATAATATAATTCAACATCGTAATTTATCCTTTTTTCTGTTTATTCATAAAAACAGAATCTCCCCCCCTTGTCAAAAGGAAAAATACGTGTTAAATTGTACTTGAAGTCTATAAGTACTAATTGTAAGATTTTTTAAATTTGGATTTATTATTTTTTAAAGATCCGGCTATTCGCACAATACTGTGAAAATAAAGTTAGGAATCTATTATTATGAATACCTGTAATCCTTCTAATTCTAATTCTGAAAATGATACGCAAGGCGTAGTTTATCAGTCCAAAATCTATCAGGAATACTGCCGTAAACGGGATGAAATTTTAAAATACAAATGGATAGAATCCGAAAAAGTGGGAAAAGACATCGGCATGGATAAAGCCTGGCTTCAATGGGAAGCTAAGTATTATAAAAAATGGAAAACTTCAGAATCTGAAACTTCCCCCCAGTTACAGGATATAAAGCCTAATGAATCCATCCACGACCATTCTGCCAGCTCCGGTCAATAAATTTCTTTTTATTATCGTCCTCTTTCTGCTTTTTGCGACAAGCTTTATCCTGCTGATCATTCTGGATAATCCTTATAAAACCTGGATTCAGGGCATTGAAGAATTTCTTCTTCTCTGCCTTATCCTTTTCTCTTTCCCTGCAAACATTTATCTTTCAGGAACGGGGATCATCATCTATTCCCTGGCTTCACTGAGTCTTTGTTTTTTAATCTCCCTGATTTTCAGCAGCGGCTGGCTCTTTCTCTGCATCCCCCTTTTAATTCTGGTTCAGATCTACAGCAGACGGATCACAAACAGGTTCTCCATTGAACAGCATGAAAAATTTCTTGAAATGGAAAAAATAAAAGAATCCCTCAACGACAAAGCTTCCCATATTAAAAATTTGAGACAAAAATACATTGCCCTGGAGCATCAGATCTCCCGTTTCACCAACTTGAGAAACTATATTTCAAAAATCAATCTTTCTCTTTCAACAGAACATATCTATGAAAGCGTTCTTAATTTTGTAAATGAATGCATACCCCAGGGAGATGTCTACTTCCTTTCATGTCTCAATGAGCGAGGAGAACTCTCCAACACGAACTTCATCGTCAAGGAACGCTCACAGAATGTTCTTCTCCGAAACAATAAAAGCGACCTTGTCAACGACTGGGTCCTGAATTATCACTCCCCCTTAAGGATCACGGATTTGAACGAGGATTATCGTTTTCAGTCTGACAGAACGGTCTATCCGCTGATTTATGCGGATTCCTCTGCCATCATTGCCTCCCCTCTCATTTCCGATGACAAAATAATGGGCATTATCAGGATTGATTCCACCCAGCCGGATACCTTTCACATGAACGATTTCCGTCTGCTCGTTCTTATTGCCAATATATCCGCCCTCTCTTTAAAAAATGCGGAACTTTTTAAGGAAACACAGAAACTCTCCATCACAGACGGCCTGACAGGACTTTATCTCAATCACTTCATGCATGAAGAAATGCAGAAATTAGCTCAAATTCCAAAAGATAACAAACCCTTGAATTCCTTTTCCTTTATGATGATGGATCTCGATAATTTCAAACAGGTCAATGATAAATACGGACACGTTGTCGGAGACAACATTCTGATCCATACCTCCTCCATCATCTCCAAAAATTGCCCCCAGCCCGGATTTGCGGTCCGATACGGCGGAGAGGAATTTGCAATGATCCTGCCTTCCATCAATAAAAAAGAAGCCTTTGAGATTGCAGAAAAAATCAGACTGAGTGTTTCCGATAAAAAATTTCATATCCGGCGCGAAACCGTCATTACCACCTTAAGCATCGGAATAGCCGAATATCCCTCAGACACTAAAGATCTCCGCACCCTTATTCAAAAAGCCGACGAAAGAATGTATGCCGCAAAAAAACGAGGAAAGAACAATACGGTGATTCATCTATGAATCTTTTTTATTCCTTGATATTATTTCTTTTACTGCTTAATATTACCTCCCGCAGTCAAAATAAAATTTGCGGAAGCCTGATTTTCAGACTCTCCATTGGCTGCTTATACACCTTCCTCACCTGTTTTTATTCCTTTTTTCCCCATTCCAACTCCATCTTTCTGTCTTTTTACCTGCTTTCGTTTATTGTCATCATCGGCTTTGATTTTTTCTACCATCGCTCAGTCCTGCAGCACCGCTCCTTCCTCAAAAAAATCGAAAATGAATATCAGGAGCTCTCCCAGAAAATGCTCTATCATGATGAAGACGAAAAACAACTGCAGCATGAAATTCAGGAAACCCATGCAAAACTTGAACAGACCTCCTCCATCTATAATGCAACCCTGACCATGAGCCATTTTCTGGATTTTAATGAAATCCTGCATTCTTTTGTCAAAAGTCTGGGAGGATTCGACGGATTTAAAAAACTTCATCTGGTTCTCAATATCCCCACAATTCTTGAAAATAATAAAGATCTGGCCGCTTATTTCTATTCTCTTGAAGACAAAATTATCAAGGAAGCTCCCGTTAATAAAGAGGAAGAAGTGCTCTTTTCCAGGGTAAAAAATGAAAAAAAATTTTCCTGGGTCACGGATGCACCCGCCTTTGGCCTCATCCCGAATTCCTTTGATCTCTCCGCCAAAAATCCTGCCCTGATCGTCCCCCTGTTTTTTCAGGATGACTATTCAGGGGCTCTGATCCTGTTCATAGAAAAACAAATCTACCTCGAACAAGTGGAACTCCTGACTCTGCACTTCTCAATGGAAATCCACAAATCAAAACTCTATCACAAAATCAAATACCTTTCGACGATTGACACTTTATCCGGAGCTTATCTCAAAAGACATTTTTATCCTCTTTTGGAAGAAGAAATTGCCAGAAATAAAGAAATCCAGAAAGAAGCCGGTCTCATCATGATCGATATTGACCGTTTTAAAGAAGTCAATGACCGGCATGGGCATCTTGCCGGGGATCATGTTATCCGTGAAATCGGAAGCATTTTAAAAAGCCGCTGCCGTGAAGAGGATATCATCTGCCGTTACGGCGGAGATGAATTCGTCATTGTTCTTCCCAGAACCTCACAGGAACAGACCATTCAGGTTGCTCAGCGTATAAAAAATTCCGTTTCTGATCTGGTTTTCAATCCCGGCACAAAAAATGAATTTAAAACAACGGTATCCATGGGAATTGCCATGTTCCCCAACGAAGGCGACAGCTCACAAAAACTTCTTCAGTCGGCGGATCAATCCCTTTATGCGGCAAAACGCGGGGGACGTGATAAAATTGAAATTTCCTCTGATTCCCAGAATAATACACCTCTTAATACTCAATCTGATATTTCTCTATAGACAAGAAAAATCTTTTAAGTAGAATGACCAAAAATTTTCAAGGACTATAAAATATGTCAATTCATCCGGAAGCTTTTAAATTCGTTATCCCTTTGGGAATGCTCATGTTCATTCTCCTATACTTCTCAAAACCTTTGGGAATTCTCTGCCTTGTCCTCCTTGTCTTCGTTACCTTTTTTTTCAGGATACCCGCCATAACCCAAGATCTCCCCAAGGATTCCATCTGTTCACCGGCCTGGGGGAAAGTTACTTCCGTTGAAAAATCAGAAGACGGCTCCACTTTAATCAGTATTTTTCTAAGCATTTTTAATGTCCATGTTCAATGCGCCCCTACTGATCTTACTGTTTCTGATATTCAGTATCAGAAGGGAGAATTCATCAATGCCATGAACACCGATTCCGCCCATTTGAATGAACAGAATAAAATCACTTTTTCTCTTAAAAACGGTGAATCCCTTGAAATCACGCAAATTGCGGGATTGATCGCCAGAAGAATTGTCTGCTTTGTCCAGAAAGGACAACCCCTTAAACCCGCACAATTACTGGGTTTAATTCGTTTCGGTTCAAGAGTCAATATCCGAATTCCCCGTTCCATGACTCCGCTTGTTCAAAAAGGCCAGATTGTGGAAGGATGGAATACCGCTCTTGCAAAATACACCGATACCGTAAACTCCTAAAGGCACTTTTTTATTATGAAACGTTTTTTTACCTTAGTCCTGATTGTCTTTTCTGTCTGGCTTTATATTCAATACAGGAATCATCAGACCTCTCTTATTGAAACCCGGTATTTTGAAGAAAAAAAATACACGGAATTGTTAAAGCTCTATGAAAAGATCACACCCGAGAATCTTAAACCCAAGCCTTACTCGTTGAAACAATGTTTTTTCAAGGCTCTTGCCCTCCAGAATACCCATAGGGAAAAAGAGGCCATTCCCTACTGGGACTTCATTATCCGCCATTCCACAACCCATTACCATAAAATGCATGCCTACCTTTATCTGGGCATGACCGCTATTGAAGAAAAAAATTATGACTTTGCAATAGGCTTCTTTAAAAAAAGCGAATTAATGGACCCTCTTGCGGAACTATATCCTCAGGCCTGCTTTCATCTTGCCCAAGTCTATTACCTTAAAAATGACTATGATAAAGCCATTACACTTTTACGTCCTATGCTAAAAAACCCGGATGAATCCTCCCCTGTTATCCCAAAAATCAAAGCCCTCGCCGGGGAAATCAACATCAAAAGAATTTTCTCAAGAAGAATCACTTCCAACAGCATCGACCACATGATCAGACCGGGTGAAACTCTGGCATCCATTGCAGAAAAATATAATGCCAATATTGACCTGATCAAAAAAACGAATATACTCTCCACTTCCGTGATAAGACCTCATAATCATCTTAAAATCGTCACCAGCCAGTTTTCCATTCTTGTGAATAAAACAAAAAATATCCTGATTGTTTATGAAAACGGAGAATTTTTCAAAGAATATCTGGTAGGTACAGGAAGGGAAAATGTTACACCCATCGGGGAATTTCATATTGTGGATAAACAGGTTCATCCAACATGGTTCAAACACGACGGACAAATAGTACCTTTCGGCTCCAGAGCAAACCTTTTAGGAACACGATGGATGTCCATTAATTATCCCGGCTACGGCATACACGGCACATGGGATGATGATTCCGTCGGCAAACAGAGCTCTGCTGGTTGTATCCGTTTGCGCAATGGGGATGTTGAAGAACTCTTCCTTTATATTCAGATCAACACCCCTGTTAAAATTGTCGAGTAACATAAACCCGGGTTGCACAAAAAACGGATTATCCGAATTTCTTTTTTCTTAGCGCTGTAATTTCAAGCAGATTTTTAACAACCTTCTTCATGTCTTTTAAATAAAGGGAATTGGGCCCGTCACACAGGGCTTTTTCCGGATTGGGATGGGTTTCAAAAAAGAATCCCCTTACTCCTATGGCCGCTGCGGCATATGCGAGTTCAGGTGCCAGAGAACGGTCCCCGCCGGAAGATCTACCCTGGGACGAAGGTGTTTGCACACTGTGGGTGGCATCAAACACAAGATTAAGCTTCTCTCTGAGCATGAGAATCATTCCCCTGTAGTCAATCACGAGGTTGTTGTATCCGAAACTTGATCCTCTTTCCGTCACCAATACATTGGAATTTCCGGTACTCTCAACTTTTTCAACAGCGTTTTTAATATCCCAGGGAGCCAGAAACTGCCCCTTTTTTATATTCACCCAAAGTCCGGATTGTCCTGCTTTTTCAAGCAATTCCGTCTGCCGGCTTAAAAAAGCCGGAATCTGCAAAAAATCAACCGTATACCTGATTTCATCGACCTCATAACATTCATGAATATCTGTAATCACGGGCAGCCCGAATTTATTTTTTACCGCCTCTAAAATCTTAAGGCCGGCCTTCAGTCCCGGTCCGCGATAGGAATCCGATGAAGAACGGTTTGCCTTGGTATAAGATGCTTTAAAAATAAGCTGAATTTTATATTCTGAAACAATTTCCTGCAGTTTTTCCGCAACTTGAAAACACACTTTCTGATTTTCCGCCACGCAGGGACCGGCTATTAAAAAAAACTCTTTTGGATTGAATTTCATAGCATTATCCTTTTTCATCGGTTGTCTTTTGATACACTATTACAGATTATTTCTATCTTTCCTATAAAATATTTTGTCATTCATCCATAAATCTGATAAGTTTCTACCTCAATCCCGTCCAAAATTCAAAAGGAGAAGATAGAATTCATGCATAAGTTTAATTGTGCTCTTTTATTTGGCCCACCAGGTTCAGGCAAAGGGCTACAGGGGAAAATCCTTGGAGATATCCCGGGAATCATCCACTCGGCCATGGGCGATGTATTCAGAAATCTGGATAAAAATTCTGTAACAGGGAAACAATTCATCCAATATGCCTCTACCGGACAGCTCGTTCCCTGCGAATTAACCATTCGCATCTGGAAGGAAACTATTGAAAAAATGATTCAAAATAAAAAATATATACCTGATCGGGATCTGCTTTTACTCGATGGAATTCCCAGAACCGTGGAACAGGCGGAACAACTCAAAGAACATCTGAATGTTGAAAAAATCATCCATCTGGATGTTCCTGACAGACAGATGCTTATTGAACGCATCAGTAAACGGAATCTCATTGAAGGAAGAGCGGATGATGCTAATCCCAAGGTCATTCAGAACCGTCTTGAGGTTTATAAAAAAGAAACGTATCCCGTCATTAATTATTATCCCGGGGAACTGATTCAAAAAATCGATGCTTCCCGTACTCCGGCTGAAGTGCTTGCACAAATTCTGGATGCCTTGATTCCTCTGCTGAGTTAAACACTGAGTCATTATTTCTTTTTTTATAAAAACCCGAAAAGATGAATGTTTTCCGGGTTTTATTTCTGATAACGGTAATAAAGCATTAAATCAACAAAAACCATGAGCATATTTAATGCATACAGATAAATCACCGCATCATAGGCATACAGGTATTTATGAACCATCCCGCTTAAATAGCCTAAAATAACAATCACCATAAATAAAGGGCTTTTCCCCGAAACATTTTTCACCCGAACAGATTTTGCAATGGACACAGGCCAGCTAAAACCGAAACAGACAAGCATGATAATTTCAAAAACACTCATTATTTTACTCCAGAATCATTTTCTATTTGTTAATTTCATTAATTTATTTTAAATAAGATAAAAATTTATTAACAAGTTTTAATTATGACAACAAGTGCAGACATATTAAAAATTAATTGGGCTCAGAATTTTCCTATTGACCGTATTGTCAATATTCTTGGAATCGAAATGGACAAAAAAGGAAGATTTGTCTGCCCCTATCATCAGGATCCTGTTCCCAGCATGGTCATTGTTAAAGCCAAAAACAAATGTAAATGTTTTGAATGCGGGGCCGAAGCCTCTCCGCTGGACCTGATCCAGGTGATTCTTGGATATACCGACAGTAAAAAGGCTCTGAATTTTCTTCAGAAATACAATACCCCGGTTCTCATCAAACCTAATACCCCGGTGGAATTAGGGACTGAATTCGCAGCTCCCCCTCTTCCCAGTGACCTGCCTTCTGCCTATAAAATACTGACGGAATTTTATTCTGAATTCTGTTCCGATGTCAATCAGACAACGCGAAATATGCTTCACAGCCTTAAATTAAACATCGATTTTGTCACTGCAGACTATATGGGAATGCTTGTACTTTCTGCCTCAGATATCCTTCAACAGATGAGCAGGCGCTGGTCTTTTGAAGACCTTGTGGATTCCGGCCTTTTCGTGGCCACCCCTGAAGGGGATCTCAGCCTGATTTTTGATCAGGATACACTTATTATTCCTCACCCTCTTTTATTTGATGTCCCTGAAGATATTGCTACCACCGGCACTCAAAAAATTATTTCCTTCATTACCGGCATTAATCCGGGACTTAAGGGATCTTTTGAGAAACATACCCAGGGGAAATACTGGCAGCCCTTTTCCATTAAAGTCGAAAACGCAAAAAAAGTTCTTTTATGTGAGGGCGTCTTCAACGTATTCAGCCTTGCGACATTCAGCCGGCTCTTCAACCCCTACAGCCTTATTCTCGAATATCTAACTCCTGAAATCCTTGAAAAGTTCAGGGGGACAGATGTCACTGTGGCCTTCAATCATCCCATGGCTTCAGAAGGAAAAAAACAAAAAGACCTTACTGATCAATATAATGAAAAAAACAAAAAAATCGCAGCCTTATTCAAAGAGCATCTTAATCAGAATATCACCATTTTAAATACACCCATAGGCATTGAACTGGGCCAATTTTTTAAACGTTATCGTTAATTACAGCCTTATTCATCATTAAAAAACGACTCCTGATTCTTTTTATAATTTCAAAAAAAATTACACCCTGTCAGAGATACTGTAAAATCTCCCGCATATCCTTTTTTTTAACGACAACATTGACTATTTCGGAAAGCTTCTCCGACTTCAGATTAAAGCCAATGGAAAGCCCCGCAATGGACGCAATATGCACATCATTTTCATTATCTCCGATAAAAACACATTCTTCCGGTGAAATTCCATATTTTTCAGCAATATGAATCAACCCCGATGCTTTGTGTTCGAGGTCATAAGGCGTAGGAATTCCACCTGTCAGTTTCTCATTTTCTCCAAATTTCAAACGGTTGATAAAGACTTCATCAAACTTCACCTCCGGAAGTTTAGTTTGCAAAACAAGATCCAGTGAACCGGAAATAACCGCTATTTTATATCCTTTCTGCTTAAGGATGCTGATGGTCTCATGCACTCCAGGTATCACGGAAAGTCGGGAAATCTGGCTTACCAGATCTTTTTTGTGGATATTCCTCTTCTTCCATTCCAAAATATCAAGTTCAAACCACTCCGGGTAGGTAATCTTTTTATTCATAAAATCTTCATAATGTTTTTTTCTTAATTCCCTGCTCACGCCAAAGGCATCATGTAGTGTGACCCATATATAAATTGTATCGTCGATCAGAGTTCCATCCACATCAAAACAGATCCACTTATATTGATTCGTCATGTTAAAGACCTCTCCATGATTCAGGTTTTAAAAAACCATCCCCCTTCTTGTTTAAAATCTCCTCAAGTTCCTTCAGCACAGATTGTTTTTGCGAAGGAAACCGGGCTTCAATGGAATAATAATTGGAGGCATGATTTGAAAAAAACAAACAGCGGAAATCCTTCAACTTCTGAATGAGGCCGTACAATTCCGCAACATATTCCAAGGGTTTCAAAGACTCAAACAGCCCTGAAAGTTTTTCTTCATAAAGGGGCGTTCCCTCCACAATCATCAAAGCCAAAGCAGCAATATGATCAGGCTCAATCCTGTTTAAAACATCCGCCGTATTCCGGATATGGAAATCCGAATATTTTTTTCCCCCCAGCCCCAATATCACTGTGGTATTAAGTTTTATACGGGCTTCCCTGACTTTTCTGCACTGTTCAACGGTCAGATCGGGAGTTCCAAACTTCCTCGTATTCCCGTAAACAAAAGGATCTCCGGATTCCACCCCTAGATAGACAATCCCCAGTTTTTTTTCCTTTAATTGAACCAGGTCAGGCACACTTTTTTGAAGAAGGCTTTTAGAAGAGGCATACAGTCCGATTCTTTTTAGTGAGGGAAAATAAAAATTGACTCTGTCCAGAATTTCCAAAAGAAAAATCTGAGGAACGCTCATGGCATCTCCATCTGCTAAAAAAATTTTTCTGAAATCATAGGGAAGACGGGATATTTTTTTTAACTCCCGTTCGATTTTATCAAGCGGCTTGATTCTGTAAGGCTTATTTTTATAAGCAGGACAGAAAGAACAATGATTATCCGAACACCCCAGGGTAACCTGTAAAATCAGGCTTTCTGCCTCACTCGGCGGCCGTATAACGCTTCCCTCATACTCACAATCAAATTCATTAAACATGTGAACCTTTTATTAATTCAATCGAATACAGATTAACAAAGAATTTAGATACTCTTTGTTAGAAACTGCTCAAAATTTTCTACAAAATCTGTGGATAAATCGACTTAATTTCTATTTCCGGATCAAAGCTGAAATTTTATAGAATAATTCTTCAGGATTGATAGGTTTGGGAAGATAATCATCCATGCCTGCTTCAAGACATTTTTCCCTATCCCCTTTCAAAACATGGGCTGTCATGGCAATGATGGGGGTTCTTTTTCCCCTGGGACTCTCATATTCCCTGATAATCCCTGTTGTTTTCATTCCGTCCATAACAGGCATCTGAACATCCATTAAAATGACGTCATAATCCGATGTTTTTAAAATTCTCAGAGCTTCTTTACCATTGCAGGCAATGTCCACTTTCCATCCCTTCTTCTTAAGTAAAGAAGATGCAACTTTCTGATTCACCTCATTATCTTCAACAATAAGAATATTAAGATCAGAGAAGCCCTCTTCAGAAATTTTCTGGGTAAAGCTGCCATGATTTGCAGGGATCTGTATATCCATAATTTTTAAAGGAATAGAAAAATAAAAAACAGATCCCTTCCCCTCCCCGTCACTTGAGGCATGTATATCCCCCCCCATAAATTCAACCAGTTTTTTTGAAATAGCTAAACCTAGCCCTGTACCTCCGAATTTTCTGCTCACCGCGGGATCAAGCTGGGAAAAACTCTGAAACAGTTTATGCATCTGGAATTTAGAAATTCCTATTCCCGAATCTCTGACGCTTATCCTGACCCAGCGATTCTCATTTTCAGTTTTTAGAAATTCCACTTGAATACAGACACTTCCCTGATGGGTAAATTTTATGGCATTCCCTATCAGATTCGATAAAATCTGACGAATCCTTAATGAATCACCTAAAAATATTTCAGACACGGAATCCGGATAATCAAATTGAATCTGAAGGCCTTTTTGAAGAGCCGTGATATTGAATAAATTTATAAGGTCTTTAATCATTGAACACAAATCAAAAGGATTTAAATCCAGCTCTAATTTACCAGCCTCAATTTTTGAATAATCTAAAATATCATTGATAATCGTTAAAAGCGAATCAGCTGAAATTTTTGCCACAGAAAGATATTCTTTCTGCTGAAAAGTCAAAGGGGTATCCAAAACAAGATTGATCATGCCTATCAGACCATTCATCGGAGTTCTTATCTCATGGCTCATATTGGCAAGAAAGGCGCTCTTTGCATTATTGGCGGCTTCTGCAGCCTCCTTGGCTTTTACCAATTCTTCCTCATTTTGTTTTCTGACCGTAACATCCCGTAATACGCCTATTACATGTCCGGATTTACCATCGGCGTCTTGAACATAATTCCCGACTTCCTCTATCATTCTTATCTGTCCGAATTTATCTCTCGCTCTGAAGACTAAAGGAGCAAGACTTATTTTATTTTTTAAAAAGGATTTAAATGCATCAATCGTTTTTTCTTTATCATCCTCAATAACATGGTCCAGAAAGGATGTTCCAATAAATTCTTCGGGCTGGTAACCAAAAATCGAAATTCTTGGACTCACATAGAGAAAACGCCCATCAAGAGACATATTATAAATGACATCACTGGATTGTTCGACCAGAGTTCTATAACGGGTTTCATTCTCCTTTAATAAATCATACATCCCTTTGTGGTCTGTCAAATCTGTTAACAAACCGATCACTTCAGTTGTACCATTAGAATTCTCGACCAGATTTGAGGATGAGCGGACATAGATAATCTTATTGTCTTTCCCCAGAAGCCTGAATTCTGTAATTTTTTTTTCCAAATTTGACAAAAGAGACCTGAAATTCTGTAATACGTAATCCGCATCTTCGGGATGGATGAAATCCTTGAAAAATCGCCCCAAAACATCCTCTGATTCATATCCGGTTATCTTATTGTAAGCGCCGCTGACAAACGTTAGGATTCCCTCAGAATTCAATATAAAAATCAGATCATTAATACTTTCAACAATGATCTTAAATCTCTCTTCTGATTGAAAAATATTATTCAGAGGTTTCACTCCTGTTTAAAAGCGGTGCATAAAAATATTTCATAAGTAATAACAACTCTTTTATACAATGAAAGAAAAATATTCTCAACATTTTTCAAATCCCCGGGGGTCCAGAAATGAGGAAAACCCAATCCTTTACTTGTAGTGCCGGTAAATTTAATGGAACGGAACAAATGTTTTAAATCCTTAAATTCGAGAACAAAATTTTTTTTCTCTACAGTCCACTTTTTAAAAGAAGAATCCAAAAGAGCCCCCCATGAACTTCTATCCTTGAAATAAGTTACAGGTAATAAAATTTTTGTTCTAAAATATCTTTCCAAGACATGAGTCAGCTCAAAAAAAGAATCAGGGGCATAGGCTGTAAACACAATTTTTCCTCCGGGATTCAGAGACTCAGCCATTATTTTTAAAAAATCCGATTCATTCACCCAATGAAAAACAGCATTTGATGCAATCAAATCATAATGCTCCTTTAATATGCTTTTAATTCCAACATTAGGGGAAACATAAAAAAAATCAGTATCCTGGAGCTCTGTCTTTTTTCTGGCTTCACCAAGCATTCCCTTTGAAACATCACAGGCATGAAGTTTGGCCTCAGTAAAACGACTTTGCAATAAAGAAGTCAGAATGCCTGTACCGCAGCCATAATCTAAAATGCAGGCTCTTTTCTGCAGGTCAGAATTCAAAGATGACAAGATCCAGTCCGCGCTTATTTTCTGAATAAAGGCATGTTGGTCATAAGTTGCGGCATATTTTGAAAAGAGTTCCGATTTCACAAATTTTTCCACCATTCTTTCTGAGAAAGTTCCATCCAAAATAAATGCCCGGCATGAGAAATAATCGTTTTCTTCAGCGGATCAAAATCAGGTATTTCGCCAATGGGGGCGATCAAATCCTCTGCACCATGAAATATGAAAACATGTTCTTTCGCAGGATAATCATCAAATTGAACGGAATGAGAAGCCAGGTAATCCAGGCCTTGAATCAATTTATTTTCGGAAAATTTCTCTATATAGGCTTTAAATAAGTCTTTGTGTCCTATAAAATTTTTTCTTTGAAAAAAACACTGACTGTAAAACCGGGACAAGTAAGCCTTTTTATTATGAATGATATATTTCTTCACTTCTTCAATCTGGCCTGGGGGATAATTCTTTCTGATTCCTGCAAAAAAAACATTTTTAACAGGCAGTAAATCCGACTTTATGATCTCAAAAGCACAAAATCCTCCCATGGAAAAACCAAAGAGATCCACAAGGGAAATGGAATGCTGATCCATAACCTTTTTCAATTCAGAACTCACTGTCCAGGGATCAAAATTATCGGTTAAAAGATAATTATAGGGAAGATCCAATTCAGAAAAAACCTCATATTCCATAGCCCATCCGGGGAAAAAGGCCATAAACTGATTATAACCCCTGTTTTTTAGTATAAACGTCATTCTTTTTTCTTTTTTTACAATATTGATTAAATACTTTATTTTGTTAGAATGTCTTCATGATTTTTTCAACCTTTAAATTAACATAATATGCTGCAAGACCCCATAAAAATTCTTATTGTTGATGATGCTGAGGAACAGAGACTTGCCTTAAAAACAATTCTCGAAGATTCAGGCTATGAAATATATTTTGCAGAAAATGCCGAAAAAGCCCTTGATCTTTACTCCTCAATCCCTTTTCCACTGGTCATTTCTGACATTCAAATGCCTGATCTTTCCGGCATCGATCTTCTTCAGCAGATTAAACGTCTTAATGAGGACGTTATCTTTATTATACTGACAGCTCATTCAGATCCCCAGAAAACCATGGCGGCCCTCCAATTCGGGGCTTTTGACTATCTGGTCAAACCAGTCACCAAAGAGCAGCTTATTCTCAGCATTCAAAATGGACTAAAAAAAGCTTATAATCTCACCACCCAGAAAACACAGCATCTTGAGCTCCAGAGAAATATGGATGAAATCAATGAAACTCTGCATTTTCAAAAAGAAGCTCTGGAACGGGAACAGGAAAGAACTCAGGGCATTATCGAATCCGCCCACATCGGTTTTCTTGTTCTGGATGCTGAATCTGATGAAATTTTTCTTCTCAACCAGAAAGGAAGAAATTTCCTTAAAGTCATTGATTCCTGCAGACAGGCCTACCTATTAAGAAGCTATCAGGAGGTTTTTCCGGATAAAATTGTGGAAATTCTTACTAAAATAGTCTCACGCATTCAGAAAGAAAAACGACATATTGATTTTGGTCAATATGAATTCAGCGAAGAATGCATTTATAATTTCGCAGGATATCCCATTTTAATCGGTGAAAACCTAAGTTCCATTGTTATTGTCGTGGAAGACATTACTGAAAAAAATATTCTTGAAAAACAGATCCTCCAATCCTCCAGACTGGCTGATATTGGTGAACTTGCTGCTGTTGTGGGGCATGAAATCAACAATCCGATTGCTTTTGTTATCAGCAATATGCAAAGCCTTGACAAGTATATGCAACGGATTTCCGAATTCTTTGAAAAATTCAGCAATCTGCAGGAATTCCTTTCCAGTATCCATATCGATGAACGAACCATTCTGGATGCCTATCAGGGAATTCTCAATATCAACGACCAGATCCAGTCAAAAGCAAAAGAGATGCAGGAAATCAAAGAAAAAGCAAAACTGGATACCACCCTGAAAAACATCAATGATATTATTCAGGAAAACCTTCAGGGCCTGGACAGGGTAAAAAGAATTGTACAGGATTTAAAAAATCTGTCCTTCATGGGCGAAGATAATATCGAAGAAGCGGATATCAATAAAATCATCCAGGACAGCATCGAAATGCTGTGGAACCAAATTCGCTATAAAACTGAAATTGTCCGCCGCTATAATGCCCTTCCCTTGATCAAATGTTTTCCGCGTCAGATCTCCCAGGTTTTTACCAATCTGATCATCAATGCCTCTCAGGCTATTGAACAGAAAGGTGTCATTACCATAAAAACGATTTATGAAAATCAATCCATCCAGATCCATATTTCCGATAACGGAAACGGAATGGACGAGCAGACTCAGAAAAAACTGTTTACCCCCTTTTTCACCACAAAAAAAATTGGAAAAGGTACAGGACTGGGTTTAAGCATATCCCATAAAATCATTGAAAAACATAAAGGAAAAATTCAGGTAAAAAGTGAAATTGGAAAAGGGACCACATTTTCCATCTTTCTTCCTCTCAACGGGGTTGAAAAAACCGGAGAAAAATTATGACCCCGAAAACACAGCCTTCCATCCTTTTTGTTGATGATGAAATTTTGATTCTTAAAAGTCTGGAAAGACTTTTTGAAGATGAAGGCTACCTTCTTTTTAAAGCCACTGGAGGGGAGGAAGCTCTTGAATTTCTAACAAAACAGAAAGTCACCCTCATTGTTTCCGACTACCGGATGCCGCAGATGGATGGAGTCACTTTTCTTGAAAAAGCCTCTGCAATCTGCCCGGATGCCGTGCGCATCATGCTGACCGGATATGCCGACATGGAAGCCATTATCAAATCCATTAATTATGGACAGGTCTTCCGATTCATCTCCAAACCCTGGGATGAAGAAGAACTCAAGGCCCTCATCAAAAACTGTATCCACCATTATAATATCCTTGAAGAAAACAAATACCTAAACGAGATTTTCAAAACTCAAAACGACGAATTAAAAAATTTAAATCAGCAGCTGCAGCAAAGCCTTGACGAACGCGCCAAAGAAATTCAGGAAAAAAACAAAAGGCTTGAATTATTTTACAAAGCCCTGGAGCAAAGTTTTTTTGAAACAATCAAACTGATCATGAAACTAATTGAAATGACGAACAAAAAGCTTGCTGAACATTCCAAACGGGTCGCGCTCTATGCGGAAAATATCGCCAAAAGTATGAGCTTTACTCCTAATGAAATCCGGAATATCCAGATTGCAGCCCTTCTTCACGATTTTGGAAAAATTCATCTTCCCCAGGAAATTCTCCTAAAAAAAGAATCCGAGCTGTCTCCTGAACAGCTCCATCAGTTAAAACAGCACCCCATGCTTGGAAACACCTATATCTCCTCCATCGAACGTTTAAAAAAAGTATCGGAAATCATTCTTTATCATCATGAAAATATGGATGGTACAGGCTATCCTTTCGGAAAGGAAGGGGATAAAATCCCTGTCGAATCCAGAATTCTGGCTGTATGCAATGCCTATGACCACCTGTTAAACGGAGATATTTCTACAGGGGCTGCCTCAAGCCGGGAGGAAGCCTTGACCCGAATACAAACTTTGACAGAAAAAATTTTTGACGCTACAATTGTTCAACATCTTGAAAAGACTGTTAAATAAATCCTTTATCAAGGACCTATTATGCAGGAAACAACAGGTCACCGACTCGAAAAAATCGTAAGAAACCTGAGTAACCTGCCCTCTCTGCCTTTTATTGCCCAAAAACTCAGCCTAACCACAGAAGACGGAAGTGCAGCGGTAAAAGACATTGTCGAAATTATCTCCATTGATCAGTCCCTGACTGCAAAATTATTGAAACTGGTCAACTCCTCGTTCTATGGATTCTCAAGCAAAGTCTCGACAGTCACCCGGGCTGTTGTCATTTTAGGAATGCAGAACATTAAAACTCTTGCTCTGGGCGTTTCTGTTTTTAAAACCGCCAGTACGCTCTCTTCCTCAAGCTCTGTTTTTGATCTTCAGAAATTCTGGGAACACTCCCTTGGAGTTGCCGCTGGAGCAAAACTTTTAGCCCGTTTTACAGGATCAAAACAACTTGAGGAAGCCTTTCTTGGAGGACTTCTTCATGATATCGGCAAAATTATTTTTAACGAATACATGCCGAATGAATTTATTCAGGCTCTGGAAATGTCCCGCAATCAATCGATTACTTTAAGTGAAGCTGAAAATAAAATCATTAAAGCGGATCATGAAATCGCCGGAGATTACCTAGCGGAACGATGGAAACTCCCCCTTCCCCTCAGACGCTGTGTAAGCCAGCATCACTCCCCCCCCTTTAATGAACAATATCTTCCCCCTGAAATCATTAAACTGGTGGCCATTGTCTCTCTCGCCAATACTCTTTGTAAAATGAGAAACATCGGATTTTCCGGGAATATTATCATCACCCCCAAGGATGAAATGGTCATGAACTGGCTTCATGTCCAGGAAAATGAAATCGAACGTTTTTTTCTGGAAATTGACGCGGAACTTTTAAAAGCAAAGGAATTTCTGGGGATTCTTGAATCAAAAGACACTGAAGACGCTGCCCTCTCGACCGTTGTTCACGAAAAGAAAAAGATGATTACCATTATCTGTAAAGAACCCCAAAAAACAATTTTATCCAGTCTTTTCATCAAGAATTCGGGGTTTGACTGCCAGAAATTTTTATGGCAGGAAATCGATTATGGAAACGAATCCTTTAAAGAATCCGGACTCTTTTTAACAGAAGGGCTTTCCCCTGCAGAACTTCTTACACTTCAAAATTATCTGAATAAACAGCCCAAAAAAGTTCCGGTATTTGAACTGCCCCACCCCTACAACCCGGAAAAAATCCTGAATATTATAAAAAAAACAAGTCAATAATCCCTTATTGTTGACGCTTATTGTTTTCCATATAAAATGATTTGAATGAATTCTAATTGACAAAAATACCGGGAAATACTATTTGAACAACCTCTAAATCAGAAAATTATAAAAATTGAGGGGAGGTTGAGAAGTTAATGCCAGTTATTATCGTAAAAAAAGATGAGCCGATCGAAAGAGCCTTAAAGAGACTTACAAAAATAGTCACTAAAGAAGGAATTCTGCAGGCTGTAAAAATGAGACGTTTTTTCGAAAAGCCCTGCCAGGCACGCAGAAAAGCAGAAGCAAGAGCGATGAAACGTAAAGAAAAGGATCGTCTTTCCAGATAAAATGGAAACATCTCATACCGTCGCTATCATACCGGCAAGACTTGAGTCAACTCGACTTCCAAGGAAACTGTTAAAATCCTTAAGCGGGAAACCTCTCCTTCAAAGAGTTTATGAAAACACTTGCCGGTTTGATCTTTTTCAGGCTGTTTATATTGCCACTGATTCTGATGAAGTGCTCCAAGCTGCTGATTCCTTCGGTGCAAAAGCGATCAAAACCTTGCCGAGCCACACTTCAGGCACTTCCAGGCTCGCAGAAGCGTTTAAGTCAATCCCTGAAGCAGAAATCTTTGTCAATATCCAGGGCGATGAACCCTTTTTAAAAAAAGACCAGATAGAACGCCTGATATCCGATTTCAAAAACAGCCCCGAAGCACAGATCGCCACCCTTTATTTTTCTTCCATGGATCAAAAGGAATCTTTTGATCCCAATATTGTCAAGATTGTTAAAAACCACAAGCACGAAGCTCTCTACTTTTCGCGTTATCCTATTCCCTACATCCGCGATAAAAACCCGCAAGGCCCCTGGCTTCATCATATTGGAGTTTACGCCTACAAACGCTCTTTTTTAGATATTTACCCTTCTCTTAAAGAATGCGAACTCGAAAAAAAGGAAAAACTGGAACAGCTTCGTTTTCTGACCAACGGCTATAAAATACTCCTTACAGAAACCTTTGAAAAAACAATTGGAATTGATACACAGGAAGATTTCCTCAAGGCAGAAAAATTTCTTGAGGAAAATCCTGCTCTTTGCAATGAGTAAACCTTCCGCCCTTGTCCTTTTACCTCCGTTCTGGCCGGGCACCCCTCCGCTGAGCCTGATTTTTCTTAATGACTTTCTTCAAAAAAACAACATTCCCTGTACCCTTTTGGATTACAATATTCTCTTTCATCAAAAAGCTTCTCCAGATACTCAGAAAGAATGGAACAAAAGCTGTAATGATCTTTTTGAGATGAACTGTGACAGCCGACTGAAAAAAGAGCTGCCTGAGCTGTTCAAAGAAATGATTTCCTCCTTATCTTCTTTTGAAAATCTTGCCTTTTCGTGTTATCATAGCAATCTTTCCTTGACCTGTACTGTAGCGACCGGACTAAAAATCTTATCCCCTAAAACCCGAATCCTTGCCGGCGGCCCTGAAATTACTGCCCAATACTTTAAAAACAAAAATAAAATCAAAGAACTTTTTCCCATGTTTGATGCTTTCTGTGTTGGGGAAGGCGAAAGGCCGTTACTTCAATGGATCACTCAACCTGAAAATAAAAAAAACATCTTTCTTTTTGAGGAACTTCCCTCCTTTCCGGAAATTTCGACGTCAACCCTTCAAAATATCGATATGACGCCCTACACCAAAAAAAACACCTTTTCCCTCATGACACAGCGCGGTTGCATCCGGAAATGCCGATTTTGTTCAGAGCGGCTGCTTTCCCGCTCTTTAAAAACCTGCTCTGTTGAAAACCTTATGGAACAGCTTCATATATTAAAAAACAAGGGAATAGAACGTCTTATTATCCATGATTCCATGTTTAATGCGCATTTAGAGCATCTTCAGACTTTCTGCACCCATATCCGGAAAAATTTTGGAAGCGTTCCCTGGGAAGCCCAGATAGGCGTCAGAACCGATATGACTTCCGAATTGATCTCCCTTATGAAAGCCAGCGGAGCCTATCATTTGTTTATAGGTTTTGAATCAGGCTGTGACAACACTCTTTTACGGATGAAAAAAGGTTACAACGCAGCAGAAGCAGTGCATTTTTTCAATCTCTTAAAAGAAAACAAATTATCTTTCGGGATCAGCATCATTGTGGGCTATCCCGGCGAAACAGATGCGGATTTCCAGGAATCCTTGGATTTTGTCGTTAAACACAAAAATCTGATTCCTAAAATCGAACAGATTAATCCTTTTGTCTATTATCCGGGGATTCCCTTTCCAAAAGGCCAATATGGGAAACCTACTCAGAAGGCCCTTGAAAAAGCTCAATACTTTATCAAAACCGTACAGGAAGCGGGAATTAAAACAACCAAAGCATTCCTTTGCAATTTAGTATATTAATGAGACTTGATTTTTTCAAGCGCAAGCGAAGAAAAAATCCTAGTCGAATTTATCCCCTAACCCGCATATTTCATGAAAAATCAGAAAAAAATCCATTCGAACCCTAATAAATCATACCTTTCAGCCCTACTATGGACTTGAATCATTGGGTACAAATTGTACCCAATCCTGTATTCAGACAAAAAATAATCTTTTGTCTGCGCAAGCCTGTTTTGACTGGGTCAAACAGGCATTGCATCCCGAATATTTGTCGCTTACGCGCAAAATTCGGGCTAAGGGGACCTGTCCCCGCATGGGGATTAATTTGAATAAGCGGGTTCTTCGCCCTGCTTCTATACTTTCTGAACCAAAAGCGCGTATCCTCCTGCCGGAGACCCTGGTTTTGAGATGGATTTGATTTCAGACAGAACCCTGCACCCTGTTTTTTCCTGAAGTAAATTTTTAATAGCCTCATTTTCCTCATAGATTAATGAACAGGTGATATAAAGCAGTGTACCGCTCACTTTTAAATACGGCCATGCTTTTTCAGCAAGCTCGATCTGAATAACAGATAAAGAATGAATATCTGCCTCTTTGAGCCTCCATTTCACTTCAGGCCGCCTGCACAATTCTCCAAGATTGGAACAGGGAGGATCAATCACAACATGATCAAAAAGCTGCGGAAAAGTATCAGGAAGACCATGAAGAAAATCACACTCCACAGGCTTTACCTGAGAAAAAACAGCAACACGGTCTTTAAGCTCCTTGAAGCGCTCATGATTTTTTTCTACAGCGACAACACTTCCCTTTTCTCCTACTTTTTCAGCCAGTGTCAAAGTTTTGGTTCCGGGTGCAGAACCGATTTCCAATACGGATTCGCCCTTTGCTGCAGGACAAAGGTTAATGGAATTAAACTGATGGGGGCTTTGAGCAAAGACCTTTCTTTCCCGAAGGAGCTGCCGAATAAAATCAGGCAGGTTTGAAAGTTTAAGGCAGTCAGGCGCTGTTTCCCTGAAATAGGAAATTTTCATCTCCACACATTTTTTGACCAGATCCTCCAGAGGGAGTGTTTTATCACAGGAAAAAATCCACACAGGCGGAGTTTCAAGAGAAGCCTGCAAAACCTCTTTCAATTCTGATTCTGAAAAATATTTTTTCCATTCCTTGAGAATCCAGTCCGGAATACTGTAGCGGATTTCAGCCGGAAGTGAGTCATAATAACGCCCGGGATAAGGTAAAAAACGGGCCTGGTCTTTATAAAAACTCCCCAGTATCCAGCGGATATAATTCTTCTGATGCTTATCCATTTTAAAGTGGTCTGCCGTTTTCATGGTTTCAGACACAACCGCATATTCAGGTACTTTGTCCAGAAAGACTGCCTGATATAAAGCCACCCGCAAATGCTGTTTGATAAAAAGCTTAGCCGGTTTTAGAGAAAGCTCACTCAAAAGATGATCCAGAAGGCGCTCATGCCGGATAACCCCCAGCACAATATGAGTCAGAAGCTGACGGTCCGGTTCAGAAATCCGGTTCTGTTCAATAAATTCATGGATCCTGTCCTGTGAAAAAATGGAAGAATTTTTTTGAACGGACAGAATGGATACGGCTGCAGTGCGAATACTCTTCATAATATCTCTAAAACCTTAATTCATATTTTTTAATTTTGGCGTAAACCGTTTTTTTGGCTGTTTTGGTATGTTCTGCAACCTGGCTGATGTTTCCATCGTATTTTTCGATTAAATGAGAAAAATAAACTCTTTCAATCTGATCCATAAAAGTCTGAAAATCCATTTCAAAATCCCCTGCAGAAACAGGTTTGTTTTTTAATGCCGCCTGATCCGCTGGAAACTGAAACAATTCCCACTTGATATTTCCGTCTGTGGCCGTTAACACCAGTTTTTCTATATAATGTTCAAGTTCCCTTACATTTCCAGGCCATTTATAACTCAAAAGATGAGTTTCAAGATCAGAAGAATATACCAGATTTTCCCTGTTGTATTTTTGGGTATATTTATCCAGAAAATATTTTGCCAGTAAAGGGATATCATTATGCCGGTCCCTCAAGGGTGGAATATTAATAGGTACAACATTCAGGCGGTAAAAAAGGTCTTTCCGGAAATCCCCGCTCTGGACCATTCTTAAAAGGTCCTTGTTGCTTGCAGCCAGAATCCGTGCTTCACAGATAATGCTTTTGGAATCCCCCACTTTTTCAAAAGTTTTCTCTTCCAGGACACGGAGAAAGCGTTTCTGAAAATTCAAGGATGTCTCTGAAATTTCATCAAGAAAAATGGTTCCTTTGCCAACCACCTCAAATTTCCCCTTAACGGTCTCGTGGGCCCCTGTAAAGGAACCTTTCAAATGTCCGAAAAGATGAGATTCGAGAAGATTTTCATTTATTCCTGCGCAATTCACAATTATAAAGGGTTCATCCCTGCGAGTACTCTCATAATGAATGGCTTTGGCAAAAAGTTCTTTTCCGGTTCCTGTCTCCCCTTGAATTAAAACCGTCGAATCTGTTGAAGCGATCGTCTGGGCTAATTCACATATAAGCATCATCCGCTCATCACGGGTAATAATATTGTGAAATTGATGCCGGCCGGCTATTTCATTTTTCAAGGCTTCAATTTCCTCATCTTTATGAATAAGATTAAAAAGATTTTCAAGACGAAGAAGAATTTCCTCATTTTCACAGGGTTTTGTAATATAATCGGAAACACCAAGCCGAATGGAAGAAATAGCGGTTTCCACAGAAGAATGGCCGGTAATAACAACAATAGCCTGCTTGGGATTCTGTTTTTTAAGTTCCTCAACCACCTGAAGGCCGTTCTGGTTTCCAATATTGATATCCACCATAACTACTGTAAAATTCATTTCTGAATACGCTTTTTTTGCGTCATCCCAGGAGTCACAGCATTCCACCTCCCAGTTGTTTTTCAATAGAAACATACGGGTCAGTTTTAAAAAGGATTTATCATCATCCAGTAGTAATACTTTTTTTTTCATTGGCATCTTATTTCCTAATATTATAGAAATATCACAGGATTCTTCAAAAAAGTAAAGTTTTTGAAAAAATTTATCAAAAAAAAACATTTTTTGATAATTTGAAGTTGCTCAAGTAAAATATAAGGTTTATATACAGACTTTATTAACATTTTAGGATTTAGAATTAAGGTAAAAAAAATGGATAAAATTCCCTCATTAAAAATTGGAAATCTGACCGCAAATATCCCCATTATTCAAGGCGGAATGGGAGTAGGTATATCTATGGCCAGTCTTGCTTCTGCCGTGGCAAATGAAGGCGGTATCGGAGTTATTGCCACTCCCGGAATTTCAGGCTGCCGTAATGATAATTCAAACAATAGCCCCCAATTAAACAATCAGGCTTTAAGAGATGAAATAAAAAGGGCCAGGGAATTATCGCCTACCGGTATTCTCGGAGTCAATATCATGGTTGCCTTAAGTAATTATGAAGAATTGGTTAAAAATTCTCTGGACGCAGGCATTGATGTTATAATTTCCGGAGCCGGGCTGCCTTTAAACCTTCCTGCTTATCTTGATAAAAACAAGCATAAAACAAAACTTATCCCCATTGTTTCATCGGATAAGGCTGCCAGCATTATCTGCCGCAAATGGCTTCAGAAAGCCGACTATCTTCCTGATGCAGTTGTTGTTGAAGGCCCTTTAGCCGGAGGACACCTCGGTTTTTCAAAAGCTGAACTCGATGATCCTGAAGTCACTCTGGAAAATATTTTTCCAAGAGTCGTGGAAATGGTTAAAACTTTTGAAGATAAATATAACAAAAAAATTCCCGTAATCGCCGCAGGAGGCATTTACACAGGTTCTGATATCAAAAAATTTTTCAGATTAGGTGCTTCCGGGGTTCAAATGGCAACTCGTTTCGTCGCCACCAAAGAATGCGACGCTTCTGAAGCTTTCAAACAAACCTATATTAATGCCAGTAAAGAAGACATTGTTATTATTCAAAGCCCCGTAGGGCTTCCGGGCCGAGTCATCCGAAACCAATTCATTGATGATGTCAAATCAGGTAAAACAAAACCGTTTAAATGCCCTTTCCGCTGTATTTCTACATGTAATTTTAAAGAAGCTCCTTATTGTATTGCTCAGGCTCTATTAAATGCACGTAAAGGAAACCTAAATGATGGTTTTGCTTTTGCAGGACAGAATGCCTACAAGACAAAATCTATTGTTACGGTTAAAGAGCTGATCGCTGAACTGGTATCCCAATTTGAAACAGCTGAATAATCTTCAGCTGTTTTTTTATTTTCAATCAGGCGTTATGATCAATATGCTTATATCGTGAAAATTTTTAAATATTTAAAACTATTTAAACGTATTCAGGAAATTAATACCTATAAAAAAAAAGGCTGCACACCCTTTTTACCTTACAAGGTCAATTTTAACCTTACCCTGAAATGTAATTCTTTCTGTAAAACTTGCAACATATGGCGCCAGCCTTATGATCAAACAAAACCAGAAAAACTCCGGTTAAATGCTTCACAGGATACGCCACACTTTCCATTGATCCCTTTGGTAACGTAAAACCCTGTTCCTTTTCTGGTAAAATTTTTGGAAATATCAAAGACTATAATTTCAATTTCACAGAACTCCTCAATGCCCCGAATACTCGAGAAATTCTCAAAGGAATCGATAATCAAGCCTGCCATTGTTGGATGAACTGCGATGCCCTGCCGTCTATTCTTCATTCCTGATTTTATTAAAGTATTTTTTAAAGTCTGAAGATAAAATTTTCGAGGCTCCACCTGATTTCACGCCTGAATTTTTTCCCGAATAAAATCATAATAAAAGGAGTTCTTCGGAATTCTTCTGGATCTTCTAAGAAAAAGACACCCAGGAGGATGAACTTCCGATATATTTCTCTAAATGACCTGATCATCCTCTCACCTTTGTTTTTCAAGACTTTTTAAAAAGTAAAAATTATGTTTTACCCGGTTACAACTTGAATCAAGTCTAAACTATTCTTATGCGCCTTCAATATCAAAATTCTCTGATTTGAAATTACTGTAACATCTTCCATTCTGAGCAATAAATTTGAGCACACAATAATCCGGATCTGTCACGCCTTTTGGATAATACATCTCATCCCACTCTTTCCAGATCATTTCTTTAGAAGCGCTATCCTGTAAAACCTCCATTATACGTTTCAACATAACACCTTTAAAAAAACGTTTATCAAAAAAATAAATACATGCTTTTGAGTTTTCAGAATATTATTTCACCCGCATGGAAGAGGTGTTTGTTGTAAAATAGATATGATGAAGGCCTTCCTGTTTGCGGGGAGGAAGCATGGCTTTGGTATTAGGGTACCCTGTTTCATCTACAGAACTGATTATGGAGACACCGGCCTTATCGATAATGTTCCCTATTGTTTTTTCCGGATTATGCATTGAAACCTCCTCATTTTATCATACCGATCTGGAGAAGCGGATAGACGAGGATTCAATAACCCAAAGATTTAAGAATCCCGGAAAGAGTCTGAAGTCTTTCTCCGATAAGTTCATCATCATTGCTTAAGGCCTGCTGAAAAAGTTTAATATCTTCATCCAGTTTCGGATTATCCGTACATACACTCATGGTCATGGCATCTCCCTGAAGCCCGATCCTGTCAATTTGAGTCTTTTTGGGATCATACAATTTTTCATGACGGTAGGCCTCTTCGGAAAAATACTGCCTTGTCCTGCATATAAAAATCGCAAGATCCAAAACCCGGTGAAGAGGCAGTTCTTCGGATTGCCTTGACCACTTAGCCCCCGTATACCTCCAGACTTTTGCAGATATATCCACTTTTCCTCTGTCATTCCATTGAGCCAGTCCCAGAGAAATACCCTTAGCATCTGTATTATAGGCATATCGTCCGTCAATATTTTCATAATTCTCTGCGACTATCACAGGTTTATGTTTCAATTTTGCAGGTATTTGCATCATATACCTCCCCCGTTACTAAAAAATTATTTAATTAGTAATTTACTAATTAAGTAAATCAAAATAAGGAAATTTATACAATATCAAAATACAGAAATTTATTTTGAATCCAGAATTTCTCGGATCTTTGAAACTAAAACTTTGGGCGAAACAGGCTTCATAATCAAATTAATCCCTTCATCAAGTATTCCTTTTTGTTGAATAATATCCGCCGTATAACCGCTCGAAAAAAGAACCCGAATAGAGGCATTCATTTTCTTTATCTCTTCATACGCCTCTTTACCGTTCTTTTTTGGCATAATCACATCAAATAACAGAAGCTGAATTTTATCCTTATTTTCAGTATATTTTTCAACGGCATCCTCGCCGTCCGTTGACTCAATAACCGTATATCCATATCCTTCAAGAATACTGCAAAAAAGTCTCCTCACATCCTCATTATCCTCCGCAAGAAGGATTGTTTCAGTCCCCATAGCCGAATCCTGTAAAACTGAAGGAGATTTAATATCTTCAGCATTTTCTTCCTTTACCAGTTTAAAATATATCCTGAAAGTTGTACCTTTTCCAGCCTCGCTGTAAACAGTAATATCCCCTTTATGCTGCTTGATAATGCCATAGACAATTGAAAGTCCAAGCCCCGTCCCCTTCCCCAACTCTTTGGTTGTAAAAAAAGGTTCAAAAATCCTTTGTTTTGTAATCTCATCCATTCCCTTCCCCGTGTCTGAAACTGAAACAACAGCAAAAAAACCTGGAGCCATATTCGCGGAAGGAATACCTTCATTGAAATGGACACATTCCGTATTGATGGTCAGTTTTCCTCCGTCAGGCATCGCATCCCTTGCATTCGTTGCAAGGTTCATAAGCACCTGTTCCATCTGTCCGCTGTCTGCCATAACCATTAAATCTTCATCGCACAAAAAAGTCTTGAATTCAATATCCTCACCGATAATCCGGATAAGAAATTTATCCATCCTCCTTATAATTTCATTAAGATCAACACGATTCAGGCTTATTACCTGTTTCCTGCTAAAGGCCAGAAGACGCTGGGTAAGATGTTTTGCCTTTTCCGCTGCTGTAAGAATATCATCAATATAAACCTTAAGAGCGCTGTCTTTCCCTATGAGCATTCCAAGA
Organism: uncultured bacterium; assembly: GCA_964443875.1. Classification (GTDB taxonomy): domain Bacteria; phylum Auribacterota; class JAFGBW01; order JAFGBW01; family JAFGBW01; genus CAYUET01. The sequence continues at coordinate 5,282 of CAYUET010000001.1, read as the reverse complement.
ATTTCTCCATATCCGAAAATCGCGGTTAGAATATTATTAAAATCATGGGCAACACCTCCGGCAAGAGTGCCGATCGCTTCCATTTTTTGCGCATGCTGAAGCTGTTCTTCGAGTTTTTTCTGCTCCGAGATGTCAATAATAACCCCTACCACCCCGCCGAATGAACCATCCGCATTTTTATACATAGCCTTATTAAAAAGAATATTCCGTATAGTCCCGTCACTATGATGAGCAATGCCCTCATAAATCTGGATGCCACCCTTGTGAATCAGTTCCTGATCAATCTCAAACAAACGGTCTGCCATTGGTCTGGGGGCTAAATCGAAAACGGATTTTCCAAGTATGTCTTTTTTATCACGTTTCATAAAAATCTCAAAAGCGACATTACAGCCCTTGTATAATCCTTGTGCATCCTTATAAAAAATCGGACTGGGAAGGGCGTCCATAAAAGTCTGAAGAAAATACTCTTTTTCACGCTGAGCTTCTTCCGCAACTTTACGTGCCGTTATATCAATGAGAAAACCTTCTATAAAAAGCGGCTTATTTTTCTCATCTTTTACCAACCGGACGCTGATAGAACCCCATATTTTGCTTTTATCTTTACAGAGAAATTGAAGTTCCCTTCCGATAATATCCCCTTTTGTCAAATCTGAAACAAGGACATCCCGGTCTTCCGGGCAGGCATAAAAATCAGTCCGGAGATTTTTTATACATGCCATCAGTTCCTCAGTGGAAGCATAGCCCAAAACATGTGCCATTGCAGGATTAGAACTTAAAACCTGTCCATCAAGGGAACTTTGAAAAAGCCCTTCAACGGCATTCTCAAAAATTTTTCTGTATTTCTGCTCACTTTCACGCAAACCTTTCATGGTTTGATTAAGCCTTTCAGTCATCAGATTGAAAGCATGAGCCAGAACACCGATCTCATTTGCTGACTGAATATCCACCTTATAGTCAAGATTCCCCTGAATAATGATTTCAACAGCCTGCTGTAATTTCCGGACGGGACGGACAATGGTCCAGGAAATAAAAACAGCCAGCAAGCCGATTAAAAATGTAATAAGGAGTCCTGCAGCAATCATGAAACGGGTCATCCGAATTCGCCCGCGCGTCAAAACATACTGGTAAACCTCCAGTTCATCTTCATAAACACTTGTTCCGATTACCCAATCCCAGGGTTCATAGTAGGCAATACGGGCAATCTTCCAGCGGGGTTCTGTTTCTCCCGGATTTTGCCAGCAATAACGTTCAGTAGCCATTTCATCGGCCTTAAGGGAAAGCGCTTTGGTAATTATACTCTGGATAACATAGCGTCCATCGCTGTCCCTGATTTCCAGAATATTCTCGCCGTCCCTCTCCCCTCTTTGAGAAATAATATAATGACCTTTGTCTTCCCCTTTACCGCGCAGAGCGTAAACATAGCCCGTTTTTCCAACACTTGTTTTCAGAATGGCCTGTCGCACCCGTGACTCTACATTGGCCTGTTTCACCCCCACATACAGCATCCCTACAATCCTATCTGTATCATCTTTAATCGGCTCATAAGCCGTAAGGTACCACTCATTAACCACATATGCGCGACCGTGATAAGTCTTGCCCTTCAGAATAGCTTCAATAACAGGATTTGGGGTCAAATCCGGATTTACTGCAGGAATATAAGTACTAATGGCGCGTTGACCTGTCTCTGTCTTTACCGAAGTAGCGGCACGAATCATATCTCCTTTATCATTCATACGCTGGAAGATTGTAGCGGTTTCACCGACAAGCCTTGTCACCTCATCGACTACAACCGTTTCAACCAAAGGATCTGTATTTTGCCCAAGCCAATGATTATTCACAAAAATCTTTGGAAGCTGGATCGTCAAAGAATCATTCGTCAGCTGATTCACTGCATTCCAGACAATGTTTTCTTTCGAAAGACTGACCCCTCCGGCATTTGCAAGAACATGCCGTGCGACATTCAGATTGTAATCCACCTGCTGCTGAACAGCTTCATTCTCAGTCTTGACAAGGTTGTAAACACCCTGGGTAATGTGATCCAGATCAGAATTAATCAGTATGTCGATTTCATTTTGAGCCAGTTTGTTGTACTGTCCGCTCTGCCATACCGCAAGCCCAACAAGCGGAATGGCCGTTATCAGAACACTGAATATCCCTAAAAGGGATATGTTGATGCTGAGTTTCATATTTTTAAGAATATTCAACATTCAATAATGCCTGTTCTGCAATAATGTTAACCCAATATTCCTCAGATGTTAATTAACATACAAATATTACTGTAAAAACACCTCATCTTGAAACAATTTTCGCAAAGCCATATCCGTTTTTTCCTGATTTTTTAGTTTCATACATGGCTTCATCCGCAAGCTTGATCAGAGAATCGACATTATCGGCATCATGAGGGAAAAACGCTATTCCTATGCTTGCATTTACTGAAGCAGTGTGCTTGCCTATCAGAATAGGCTTTGATACACTCTGAAGTATTTTTTCAGCAATGATCGATGCATTTTTAGAAATTTTCAATTCGGTTAAGACAATCAAAAACTCATCTCCTCCGATACGTGCAACCGTATCGGTTTCACGAACAGAGGAATGCAGACGTCTTGCGACTTCACGAAGCACCTCATCACCGACATCATGGCCGAAGGTATCATTGACTTCCTTGAAACCGTCAAGATCAATGAACATCACGGCAGCCCCGCTTTTATAGCGCCGGGCCGTATTCATGGCCATCAAAATCCGGTCCCGAACCAGCCTTAAACCAGGAAGATCCGTAAGTCCGTCATGGGTTGCCATATGCAGAATTTTCTCTTCCGAATTTTTTCTTTCCGTGATATCCAGATGAGTCCCGGACATGACAAGAGGCTTCCCGTTATTATCCCAGGTAGAAACCTTTCCTCTTTGAAGAACCCAGATCCAGCTCCCGTTTTTATGCTGCATACGCACTTCACATTCATAATAATCCAGTTCTTTATTTAAATGTTTTTCAATCAAATCATCTGAAACTTTTAAATCCTCAGGATGAATAAACCTTTTCAGCACGACGATTGTAACCGGAGCAACCTCTTCCAGGCTATATCCGATCATCCCAGCCAACCGCTCATTGACAATAATTTTCCCGGTTTGGATGTTCCATTCCCAGGTACCCAGATGAGTTCCTTCAATAATAAAAGAAAGCCGCTGCCTTTCCAAACTCAGTAATTTTTCGGTATATTTGCGTTCAGTAATTTCAGTAATCATCGCACATACGCCCTTGATCTCTCCTTTATCTCCTTTGAGAGGAAATTTGATGGAAATAAAAAAACGTTTTCCATGCTCATTTTCCAGAATCTCTTCCTTTTCCAAAACAGATCCTGATTTCATCACTTCCAGATCATTCTGCCGGAATTGTTTTCCGGGAATCCCGGGAAACAATTCTTCATCGGTTCTGCCAAGCGTATTTTCACGTTTAAATCCGGTTATTTCTTCCCACTTGCTGTTGACGAGTTCATAGCGTCCCTCCCTGTCTTTGACACAAATAAGAGTACCGCTGTGTTCAATCAACTCAGAAAGGAAGCGTCGGTTTTCACGCAAATCCTCTTCCATTTTCTTCCGGTCAGTAATGTCGTTAATACTGGATAAAATACAATTTCCCTGAATTAATTGAATGATCTGGGAAGAATAAAGGCCCGTTAAAATCTCACCATTTTTCTTTCTGAACAGAAACTCCCGGTCAATTACCGGTAAACCTTCACGAAGCGAGGAAACCACCTCTTCCCTGTCTTTATCATTCACCCATAGCTTCAAATGAATGGATGTCTGGTTAATCACTTCAGCCCGGGATAAACCTGTCAACAATTCAAAAGAATCATTAACTTCCAGAAAAGTGCCGTCGTCTATTCGTGAAATAATGATAGCATAAGGAGAAGTATGAAAAGCACTGGCAAATTTCTCCTCACTCTGACGCAGTTCAGTTTCTATTTCTTTTCGCTTTGTGATATCCCTATCCGCCCCCCGGTAACCTTTTAAATTCTCTTTCGTGTCATAAAAAGGAAATCCGTTGGTTTCCAAAAGGACACTATGTCCATCTTTATGCAAATTAATATTCTCCAATTCAAAAATCGGTTTTTCTTCATTGAGCATAAGGGTAAAAATTTCTGAAACACGTTTTTTTTCCTCCGGCGGCATCAGGTCATACATTGATTTTCCAAGAATTTCATAAGGTTCATAGCCAAGAATATTTTTTACCTGAGGACTCACATAAGTATAATATCCATGCAAATCAACCTCCCAGACCCAGTCATGCAAACTTTCCACTAAATCCTGATACTGTTTATGGCTTGCAATCAGGGCATCCTCAGCCTCTTTGCGTTCAGTAATATCATTAAACGTAACAACCGCGCCTACTACCTTGCCGTTCTCAATCTGAGGGAAGGACCAGTATTCTGCTGGAAAGAAAGTGCCGTCTGCTCTCCATAAAACTTCATCATCAACATGTTCTCCCTTACCCTCCCTGAAGGCTTTATAAATTCTGCAGATTTCAACAGGCATCAGACGTCCATCCGCATAAGAGTGATGAATGAGGTCGTGCATATTCCTACCCAGTACCTGCGAAATGTCATGGGATCCAACCATCCTGAGGCAGGAATGATTGGCAAATGTACAGTTTCCCTGAAGATCAATCCCATAAATTGCCTCTGCCGTTGAATTAAGCAAAAGACGAACCTGAGATTCACTTCTTTTCATATTTTCTTCGGCCTTCTTGAGTGCAGTAAGATCCCAGGAAATGCCGTTCATGCGAAGGGGCTTTCCCGAAGAATCCCTTTCCACTCTGGCAGCAACTCCAAGATAGCGGAGCATGCCTGTTTCAGAAAAAATAACACGAAACTCTGTCTTAAATACTGCTTTACCTTTAATCGCATTCTGGAAGAGAGCCAGAGTCGCCTCTATATCATCCGGATGAAGTGCATTCATCCAGGTCTCATAATTCAGTTTGAAATCAGGAGGAATATTAAAAAGATCGTATATTGTCTCATTTAAAGTCAAAACGTTTGTCACAAGATCCAGCCTCCAGACACCGATCCCACCTGCTTTTGCAGCCATATCCAGCCGTGATAAAGTCTCCTGGAGCTTAGTTTCAGTCTTTTTGCGTTCCTGGACCTCTGTTTCCAGTATTTTTTTTGCCTCATGGATCCGCCAGGCCTCTAAATAAGACTTCTGAAGCAGATAAATAATATAGGCTATGAGGGTAAGCGTCCGGCAGCGGACATCTTGAACGAGTGCATGGTGTTTGATAAAACCCG